>JANOYU010000058.1:0-45279 GCA_031429035.1 Methylophilaceae bacterium
GGTTTTAGTGCAGATGAATTAGCAATATTTAAGCAACATTATTTAAAACAAAGCGATGCGTTTTGGGCGCAAGTGAATCAGCGCGCCAGCCAACTTTTTAATAAATACAATTCAGCCAAACTAACCCAACAGCGTGCGCAACAAACGCCATTTGTGCGCTAGGCTTTACTATTTTTTAGGTATTATTTCCTTCAGCTTTTTCTAATTTAGCCAGCGCATAACGTCGTTGTTTATATCTATCGTAGCGCCATAAATATTGGCTAGGGTTTTTAGCCACTTGCATCTCAATTGCTTTATTTAACAATCTGGCTGAGGCAATACTTTCAACGTGCGTTAGGTGAATATCGTAACCTGCACCTTTTGCCAGCCGCTCACCAAACGCCATAATGACCGTCGCGCCAGTTTTTTCGGCCAATTTGCAGGCCAACGTCATGGTGTAAGCGGGTTTGCCAAAAAAATCTGCCCATTCGCCTTCGCCCGCTTTAGGTATTTGGTCAGGCAAAATACCTACCGCTTGGCCGCGTTTTAAGGCTTGCATCAATTTGCGCACGCCACCCGCATTGGCCTCTGCCAGCGATACACCAGTGCGGCTGCGACCCACGTCCATCAAGCCTGCAAGCCATTTAAGTTTAGGCGGGCGAAACAGCACAGTGATCGGGTTTTTACTGCCGTAGTAAATTGAAGTAATTTCAAAACAGCCCAAATGTGGCGTTAAAAAGATTAGCCCTTTGCCTGCTTTTAAGGCATTTTCAACAATAGGCCAGCCGTGCACATTTTTAACTAAAGCCAATAATTCGGCTTCTGGCTTTTGCCAAATTGCTAAAGTTTCTAGCAAACCTTTACCACTTTCAGCAATGTTTTGCTTAATCAATTGTTCTAAATTGTTATTAGTGAAACCCGCTTGCAATAAGTTTGCGCGCTGTACTTTTGAATTGGCTGGTGTAAAAAAATGGATTATTGCGCCCATAGCACCGCCTACACGATGCAAGCTGGGTAATGATAAAAAAGTAAGTGGTTTTAAAATGAAAGAAAGCATAGCCCCGATTATACGTGATAAGGCAAAAGCCGCACTTATAGAAGTCTTGGGCTGATATAATTTAGACTTTAATCTATCAAGACAACATTCTCAAATTGTTTCAATCTAATTACTATCAACAATTATTTGCGCACCACCAATTGGCAGATTTTAATGCGCTTTGGACGCGAGACATTGCTTGGTTTGAGCCGCCAAATGAGCGTCGTGGTGGCTGGAGCGGTGTAGGAACCGTAACGTTGCAAGACAGCATGTTGCAAGACGATGCCCTACAAGCCAATAACGGCGCGGGTGATGTATTTTTTGTAAAAAAGCAGCAAAATCATGGCCGCAAAAGTTGGCGTCATCCGTTTGCTGGCGAGCCTACTTTTAGGCGCGAGTTTGCTAACTTAAAATTTTTAGCACAACATAACATTGGCGCGCCAAAATTGGTATTTTATGCAGAAAATTTAAGCACAAAACAAGCCATTTTAATCACCGAAGCTTTGACTGACTTTGTGCCACTTGATAGCGTTGATCTAAGCAGCTTAAATCAAACGCAAATGCACACGTTAATACAAACAGTTGCCACCGAAATTAAGCGCTTTCATAATACAGGCTTGGTGCATCGCGCGCTTTATCCTAAACATATTTTTGTAAAAAATGCACACACAGCACCGCAAATAGCCCTGATTGATTTAGAAAAAGCGCGCTTCTCAGCATTTGCCTACTGGCGCACTTATTTTGATTTGGCTGCGTTTATAAGGCACGCAATTGGCTGGAGCGAAACCAATAAACAATTGTTTATTAATGCTTATTTAACCAAACAAAATTTAAATTTTTTTGATAAACTGCTATGCAAACTAATCGCACGCCGTGCCTTACGCTAAAAATGATGAATAATGCGCCAAAAAATGCCATTGCCGCAGATTTTGCAATAGCAATGGTCAACTACAAGACGCTGGCGCTGACCAAAATTAGTTTATCTTTGTTAAAACAACATATAGATGCTGGCGCAATACCGAAAAACACCGAAATTTGGGTGGTGGATAACGACTCGAATGATGACAGCACAGACTATTTGCGCAGTCTAGATTGGATACATTTAATTGAGCGAAAATCGGTGGGAAAAGAGCAAGGTTTTGCTGCCCACGGCCATGCGCTAGATTTAATTTTAGAACAAGTAAACTGCCCATATTTGTTTTTAATGCATACCGATACCTTTATTTATCGGCCAGATGTATTTAGCTTGTTGTTAACACAGATGCAAACGGACGCTAAAAATGTAGTAGTGGGCTGTTTGGAGCAGCTTAATCGCGGCTATTTACGCAGCGGTTGGCGCATAGTTTCGCGCTTTTGCAAATACCATTACCGAACTCAAATGTTGCAACTTGGTTTTAAAGCGCGTGATCCAAAACCTTATAAAGAACAATACGTTAAAAGCTTTTTTGCACTGTGGAATGTGCAATGGATGAAGCAAAATAAACTGACTTTTATGATGCAAGATCGTATTCCAGGCTATGCGTTGCAAGATAAAGTATTAGAAACTGCGTATAAAATAAAGCTTATTTCGCCGATGAAACTATTTAATTATCTAGACCATGCTGAGGCAGGAACAGTTGGGCTGGTGGCGGGCTATGACGACATGAATAGGCGCATTAAACGTAAACTTGAATTGCTTAAAAAATACCAATAAGAAAAATACCAATAAGTTTTTTATATGACTACAAATTCGACAGGTTTTTTACCAATTCAAGCCCAGCAAGGTTTGCAATTGGATGCTGAAACAGCATTTGCAATTGGCCAAACGCATATGGATGATTATGCGTTTGCCGAGCCATTTTGCCATGCGGTGATTGAGGGTTTTTTGCCCAATAATCTGGCCGAACAAATTCTAACGCACTTTCCTGTTGAGCCAAAAGCGCACGATAAAATCTACCAAAAAGGCTATGGCGGCCAATTTAAGCGCCAAGTGCAGCCAACCGATTGTGATGAATTTACGCGCGGTGTATTTGCATTTTTTAACTCTGCTAGCATGCTACGATTTTTAGAAGGTATCACCAACATTCAAGGCCTGCTACCAGACCCATATTTTGCGGGTGGCGGTTTTCACGAGATTTCTACGGGCGGTTTGCTAGGCATTCATGCTGATTTTAGAGTAAACGAAGGTTTGCAGCTGATTCGTCGTGTAAATGTGCTGATTTACCTGAATAAAGATTGGCAAGACAGTTACGGCGGCAAGCTGGAGCTGTGGGATAAAGCCATGTCGCATAAGGCGAAAGAAATTGCGCCCTTGTTTAACCGCTGCGTGATATTTAATACTGATGTAGATAGCTTTCACGGCCATCCAGAGCCGCTGACTACGCCACCACATATTACGCGCAAATCGATTGCGCTATATTATTACACGGCGCTGCCCATTGCTAATGATACGGGTGAATCGCGCCATACTAACTACGTAGCACGCCCTAACGATACACCACAAAATATTAACGATGCCAAAAAACTGGCCAGAAAACGTGAAAAGCGCGCAAAAAAAATGTTTGGTGATAATGCAAATTGGTTAGAAAAATTACACAACAAAATCAAAAACTTATTTTGATATAATTGCATAATAATTTAAAGACTTTGTGACTAATTTTTTAAACCAATTTAACCAAGCTTGTGACGCTAATTTTCAATTAATTTTAGCCGATAATTCAATTGTAGATTGCCAACGTGTGGTGCGCGTTATCCCGCAAAAACGCGTTGTGTGCCAAGCAATTTGGCATAATAAAGCCGTGTATGCCAAATTATTTTTGGGCGCAGATGCAGCCAAATATGCAGCGCGCGATGCGGCTGGCGTTAAGTTTTTAAGCGATGCTAACATCAACACACCAGCCCTTTTGGCACAAACAACAACACAGGATAATAGCGCGAAAGTGTTGATTTTTGAGGCGATTACGCCTGCCCAAACGGCCGAGCAAGTTTGGCCAGATTTAGATGCAAAACAACGCTTGATTTTGGCGAGTAATTTGGTGGTAGAAGTTGCCAAACACCACAACGCTGGCTTGATACAAACCGATTTATACCTAAAGAATTTTTTAGTGACGGATAAATTAATTTATACGCTAGATGGCGATGGCATACGCCAATTTGCTGATTTAAGTAATGAAATAGCCACACAAAATTTGTGCGTGTTGCTATCTAAATTTGATGTGTTAGAAACACAAAAATGGGTAGAAACTTTGCTAGAAACTTATTTTAGAACACGTGGTAGGGTTGTAGAAAAAGACGCTGTAAAAAAAGACAATAAAAAAAATAATGATTTGGCAGACATTATTTTAAAAGCTAACCAGCATCGGCTAAAAGTGGCGAGTGCTTATGCCGATAAAAAAGTGTTTAGGCAATGCACCGATGTCAATATCGATGCTCTGGAAGGCTTATTCTATGCGGCTTCCAGCCATGCCAATTTGATGTTGCCTAAAAATATATCTGCATTAGATGCTTTGATGCAGCCACAAAATCTGCTAAAAAATGGCAATACTTGTACGGTTGCTTTAACCGACATTAACGGCAAAAAAATCGTTATTAAGCGCTACAACATCAAGAGTTTTTGGCATGGCGTTGGCCGCGCTTTTAGGCAAACGCGCGCTGCAGTTTCTTGGGCAAACGCACACAGGTTGAATGTTTTGGGTATTGCTACTGCGCAGCCAATTGCGCTGATTGAAACTCGTCAGTTTAGGTATTTACGTGGCAAAGCATACTTTTTAGCACAATACATAGATGCATTTGATGTCGCTGAATATTTTGCACAAACGCAAGATAAAATAGCGCGTGCGGAAGCCGTAAAAAATATTGTCACTTTATTTTACAAGCTTTATTTGTTGCAAATTTCGCATGGTGATATGAAAGCGACTAATATTAAAATGCAAGGCACTAAGCCGGTCCTGATTGATTTAGATAGCTTGCAGCAACATCGTAAGATTAAGATAAATACACACATCAAAGACTTACAACGTTTTATGCAAAATTGGCAGAATGAGCCAGCCCTGTATAATGCGTTTGTGAAAACTTTTAAAGTGGTTTATCCCGATATTTCTATTTTGGTTAAGGCGGGCATCGGCCAAAATAAAGATATGTTTAAAGAGATTAATAATTAATGATTGTATTAGGTTTATCAGGCGCACTTGGCCACGACGCATCGGCCGCCATTTTAGTCGATGGCCACATTATTGCAGCGGCGGAGGAAGAGCGTTTTATTCGCGATAAACATGCGAAAAATAAATTTCCGTATGAAGCCGCAAAATTCTGCTTAAAACAAGCGGGTATTAAACCAGAAGATGTGGATATTGTGGCGTTTCCGTATGCGGAGATTCCACTTTCTAGTAACGCGCGCTGGCATTACGCCAAACGTTATTGGTATGCGCCAGATCGCGCGCTAGATGCAATTTTTAACGGCAACAGACGATTTCGCCGTAATCGCGATAAATCATTGAAATTAATGGCTGAATTAGGCTTAACTAAGGCTAAATTCGTACCTGTAGAACACCATTTGGCGCACGCTTCCAGCGCGTATCATTTAAGTGGATTTATAGAAAAAACCGCCATTGTTGGCATTGATGGCAAAGGCGAATACGCCACCACTTTTTTTGGCTACGGCGAAAACGGCAAAATCCACAAAATTAAAGAGTTTTATGACCCCGATTCACTCGGCGGTTTGTATGGCGCCATTACTGAATTTTTGGGTTTTGATATGCTGGATGGCGAATTTAAAGTGATGGGCATGGCGCCGTTTGGCGATGCCAGCAAATACGATTTTAGCCGCTTGGCCAAGTTTGAAAATGGCGAACTGATTGTCAATACTGATTATGTGAATGTGGTGGGTTTGCGCCGCTATAAAGAGAATGGTAAAGGTTTCTACTTTACGCAAAAACTCATTGATTGGTTGGGGCCAAAACGCAGCGGCGACGAGATTGACGATCCGTATATTCATTACGCGGCAAGCGTGCAGGCTTTACTTGAAAAAATCGCGCTGGAGATGATTGATTATTATCTAGGTGACATCATCAAAGAGACGGGAAAAATCGCCATGGCGGGCGGTGTTGCGCTGAATGTTAAGTTAAATCAACGCATTATCAACATGCCGAATGTGAAAGAGTTGTTTGTGCAGCCAGCATCGGGCGATAACGGCACTAGCTTGGGTGCAGCCACTTACGCCGCACATTTGGCGGGCGAAACCATCCACAAAATGGAGCATGCCTACTTAGGCCCAGCTTTTACTAGTGCAGAATGTGTCGCGGCGTGTGAGGCGCACCCAGCAAAACCTAAATTTACCAAAGTTGATAATTTTCCACAAAAAGCTGCTGAATTATTGGCGGCTGGTAATCCGCTGGCATGGTTTCAAGGCCGCATGGAATTTGGCCCAAGGTCACTCGGTTGCCGCAGTATTTTGGGCGATCCCAGTTACCCAGGCGTGGCCGATCGCATTAACGCGCAAATTAAATATCGTGAACGTTGGCGGCCGTTCTGCCCGAGCATGCTCGATACGGTGGCGGACGATATTTTGCAAACCAATCACCCAGCGCCGTATATGACGTTTACCTTTGACGTGAACCCCGCGTGGAATGCGCGCATCCCAGAAGTGGTGCATGAGGACGGCACTGCGCGTGCACAAGTGGTAACGCGTGAAACGAACCCAAGATATTATGAACTGATTGAACACTTAGAAAAGCTGCGTGGCAATGCGGTGGTGTTAAATACATCACTTAATCGCCGTGGCGAACCAATGATTTGCAGCCCCACCGATGCGCTGAATATGTTCTATGGCTGCGATTTAGAGTATTTAATGCTGGAAGATATTCTAGTAACCAAAAAATAAAGTATCAATATAATCAAAACACATGCCCTGCAAGCTAGTATCTATGCGGCTTGCAGGCATGCTTTGTTAGATAATCGCAACCTAATATAAGCCTGTTTAAATTGACGTAGCCTGCGTATTTAGCGATAATCGGACTATGTCTTTAAATTTAGCAGCAGGTTATAAAATACCCTTATGAAACAATCACACGTAGAAGTTACCGAACGCATAATTGAAAAAAGTCGCCCCACGCGCAGTGCTTATTTGCATCGTGTAGATGCGATGTTGAATCGCAAAAAAGGCGCCGATCGCTTAGGTTGCGCCAACGTAGCGCATGCTTTTGCCGCTATGCCTGCTAACGATAAATTGCGTATTTTTGCCGAAAAAGCTACCAATATTGGCATTGTAACTGCTTATAACGAGATGCTTTCTGCGCATCAACCGTATGCCAATTACCCCGATATTTTGCGCGATGAAGCACGTAAACATGGCGCCACTGTGCAAGTGGCAGGCGGCGTGCCCGCCATGTGTGATGGCATTACACAAGGCGAGCCAGGCATGGAAATGTCACTATTCAGTCGTGATAATATTGCCATGGGTACCGCCATTGCGCTTTCGCATGATGTGTTCGATGCCGCGTTATTGCTTGGCGTGTGCGATAAAATTGTGCCTGGACTTTTAATAGGCGCGCTGCATTTTGGCCATTTACCTTGTGTGTTTGTGCCAGCTGGGCCTATGTCTACTGGTTTAGATAACACAGCAAAAAGTAAAGTGCGCGAGAAATATGCGCAGGGTTTAGTTGGCCGGCCAGAATTATTGGCATCCGAAAACGCCGCATATCACGGTGCAGGCACTTGCACCTTTTATGGCACGGCCAATAGCAACCAAATGTTACTAGAGGCAATGGGCTTGCATGTGCCGGGTGCTGCGTTTGTGCATCCGCATGATGGATTGCGCGAGCTATTGACACGTGAAGCAGTAAAAATGGTGCTGGCTAATACCAAGCCAGAACAATTTACGCCCATAGGCAAGTTGGTAGATGAACACGTGATAGTGAACGCGATGGTGGCGCTGCTGGCTACTGGTGGCTCTACCAACCATTTAATCCATTGGGTAGCGGTGGCACGTGCTGCAGGCATTATGATTGATTGGACAGATTTTTATCATCTTGCCAAAACCACGCCGTTGCTGGCTAGCGTTTACCCAAACGGCAAAGCAGACGTGAACGAATTTCAAGCCGCGGGCGGCCCTGCGTTTGTGATACGCGAGCTGATTGATGCCGGTTATATGAACCCTGATGTGTTTACAGTAGCTTATGGCGGCTTGCGCGATTATGGCAAATTACCCGTCAAAGAAAATGATGCATTAGTTTGGAAAGATTTGCCAAAAGAAAGCACAGATGAAACCATCGTGCGTACCGCAGCGTTTCCGTTTAACGAATCTGGCGGTTTACGCTTGTTAAAAGGCAATTTAGGCCGCAGTGTGATTAAAATATCTGCCGTGCCAGAAGATAGACATATTATTGAAGCGCCTGCGATTGTGTTTGATGCGCAAGAAGAGCTGCTAGAAGCGTTTGACCGTGGCGAGCTAGAGCGTGATTTTATTGCCGTGGTGCGTTTTCAAGGGCCAAAAGCCAACGGTATGCCAGAGCTGCATAAACTAACGCCGCCGTTAGCGGTGCTACAAAATAAAGGTTTTATGGTGGCGATTGTTACCGATGGCCGCATGAGCGGTGCATCAGGCAAAATACCAGCAGCCATTCATTTAACGCCAGAGGCCAGTGCTGGCGGGCCACTGGCCAAGGTGCGCACGGGCGATATTATTCGTTTAAACGCCACGGTGGGTATGGTAAATGTACTGGTGGATGAAGATGAATGGGCAGAGCGCGAAGTAGAACAGCTTTCAGATGCTAAGCGCCAGAATAATTCGCATGGCTTAGGGCGTGAGTTGTTTGGCGGCATGAGGCGCAATGTTCTTTCCGCCGAAGAAGGCGCAATCACTTGGCTTTAAACTTTGCAAATCGACTGATAACTGCGTTACTTTCGCTTGCCGTACAAAAACGTACTGTCTGCGCTCAAGTGCCTTGCTCTCAGCCGATTATCAAAGTTTACCTAGATAATCCTGCGCTAGATTTTTTGCTCGCGCCTAGTCTTGCTTAGAACTTTTAATTTTCTTAGACCGTCATTCTGAGCGAAGCGAAGAATCCAGTAAAATATCAATTTTAATCAATAAAGAAGCAATATGAATACTTTAGATTTAGCAACATTTGGCCCAGTAATCCCAGTAATCGTCATCAACAAAGTAGAAGATGCCGTGCCAATGGCCGAAGCGCTTCTTGCGGGCGGCATTCGCGTGTTAGAAGTGACATTGCGCTCAAGTTGTGCGCTACAAGCCATGGAGCAAATTGCCAAACACGTGCCAGATGCTATTTTAGGCAGCGGCACAGTGCGTAACTTAAAAGACGCGCAAGCGTCACTAGATGCAGGTTGCAAGTTTGCCGTCAGCCCAGGTTACACTTCAGAGCTTGGCCAATTTTCACGCAAAATTGGCTTGCCATTGTTGCCAGGCGTTTCTACTGGCAGCGAGATTATGACTGCAAACGCCGATGATTATTTTTTCTTAAAACTGTTCCCCGCCGTGGCAGTGGGCGGCATTAATTTACTTAAAGGTTTTGCTGGGCCATTTGGCGATGTAAAATTTTGCCCAACAGGCGGCGTAACGGTTGAAAGCGCACCACAGTTTTTAGCCTTACCAAATGTGGTGGTGTGCGGCGGCACATGGCTGACACCAGCCGATGCGGTAGCACGCAAAGATTGGGCGCATATTACCAAGCTTGCTAAAGAGGCCAGTGCCATCGTTGCGGCAAACTAAACAGTAAGCTAATTTAAGTATAATTAGGGCTGCAAATATAATTATTTATAGGCAGCCCTTTTTTATGCAACATTATTACACTGCCCTGCAAGCCTCATAGATATTGGCTCGTAGGGCAGGCATTTTTTCTCGTGCTTTATATTGAGTAGAAATTGTTGAAAATTGATTTAAAAAAATACAAAACTATTGTGTTTGATTGCGATGGCGTGGTGCTAAACAGCAACAAAACTAAAGTGAATGCCTATTTTGGCGTGGCTAAACGCATGGGTGGCACAGATGAGCATGCGCAAGCATTTGTGCAGCATCATGTGACCAAAGGTAGTTTTCCACGTAATGGAAAAATTGAATATTACCTAAAAAATATTGTAAATCAGCCAGTGACGTCAGAACTAATACAGCAATATTTGCATGCGTTTGAAGATATTTTAGATGAAACATTAATGCAATGTGAAATTGCACCAGCTTTAATGCGTGTAAAAAGAGCAACGCACTTTTCAAAATGGATGTTATTGTCGGGCGGTGATCAAGCAGAGTTAAGACGAGTGTTTCCGCGCCGAACGATAGAAAATAACAACTTAGCAGCGTTATTTGAGGCGGGCATTTTTGGTGGGCCAGACCAAAAAGATGATGTGTTGGCGCGCGAAATTGACAACGGCAATATTCAACTGCCTGCATTGTTTGTGGGAGACAGCAAATACGACCACCAAGCTGCCAGCAAGGCGGGGCTAGATTTTGTATTTTTGAGCGATTGGACCGAAGTGAAAGATTGGCAAGTCTATTGTGCGCAAAATAATATTATTGCAAGAGCCAATTTGCAGCAATTACTAGATGAGGCAAATTAATCAATGCAAGCAAACCTAAAAAAAACGCTGTGGTTTTTTACACTGTTTACCATCGCGCACATGTTATACACCACTTGGGGCTTTTTACAGCATGGCATAAGCATGGGGGCGGGTGGCAGGCTATTTAATGCTTTAACTTGGGTTAGTTATAGCGCAGTTTATGTGTTTATTAGTTTAATCATTGTTTTTTTGTTAGCGCGCTTTAATCGCCATAAATTGTGCATGATAAGCGCTGTTGTGCTCAGTAGTATTGTGTTGTTATTAGTACAAGCCGATTTAATGATTTACGACCTATACAACTTCCATTTTAACGGTTTTGTATGGAATTTAGTCACTACTAAGGGCGGCATGGATTCGCTGGGTGGCGACAGCAATACCTATATTGCAGTGGCAGTTTCTGTGGCCATGACCATTGCGCTGCAAGCACTGGCATGGTTTGCCAGCACAAAATTAGCCCGCACGGCAGGCATACTTAAATGGCGCTACATGGCGGCTTTGTTAATCCCCATGATGTTGGGCGAACGCGTGCTGTATGGCATTGCCGACGTGCAAAATAACGCCGCTATATTAGATTCTGCTTACAGCTACCCATTTTATAAAAAAGTTACGTTTAGAAGCTTTGCTGAGAAATTGGGCTATAAAGCAGAGCGCAGTTCACACAACAAAATAGCCGTTAACAATGGTCGTTTGCAATACCCGCTGGCACCAGTGCAGTTTAGCAATGTCAAAACGCCGCCTAATATTATTATTTTAACGGCTGAATCGTTGCGCTGGGATAGGTTAACCCCAGAAATCATGCCCAACAGTTACGCACTAGCGCAAAAAGGCTTGTGGTTTAAACAGCATTATTCTAGCGGTAATGGTACGCGAGAAGGCCTGTTTGGCATGTTTTACGGCTTGTATGGATCATACTGGAGCAGCTTTTTACATGCGCAGCAATCACCACTGTTAATGGATAGGTTGCAAGCCTTAAATTATCAGCTGGATATTCGCACCAGCGCAAAGTTTTCTTACCCAGAATTTAACAAAACCTTATTTGCAAAAGTGCCATTAAGCCAATTGCACGAGGCCAGCGACAGCCTTAAACCTTGGCAGCGCGATGAGCTAAACGCGACGCAACTGATAGATGCGATTGCTAAGCGCGATAAAACAAAACCTTTTATGAGTTTTTTCTTTTTCGAATCTACCCATGCGCGCTACGAGTTTCCAGAAAGCAGTATCATCGCCACACCATACTTAAAAGATGTGAATTATTGGGGTATGAGTCGCGAATCGCTAAAGCCACAAATTGGCGAGCTTAAAAATCGCTATACCAATGCTGCGCACTGGGTGGATGTGCAAATGGGGCGCGTGGTGGCTAGCCTAGAACAGCAAGGCATGTTGGAAAACACCATTATTATTATCACGGGTGACCACGGCGAAGAATTTATGGAGAAAGGTTTTTGGGGGCATAATTCTAGCTTTGTAGAAGAGCAAACCCATACGCCTTTTGTGATGTGGGTGCCAGGCATATCACACAAAGAGATTAATCGCTTAACCAGCCATTTAGATGTAAGCGCAACTTTGCTACCATTATTAGGGGCACCAAAAGATGTTAACAGCTATGGCTTAGGTGCTAATTTGCTAGAAAATTCAGTACGAAAATTTATTGTAGTCAGCGATTGGCACAGTATTAGTGTGCTGACAGATGATATGAAATACCGCATAGCCTACTTAAGCAAAGGCTTTGACCATTGGCAGCCAACCGACGCGCAAGATAAACCTTTGCCAGCAGGCACTAATGTATTAGCAAACAATCAAGCCAATATCTTGCAAAGCATTAAAAATACTAGCCAATTTTTAATCACAAAAGATACAAATAAATAAAATGAGAAAGCCTTTATTGAGCTTGGCTTACTACCTGCCGCAGTTTCACGAAATTGCCGAAAACAACCAATGGTGGGGCAAAGGATTTACTGAATGGCAGCACTTGCGCGAGGCCAAACAATACAGTCCACAACAACAAATACGCAAGCCAATTGAGCCGTTTGGTGAGTACAATTTATTAAACGCCGATGTGATGCAATGGCAAAACGCCATCGCGCAACAACACGGTATTAATGGTTTTATGGTGTTTGATTACTGGTTTGGTGCAGGCAAAGCCTTGCTAGAACAACCGATGCAAATGGCGCTAAATCAACAGCTTAAGTTTGATTATTGCTTATGTTGGGCCAACCATACTTGGTATAACAAACGTGAAGATATTTTGCTGATACAGCAACAATATTTAGGCGCAGCAGATTATCAAGCCTATTTTTATCGGCTGCTGCCACATTTTAAATCTAAGCACTATATTCACGTTGATAATAAACCGATATTTGCCATATTTAACCCCAAAGAAATCCCTGATTTAGCTATTTTTGTGTCAGTGTTTAGAGATTTGGCGATGAAAGAAGGCTTGCGTGGCCTATATTTAATTGCAGAAAATACCGATAACACAGCGCCATATGCGCACTTGTTCGATCGTTATACGCGATCGGCCGATGTGTTTCAGGGGCGCGCTTATAACAATTTATTTTCTTATGCTAAAGAAAAGCTCACACGCAAATTAAAGGCCAAAAATTTAGGGCCTTTTTATTACAACTACGCGGCTATGGTGAATTATCAAAATAAACAGCCATTTGATAGCAAGCGCGTTCCAACCGTGTTTACGGGCTGGGATACAACGCCACGCCACAAACGCCGCGGCACGGTTTATACAGGCTTTAATGTGGCGAGTTTTAATGCACATTTACAGCAAGTACAGCAGTTATTAACACAACACCAAGCAGAGCACGCTATCGTCATTATTAAATCGTGGAACGAGTGGGCAGAAGGTAATTTGTTAGAACCAGACAATATTTTTGGCGATAAATTGCTTGAAGTTTATCATCAGTTTGTAAGCAATACGCAAGCAGTGTTAAATCAAATGAATGATTAGTTATTTTACAAAAATGTATCAAGCAGTACCTGCTTTAAGTCAGTTGCAGCAGGCTTTGGGCGGCAGCTTTGTTAGCACGCGCCGCAGCACACTGGCAGCCATTCGCCGAAACTATCCACATAGCCAAACCGCTAAATTAAGCCGACTTTTGCCGCAATATTCCGCAGGTTTGCAAGTACTTAAACAATCCAGCTTAATTGTCACAGGCTCGCCCAATAATGCTTTATTAAAAACACTGCCAGCAAAAAAAATCATGGTATTTCATGGTACTTACGCACCTTTTTCGGTAGAAGAAGCGCATGCCATGGCACATTTTGACCAGTTATGCGTAATAGGCTGGCGCATGATGGAGGTGGTTACGCAAGCGGGTTTGGCGCATAAGGCCACTTACACAGGCTATTTACCATTTTTAGAAAACCCGCAAAAAAATGCCGCAGCTAGAACAAAATTTTTAACCAGCTTGGGGCTAGACCCTGCAAAAAAAACCGTATTATATTTGCCTGCGGGTAGGCCAATTGGCTCGTGGGATTTTTTGGCCGAAAAGTTAGTGCGTGAATTATCTAACGAATTTAACTTAATTTTGCGTCCACACCCCAGCCATGCGGTAACAGCGCGCTTAAAAGATACTTTAGGCTTCTTTAAACTACAGCAGCTGATAAAAAAAAGAGGCAACGCTTATTTGGATTTAACTGCACAAAAATTGGCCTACTTATTTGCACATGGCGATGTGGTGGTATCAGATGCTACCTCGCCTGCAGAAGAATCGCTATACTATGATTTGCCGCAAGTATTTGTAGAAACACCTAAGTATTCTCAAGGACATGCGCAACAAGTGCTAATTAACAAAAATATTGCAGCCACACATATTAAAAAAGTGATGCAAATTTATGGTTGTGGCTTAGCATTAAGTATAGAAAAAGACAATATAAACAAGGTGATAGATGCAGCGTTAGCTGGCAGCAATACATTTTTTGAAGCTCGCCAAGCGTATTTTAATTATGTATTTGGTGCGCGCGATTTTAACGCACAGCACGCATTAATTGCCAGTTTGCGTCAATACGCGTGAGTCACTTCACGCTTTTTAGCTAAGCTTTTGCGTACTTTTTTAACAATTGGCAGCTCTTTTTTAAATAATTTATGCGGCGCCTCTACCACAAAGTTTACAAAAGTACGGTCATATTTGGTTACATCGCGCGGTGTAACCGCGTGCAAAGCATCAAGCGAGTTTACAAACAACACAAATACATTGTTGCTATAGGGGATTTCTTTCACTAACTCCACATGCTTTAACGGCACGCCTTCTTGATAAAAAAAGCGTTTTTGTAGTTGGCTATAACCATCTTTCCATTTAAACAATTGCAAGTTGCCGCCAGTTGAATCGTCTTCTGGCCGCCTTAAATAAAATAAGCCAGATAATAATTTATCGCCGTGATCGGTATGCACTGCGCGCACTGCGTTGGGCGCGGTGACAGGCGTATTAATGCTGGCAGCGGTGCTGAGTAATAAATCGTGCGCATCAAAATTATTAATATCGCGTATGCCGCCACGTAGTTTGGCTAGTGATTCTGTGTTTGGATAATGCTTTGGAAACATCTGCATAATTTGGCTGCCGAAAATGGCTAGCATTTCATGCATAAACGCGGGTGACGAATGATATTCTAAAAAATCCTGCCAAATGGCGGGCATTGCAGGCAGCGTTCTGGCTATATCCACATTAATGTCTAGCCGTTTATTATTGGCATCAGCCAAGCTTTGCTTTTGCAGGGCAAATAAATCCACTGGAAATTGTTGCGTTAAGGCATGCGCAACTTCGGCTGGCAAAGCATCTGCTATCACCAAATAAGGAAAAGGCAATGCCTGCAAATGCGTATTATTTGCAGATTGCAACACAGAAAGTTGTGCATTTAAAGTTGTCATATCAGCATGATGGATAAGTTAAAAAATTATTGCGGCACATGCTGCAAAATAATAATTTGGTTGCCGCTTTTGTTGCTAAAGCTTTTAACGACTTGATAATTAACTAATTGTTTTATTTGATTATATTTATCAATATTATCGGGTTTAGTGCGCATTAATAAATAGTCGTAACGCACTGATTCATTCTTTAACGTTATCATTAATTGATCAAATTTCTCTACATCTTCTCGGCCAGCCCACGGCGCTTCTGCATAATAACGCAAACGCGAGCTATCATAATAAATTTTGGCATTCGGTTTTGCTTGGCTTTTTACCCATGCAATGGCATCTTGCTCGTAAAAATCACTTTGCGGTTTGGGGGTGATATTTTTAATGCTAGCCGTAATTATAAATAGGCTAGCAGCCAATAAAATAGCAGTATAAGACTTATATTTTAGCTGTTTATTTTTATAATCGGCATACAAGTTAGCAAAAGCAAATGCCGCAAAAATAATCACCAAAAAGCCAAACGCAATTACGTATCTGCTAGAAAGCACATAGCTTCTAAATGTAATAATAAGCGCATTTAAAAATGCAATGGCCGCCACCCAAATAAGTAATTTAGCGACAGCCTGATTGGGCAATGCAAACGCTTGTTTGCCGCGCGTGGTGATGAGTATAAGCGGCACCAAACCTGCTGCTAAAAGGGTTTTGTAGGCGACAATACCTAACAAGCTGATGATTAAACTAAAACTTGCATAATCTTCTAAATAACGCCCTAATACCTGGTTGGCCATGATATTTGATTTAGCCTGAAAGGCTGCCAAAAAAGTTTGCGAGCCATTAAAAGCCAAGTCATTAACCTCATTTAGCCTACCTAAAGAACTGAAGTTAGCTAATAAGCCTGTGGTAAATGCAATAAAAATGCCTAATGCGCCCACCAGTAACAATGAATTGGCTTGTAAATAATGGCTTATATTTAAATTTAAAGAGGTATTTTTTTGCCAAAAAATAATTAAAGGTAGCAACACCACAAAACCAATTGCCTCAATACGAAACAACATAGCCAGCAACATAAGCCCCTGCCAAAACAAGGCATAACGATATAATTGCTTTTGTTGAAATAATATAAAAGCGGCAATACTGCTACTAAAAAATGCCCAAAAGCCAACATCGCGTAGCAACATGCCCAGCACATCGCCTGTGATGTAAAGGCTGCTCCAAACTAGCGCATTCACAGCAATAATAGTAAGCTTATTGCCACCCGCTAACTGAACAATTTTAGATAAACTAAAACAGGTGATTGCGTAAAAAATAATCGATAACAACTGCGCACAAGTCGTTAAATGCAAAGACGTGACTTGATTTACGCCAGCGATTAACAATGAATAAAAGGGCCACGGGAACAGCGCAAAACCCTTCTGCCATTGGCCTATGGTAAATAATCTAGCGGCTTCAAAATACAGCGTAACGTCGTCATTGATGTTGCCACGCTCGACCGCCAGCACGCGCCAAGCGATTAGGCTGGCAATAAGCGTTAATAGCCAAATGAGCTGTGTGTGACTTATTTTTTTTAACATGGCTAAATGCATATTGGCTAAATAATAATGTTTGCTGGCTTAATATTTTTAAGGCAAGCCAAGTGCGCGTCGCCAGTAAGCGGGCATTCGCGCTTAAAGCACGGGCTACAACTTAAGCCTAAATATTCTATCACTGCATCTGGATGCATTGGCGGCGTATGATAGGGGTCGCTAGAACCAAAAATGGCGATGAGTTTTTTATGCTCAGTTTGTTTACTTAAGGCTGCGGCAACATGCATTAGGCCAGAATCGTTACTTATCACCGTGCTACAAATCGACATTACATCTATCGCTTCGCTTAAGTTTGTTTTGCCACCTAAATCAATGCACTTATTTTGCGTTAGCGTGTTTATTTGGCTGGTTACTGGCATGTCTTTATCTGAGCCAAATAGCAGCACTTGCCAGCTACTTTTAAGTGCGTCATTGGCGACCTCGGCATAATATTCTGCTGGCCAGCGTTTGGCCTCGCCGTATTCTGCACCTGGACAAAGCCCTAAAATCTTATGCCCTAAAATCTTGTTTTTATCTTGTTTAACACCTAGCCTGCAAGCCAATATCCATGCGGCTTCTGGCGATGCATTTAAATGAGGGTTTGGAAGTATTTGTGGTAACTTTTCATCTCTATTTAAGCCCAAAGCCACAAAACGCTCTACGGTTTTTTTGAGCTTTGTTTTATCCAACTCGCGAATATCATTTAGCAAGCCAACGCGCATTTCGCCCAAAAACCCCGTGCGTTTTTTAATGCCTGCTGCCCATGGCAACAACGCAGATTTGAATGAATTGGTGAGTACAATGCTTTGCGTATAACCAGCATTTTTTAAGTTTTTACCAAATTTAATGCGCTGCCAAAAAGCCAACTCGCCGTGCTTAAACGGCAGCGCAATTTTGGTTGATACTTCAGGCATGCGGTCTAGTAGCGGCAATGTCCATGCGGGTGCTGCAACATCGATAATGCAATTGGGATTGTTGATTTTTAGCGTTTTAAACAAGCTTTGCGCCAGCACCATATCACCCACCCAAGCAGGGCCAACAATGAGAATTTTTTGCGTTGTCATTGCGAACTTGTTCCGCAATCTAGTTGTAGGGTGAGATGCTGAATCAAGTTAAGCATGACAGTTGATTGTGTGACCATTGGCTAAAAATTAGCCGTTCATTTTTTCAATGATTTTGCTGGTGCTGCGGCCTTCAACCAAATCAATCAGCGCGATTTCGCCGCCCCAGCTTTGCACCTCTTTGCCGCCAACCACTTGGTCAGCCTTGTAGTCGCTGCCTTTGGCGATGACGTCGGGTTTCAACGCTTTAATCAATTTAAGCGGCGTATCTTCATCAAACAAAATCACCGCGTCCACACTCATCAATGCGGCCAGCACGCGCGCGCGGTCGTTCTCATGCACCACTGGCCTGCTAGGGCCTTTAATGGCGTTTACAGAGCGGTCTGTATTTAAGCCTAAAATGAGTTTATCACCACGCTTTTTTGCTACCTCTAGATAGGTTACATGCCCTGCGTGCAGCAAATCAAAACAGCCATTGGTGAATACAATTTTTTGTTTAGCTAGTCTCCAAGCATTCACTTTTAAATTTAATTCAGCCAAATTGCAAATTTTATGCGTCTGTTCATTGCCCTGTTTGGCTGTTAGCGCTTCTAGCAAATCGGCTTGCGTAATTGGCACTGTGCCTACTTTGCCCACCACCACGCCTGCCGCAATGTTGGCTAACTCTAAACTTTGTTGTGGCGTTAAATCATGCATTAAACCCGCTGCCAGCGTGGCAATCACCGTGTCGCCGGCGCCAGATACATCAAACACTTTTTGGGCTGTGGCTGGCAAATGATACGCATGGTTTTTAATTGTATCGCCTTCAATCAGACTAATGCCTTCTTCGCCACGGGTAACCGCCATAAACTGCAAGCCTAGCTTGGTTTTCAAAGCGGTAGCTTTGCTAATTAAATCGGTATCGTTTGTTGTGGTGTGGCAAGCTTCGGCGGTTTCTTTTTTATTGGGGGTGAGTGCAGTGGCGCCTAAATATTTGCTGTAATCGCTGCCTTTAGGGTCAACCAAAACAGGGATTTTTTGCGCGCTACATTGCTTGATAATATCTTGGCAAACAGCCTCAGATAGTAAGCCTTTGGCATAGTCAGATAAAATCACCACACTGGGTTTTTTGCCTAGCGCTACCTTAATTACTTGTAACAAGCTGGTGTTTTCGTCGGCAGAGTAACTGGCGCTATCTTCTTGATCTAACCTTAACATTTGCTGGTGCCCGCCTAAAATACGCGTTTTGGCAATGGTAGGGCGGTTTTTGCTGGTAACTAAATTAGCGATAGCACCAGTTTTTTTAATGAGTATGGTTAATGTTTTCGCTTCAGCATCTGCCCCAATGCAGCCAATTAAATGCGTATCAATGCCTAATAGCGCCAAGTTTGCAGCCACATTAGCAGCACCGCCTGCGCGCGATTCTTCACTTTTAATTAACACGACTGGCACTGGTGCCTCGGGCGAAATACGGCCCACAGAGCCCATTAAATAGCGGTCTAGCATCACATCGCCAATAACTAAGGCGTGCGTTTTATTGTGACCAAATTGTTTAACTATTTCGATTAAAGTTTGCATGAATGTAGCGTAAATGAAAATAGTTAAGCTAAGACTCGAGAATTTCGCAAAGCGAATGCCCAACAAAAATATGCGCTTCTTGAATGCGCGCTGTGACGCTGCTTGGCATAATTAAATTGTAGCCACATATGGCGGTTAATTTGCCGCCTGTGCCGCCAGTTAAACCTACCGTTACTGCGCCGATTTCTTTTGCAGCTTGCATGGCCGAAACCACGTTGGCGCTGTTGCCGGATGTGGTAATGCCAATAACCAAATCTTCTGGGCGGCACAACGCCTCAATTTGGCGCGCAAAAATGTAATCGTAGCCATAATCGTTGCCAACAGAGGTTAGTATGGATGTGTCGGTTGTAAGTGCGATGGCAGGCATGCCTTTGCGCTCTTTTTTAAAGCGACCAACAATTTCTGCGGCAATATGTTGTGCATCGGCAGCGCTGCCACCGTTGCCCATCAGCAAGATTTTGCCACCACTTTTAACGCAATTTTGCATGGCAATGCCAACATCTGAAATCGCAGGAAATATGGGCGCCAGCGCAATAAACATCGCCATGTGGGCGGCATGTTCGCCTTCTAAATATTGGATATAATTGGTCATATTAGCTTGCCTCAACAATACTGATCGTCTTGCATTAAATAATTTTGCACATAATCTTTTATGCCATCTTCTAGTGAGGTCATTGGCGTACTATAGCCAGCAGCGCGCAGTTTGGCCATATTGGCCTCGGTAAAATATTGGTATTTTCCTTGCAAATCGCCTGGCATATCAATATAGGTAATATGGGGTAGTTTAGCCATGCTTTCAATCACATTGGTGGCTAAATCTTTAAATGTGCGTGCTTTACCCGTGCCAACATTGAAAATACCGTTTTGTGCAGGTTTGTTGCTTAAAGCCGCGTTTAAAAAATACGCAACAATATTGGCACAATCTTTCACATAAACAAAATCGCGCAGCTGCTGACCATCTTTTATGCCTTGTTTTGTGCCTTTAAATAACTTCATAGTGCCAGTTTCAGAAAACTGATTAAAGGTGTGAAAAGCCACGCTGGCCATACGTTGTTTGTGATATTCGTTGGGGCCGTACACATTAAAAAATTTGAAACCAGCCCACGCAGGTGGCGAGTTTTCTGGCGATTGTTTTAACACCCATTGGTCGAAAAAGTGTTTTGAATAACCATAGCCATTAAGTGGGCGTAAGTTTTCTAACGATTCATCGTCATAACCTGCGTCACCATTGCCGTATGTTGCAGCTGAGCTGGCATAAAAAAACGGTACTTGTTGCTCAGTACACCAGCCCCATAAATCTTGGCTGTAATGAATATTTGCTTCAACTAATTTATTAAAGTCCCTCTCGGTGGTGGCGCTAATAGCGCCCATGTGAATCACTGCATCAATTTCTTCATGCTCATCCAAATAATCAAATAATTGGTCTTTATCTAAATACTCAACATACTGCCGATGTACCAAGTTTTGCCACTGCGCTTCATGCGTGACATGGTCGACAACCACTAAGTCATCACGATTGAGTTTTGTGTTGATGTGCCAGGCGATGATGGAGCCTATCATGCCTGCGCCGCCAGTAATAATTATCATGCGTCAATTATAACGCTTATTCGCTAGTACCCAAAACCTAGGCTGGTTTTGCAAACAACTTACTGAAAAACTGTTGAATATCATCCACAAAAGTAAACGCGACAGGAATCACCAATAAGCTGAGTACAGTAGATGTTAGCAAGCCGCCAATCACTGCAACCGCCATCGGGCTTCTAAAAGACCCATCGCCAGCGCCCAAAGCGAAAGCAATGGGTATCATGCCTGCAGTCATTGCGATGGTGGTCATCACAATTGGGCGGGCGCGCTTGTGGCAGGCATCCAGTATGGCTTCTAATCTGGTCATCCCATGGTCGCGCCGCGCCATAATGGCATATTCAACTAAAAGAATAGAGTTTTTAGTAGCAATACCCATTAGCATAATCAGCCCAATTAACGAGGGCATTGAAAAAGATTTGCCTGCGATTAACAGACCCACAAAAGCGCCACCAAGAGACAATGGTAGCGCTACCAATATTGTAATTGGCTGTAAAAAATCTTTAAACAGCAGCACCAATACAAAATAAATACAAATAACGCCTGTTAACATGGCCAAGCCAAAACTGGCAAATAACTCGCCCATCATTTCAGAATCGCCAATTTGTGCTTGTGTAACGCCTGCTGGTAAACGGTTTATGCTGGGCAGTGCATTCACGGCGGTGGTTGCATCGCCCAGTGGTAAGCCAGAAAGCTCTATATCAAATTGCACATTACGCTGTCTATCATAGCGATTAATCACTGAAGAGCCGCCTGCAAATTCCATGCTTGCCACTTGGTCTAGCATCACAGGGCCTTTGGCGCCATTTACTGCTAATTTTTTAAGTACGTTTAGGTCTGCCTTGGCGCTATTTTCTAATTTAACCACTATTGGCACTTGGCGTTTATCTAGGTTTAATTTGGCTAAATTTTGCTCGTAATCGCCCACGGTGGCAATACGTAATGTTTCGCCAATTTCGGCGGTATTAACGCCTAAATCGGCGGCTGCAGCACTATTGGGGCGCACAATTAGCTCAGTACGCACCAGTGCGGCGGTAGATGCGATATTGCCTAAACCTTTAATAGTGCGTAGCTCTTTTTCGACATTATTGGCGGCTAGCCTTAGCGCGTTGCCGTCTTCGCTAGTTAGTACCAACATGTATTTTTCACCAGAGCCGCCCAAGCCGACACTTAAGCGCACGCCAGCTAATTGTGCTAATTGCTTACGCATTTGCGCTTCAATCAATTGCTTTTTAGGGCGTTGTCCTCGCTCGTCTAGAAGTATCGTAAGCGTAGCTTTGCGTGTTTCGGCCGTGCCGCCACCTGCAAATGGGTCTGTGCCTGCCGCGCCGGCGCCAATAGTGGTGTACACACTTTTCACATGTTGAATTTTTTGCAAAATATTACGTGCTTTTTCACTGGCAACTGTAGTTTCTGCCAAGGTTGCACCCGGTGCCAACTCAAGCCGCACTTGCGTTTGCGAGTTATCATCGGGCGGAATAAAACCTTTTGGTAACAACGGAATCAACATAATAGAACCCACAAAAAAGCCAATGGCAATCAAGCTGGTGATTAAGCGATGATTTAAGCACCAGCGACTTGCGCGCATGTAAAACGTCATTATGGCGCTATCTTTTGGCTGACCTTTCGCCATAGGTTTCATTAAATAAGCCGCCATCATAGGTGTAAGTACGCGTGCCACTACTAGCGATACAAACACAGCAATGGCTGCTGTCCAGCCAAATTGTTTAAAAAACTTGCCTGCAACACCGCTCATAAAAGCGGTGGGCAAAAACACTGCCACTAGTGTAAATGTAGTAGCAACCACGGCTAAGCCAATTTCATCGGTGGCTTCCATGGCGGCTTGGTAAGCGGTTTTGCCCATACGCAAATGCCGTACAATGTTTTCCACTTCTACAATGGCGTCATCCACCAAAATACCGACCACTAAGGACAAAGCCAATAAAGTCACCACGTTGATAGAAAAACCTAAATATTGCATGCCAATAAAAGTGGGAATCACTGATAATGGCAACGCCACCGCAGATACAAACGTAGCGCGAACATCGCGCAAAAATAACCACACCACCAAAACCGCTAAAATTGCGCCCTCAAATAGCAAAGTCATCGACGCATCAAATTCTTCTTGTACAGGCGTCACAAAGTTAAATGCTTCAGTCATTTTTATATCGGGGTGTTCTTGTTTGAGTGCCTGTAGCGCTAAATGTATACCTGCACCCACTTCAATCTCACTAGCGCCTTTGGTGCGGGTAACGTCAAAGCCAACCACGTTTTTGCCATTTAATAATGCGCGCGATTTAGGTTCTGCAATGGTATCAATCACATTGGCTACTTGGTCTAATCTAACTGTTCTGCCGTCAGCTAATACAATTTCAAGTTTGGCTAATTCGTTGGCCGATTTCACATTAGATAGCGTGCGAATAGGCTGCTCGCTGCCTGCCATTTTGGTCACGCCACCTGCTATTTCTAATTGCGAGTTGCGCAATTGGCGCGAAATATCGGCCGCAGTGGCGTTAAGCGCTTGCAGCTTAGCGGTATCTAGCTCTACCCATATTTGGCGCGTTACGCCACCAACCCTACTCACACCGCCTACACCGTTAACGCCTAATAGTTTTTTAGTCAGCGTATCGTCTACAAACCAAGACAGCGCTTCATCATCCATACTGCAAGAATCAATGGTAAAAGCTAAGATGGGCGAGCCTGCTAAATTAAGTTTAGAAACAATTGGGTCGCGCAAATCCACTGGTAAATCGGCGCGCACTTCCGATATGGCGCTGCGTACTTCGTCTAGCGCTTCTTGTGTGGGTTTCTCTAAGTTAAATTCTGCAGTAAGAGAGACGCTGCCATCGGTAATTTCTGTGTAAATATGTTTTAAGCCTTGCAGCTTGGCGACAGAATTTTCTAGCTTGCGCGCAACTTCATTTTCTAGCTGGGCGGGCGATGCACCAGGTAGTGCGGCGCTGACATTGATGGTGGGTAATTCTAAATCAGGAAAATTTTGTATTTTCATGGCGTAAAAGCTTTTAAAGCCCGCCAAGGTTAGCAAGATAAATAAAATGAGTGCTGGAACGGGGTTTTTAATTGACCAACTAGAAACATTCATGGCGCGGCCTGTTCTTGCTGACTAGTTTCAGATTTGCTGATTGGCTTAGCGCTTGCAGGTGCTTGTCCTGTCACTGCAACTAAATCGCCGTCGGCCAAAAATGCGCCACCAGAGGCGACAAAATTGCTATTGGTGGCTGCATCTAGGCCAGCAACTTCAACATTTGTACCTTCGCGCCCACCTGTTTGTATTTTTAGCTGCTTCACGCGGCCGTCAGTCCCCACTAGCATCACATAAGCAAAACCGTCTTTCATCACAATGGCCGAGGCAGGCAAGGTCAGCACATCTTTTGTGCCAATATCAAATGTGCCGCGTGCAAACATGCCCGCTTTGGCTTGGCCTAGTGCAATATCCACAAATGCAATGGCATTGCGGGTTTGGGTATCGATAATCGGCGATGTAGTACGTACTTTGCCAGTAATAGCACCGCCGTCGGGCAAGGTTAAATTGGCAGTCATGCCATTTTTAATGTGGCCAATATCGCTAGAGGTAAGCTCTGCGCGCCATTCAAGCCTACCTTGCCGAATTAACTTAAATAACTCTTGGCCGGGTGATACAACTGCACCAACCGTGGCGGCGCGCGCAGAAATAATACCATCATCAGGTGCGACAACTTTGGTTTGCTTAAAGCGAATTTGTTGCGATTGCAACGTTGCCTCGGCTGCCGCTACTCGCGCTTTACTGGTGGCTTCTAGGCTAATTAGCTGCTCAATCGTTTGCGTGCTAAGCGCACCTGTGTCTTGTATGCTGCGCGCGCGGCTGGCATTGCCTGCCGCTTCTAGCGCATTGGCTTTGGCCTCAGCCAAGCTGGCTTGTGCTTGAGCAATGTCTGTGGCAATGGTGGATGCTGAAAATTGTGCCAATAATTGCCCGCGCTTTACGTTATCGCCCACATTGACTAGCACTTGATTAAGCAACAAGCCATTGGCCTCGCTACCAATCACTGCCTCTTGCCAAGGCGAAATTGAGCCATTTGCGCTAATGGTTTGCTTAATTATGGCGCGAGTTGGCTGTACTAAATCGACCGTTAAGGCTGTTTTTGCTGGCGAAGGATTGTCAGCAGCAGCTGCCTCAGTTGCGGGCTTTTCTTGCATCAATTTAAAGCTTAAAAAAGCCAGCGCTGTGATAACTAGCGCGATTAAAACAAGGTGAGATTTTTTAAGCGTCATTATTTTAAGCTTTCTGTTTGCGTAATATCTTTATTAGCTTGCCAATCGCCACCCGCAGCGCGATATAGCGATACCCAAGCGTTGGTGCGGCTTTGCAGTAAGTTAAGTAAATTGATTTCGGTTTGCAGTGCGTCGCGGCGGCTTGTTTCAAGCTCAATCAAATTGGCAAAACCAGCACGCACTTTCGCTTCTGTTGCTTTAAAAGATGCGCCGTAGCCAGTTAGCGCTGTTTGCAAGTCCACATGACGCAACTCGCTGCTATGCAAATTTACCAACGCATTTTCAACTTCTTTCACCGCCACGCGCACACGGCTGCGGTAATTGGCGGCGCTGGCCTCGTATTGTGCCTCAGCTTCTGTTACTGCAGCTTTACGCTTGCCAGCATCAAAAATTGGCAAAGTAATCGATAATGGCCCAAGTGACCAAACCTCGCCCTTGCTACTAAAATCACTGCTAGATGTTTTTAGCCAGCCAATTGAGCCATTTAATGAAATACGTGGCAAACGTGCTGCCTGCCTGCTTTGCACAGTGGCCGCCGCCGCTACCAACTCTGCCTCAGCATTATAAATATCGGGGCGTTGCGCAATGGTTTGTGCTGGTATGCTATTAATTGAGTATAACTTTTTATCATTTAGCGCATCAATTAAAAAAATCTGTAAATTAAGTTTTTCGCGCAAACTGGCTTCTGGTAAATCAGTTAAGGCAACCAGTTCTTTCATGTTTAAATCACATTGCGCTTGCTGTGCGTTCAACTGTTGCTTTGCATCTGCCAAGCTAGCATCAGCCAAATATTGTGCTGCGGGGGGCGTAAAGCCTGCTTTAATAGATATGGCGGTTAAGCGCGCGCTTTCTTGGCGCGATTGCGCATCGCTTTGTAAAATTACAACATTTGCGTTGCAAAAACGTTGGTTAAAATAGCTGGTTGCTAGCTCGGCAGCCACTGCCACCCGCGCCTCGTGCCAGTTAGCTTGTGCCGCAGTTTCAGTTTTTTTGGCAGATTCTACTAATATTTTATTGGCGCCAAACAAGTCTAATTCCCAAGCTGCTTGTAGATTGGCTTGCGTGGTGTTAGTTGTACCCTGACTAAAACTACCACCTTGCTGCTCTGGACCTTGTTGACGGCTGCGGCTTTCGGGCTGTTGCAAAGCGCGTGAGGCAGAAATATTAGCATCTAGCGTTGGCAGCGTATTGGCGCTGGTGCTAATGCGCGCAGTCCGGGCCTCTGCAATACGCGCTTTGGCGCTGGCAACATCACTCGAAACTTGCTGTGCAGAATCGATTAAATCAAGCAGTAATGCATCATCAAATTGTTGCCAAAATTGATTTAAATTTTCGGTTTTGCCATTGTGCGGTAATGGCGCTTGCCATTGCGCAGCAGTTTTTGTTTCTTTAACAATGCTTTCTGGCGTGCGCTTAAGCTTTAAAAAATTTAGATCAAGGCCAGCACAGCCGCTTATAATAAGGCTAGCAGCGATTAAAGTACCAATTTTTATTTTATAATCAATCATGCTTGCAATGGCTTTCTGCGTGTCGCTTCGGCATCCACCATACTCATGGCAAATAGCACTAATCGTTGTTGCATGGTTTTAAGTGCGTCTTCACCGTGTGTAATTTGTGGGCATAGTTTTTCAATCACATCGCGGCTCACAAATAAATGTACACCCATTGCCACAATGCACATCGCTAATCGATGTAAATCATCATCTATAACTTTAATTTTTAAGTGTTGTTGCAACACCACAAGCAAAGCTTGGTGGTAGGGCGCGATACCGTTATCAATTTCTTCTTCCCATAGCCCAGTGGGTTCTACCATTTCGCGCATATGCAAACGGGTGCACAGTTGTGCTAATTCATTTTGTTTAAGTGGCTCTATAAAGCCACTAAATAAGCCATCAAGTGCCTGTTTTAAACTTAAATCTGGCGAGTCAAATAATGCAATATCATCTTTTGGCGAGCCCATTGGCTCGGTAAATGCCGCTTTATAAAGCCCTGCTTTATCGCCAAAATAGTAGCCAATAGCAGAAATATTCACTTGTGCTTTTTTGGCGATTTGGCGAATTGTGGCACGCTCAAAACCCAGTTCAGCAAACAGTTCTAGAGCAGTGAACAGAATTTTTTCTCTAGGCAGCGGTTCGGCAGCGGTAATTTTTTGGTTTTTTTTCATGCGTTAATAGTGGTTTTTATGCTGGATTGGTTGTTCAATAATAGCAATAAGTTCAAACGTTTGTTTGATTTTATTGGTTTAAACTATATTAAGCAACTAAAATTAATCATACTCAACAATGTTTTGCATGAAAAAACTAAAAAGTGTAGCTGATTGTATTAAAAAAATACGGCTGCGTTTTATCTTCAATCACCGGGCTATCTTTAGCATCACCTTGGTAAGCTTCAACACCAACTGCAGCTGAGTAGGTCCATTTTTTATCAATTAAATAAGTAATACCTGTTGAAAAATCTAGTTTTTCCAGTCCCGATTTAGCATTAAATCTTTTTAAGCGCGTTTTGGATGATTGAGCAGCGTTTACGCCATAATAGGCTTGCATGTGGTCATCATTCGCCCAAACTGCATTTAAGCCAATATTGCCCATTAACGATTCGCCATATAGCGGAAAATCTGACCTAGCGCCGGCAGTTACCAGTAAACTTTTGCTATCAGCCTGTGATTTAGACACGTCTAGTGAAAACCCTAGCCAATCTAGTGCTTGGTAGTTGGCGAATATATTGGTGGTAAGCCCGCCATCGACATCACCTAAGCCACGATAACGTTTTGGTAGATACTTGTCTTTTCGGCCAAAATCGTAACCAATGCCTGCGCCCACTTGCCATTCATCCGTATTAATAAAGCGATAGTTAATGCCACTAAAACCTATTCCCCAATTGCCATAACTGGCTTCAATCACGGGTAAAAAATAGAATTTTTGCTCTGCAGCACCTTGGTAAATAGAGCCGTAACCAAAGCCTAAGCCAATGGTTGTTTGCCATTCGTCAGGTTTTTTTTGGATAGTTTTATCATTTTCAGTCAATGACTTGTCAAGCAGATCATATGCATTTGACTCCGCAAAGGCTGCTGTCGGTAGTGTGATTAAAGTTGCAACACATAAAGCTAGATTAGTTTTTAACATTTGTATTTCCATAATTAAGTTGATTTGGTTAAGTTGATTTAGTTAAGATAATTGTGAAGTTATATTGGAAGCATATCCATAATGGGGCTGTAGCTTCCACCGGAGCCAGAAATCTTCACCCTAAATTCTTTAAGTACAACTTCTGTCGGGTTTGTTACATCGCTTAGCTTTACGTTAAATGCAATACCTTTTACTTGCGCAGACAGCTTGTATTTTTTGTTGGCTTCAAATGCATAAGTCATAAATTCGTTAACTGATTCACCTGATGTGGTGGCAGTAAACCCAAGTTTGTGCTCACCAGCCGCAAAACAAAAATTACCGTCTTGTGGTACAGCGCTAGATACCACACTAGAAAACGTACTCTTGGTAGATTCAACTTCATCAATTTCTTTAATCTCTAACCTTACGCCGCTATTTGCATAATAATCATAGAAGCCAGCAGATTCGGTTTCTATGCAAGCTAGCTCTTTATTTGCTTTATTTTCGGCGCCTGGTTCAGAAGTTGGTGTTGAGGCGCACCCAGCAAGACCAAATATAAGTAATGCTAAAAATGCATAGTTTATTTGCATTATTTTTTACCCATTTCACTAAAGTTTATTAGCGCACGTTTTTCAATTTTAGGCTGCGATTTAAAAATCATACTTGCAGACTGCTTGCTTGCAGATTGTTTGTGCTGATTTAAAAAATTAGCAATAATTTGGTAAAAGTTTTTTAAATTTTTCATTGAAAACACTCCAGTAAATTACGATAAGTGATTGTTATTATTTGGCAAATAAATCAAACTCTTTGCCAGCACTATCTATGCAATAACCCATTGCAATTACTTCGTCAAAATTAAATTCGCAATTCATTGTGTGTGTGCCAGAGGCAAGCTTGACCGTACCGTTGTCTGTGCCGCGCTTGTATTTAATAGCTGGGTCATTTTTAATGGTTGGCTTAAATAAATTCAACATACTAAAATCAGCCTTACCTTTGTATACTTTATTTTTTGTGGTTATGGTTACGTTGTCATCTTTATCAATAGTGCCTGTTCCGTTATCGCTAGTATCAAAAGCATTTATTGTAATAACAGTGTCTGGATTATCATTTTTTTGCTTATCCATTTGTTGCTCACCTATTTGTTTATCAGCAGCAGCGTTGGCAACATTACTGCCTGCAATTAAAATTGATATCACTAAAAAACAAATCTTCGTTTTCATATTAGCTCCACAAGTTTATTTATAAATTGATAGATACTTATGCATCAATTTTGTGCAAGATATCATATAATTTAATTAAATAAAAGCATTATTTAATGATAATCGTGATATTTTTAATACTTAACAGTTAAAATTACTGTAATATAGATTGGGAATTGATAATGAAGCAAGCAGATGTAAAGGTTTTAAAGCGTTTAGATGCAGTTTTATGGGGTTTATGGTTACTAGCACCCTTTTTAATCATTAAAGTAGTTCGGCTGACATGGTCGCTACCTTTTAACTTGCTAAATGTCACTGAAATAGCGGCAGTTTCAAGCTATTCTATGCAAGGGCAAATTATGATTGGTCTTGTTTTAGCCATTCAGGTTGCTTTGTATGTTTATCTGGTCTTTTTAATACATAGATTGGTGAGACAATTTATAAAGGGAGAGATACTTATTTCAGCCACATTAAACACCATGAAAAAAATGGCTTATTTATTTTTAAGCGTCCCATTTGTGCTTTTGCTAATGGAAAACTTAAGCTTATTTTTACTGCACCAATTTGGTGATTTAGCAAGTTGGCAACCATTTTTTGATTTTGATATTGTTGGTTTTGCGGTTGGATTAATGTTTTTGGCGCTGCATATATTGATTCAACATGCTGTGCAGCTGCAAAAAGATATTGATTTGACGATATAGGATTTTTAGATGACTATTATCGTCAATTTGGATGTAATGCTTGCCAAGCGCAAAATGCGGCTGAATGAATTGTCTGAGCAAACAGGTATTTCTATTCAAAACTTATCTATATTAAAAACCAGCAAAGCGCGCGCAGTGCGTTTTTCGACGTTAAATCTTATTTGCCAAGCGCTAGAATGTCAGCCAGCCGATATTTTGGAATATCAACCTGGGCCACAAGAATTAGGCGAAACTGAAGAAAACGATTAACTCAATTTTAGCAAATAAAAGCTACGAGAGATTTTAATGCCTCTGCAAGCCGCATAGATATTGGCTTGCAGGGCATCGAAATAAGATAGCTGTAAATGATGGCTAAATTAAAGCTAAATTAAGCCTTAATATTATCGTATTCTGCTTTAGTTTTTTGGTTATTTTGCGCAGCTTTTTCGTTGTCCCAATCGTTACTTACCCAGCCTTGCAAGTTTTCCAGCGCAATTTCAGTCAGCGCATGAATCCACACGTCACTGTCGTTTAGCGCAGGAATATAGTTGTACGCGCCACCGCCTGCGTGGGTGAAAATCTCTTTACCTTCCATGGCAATTTCTTCTAGAGTTTCTAGGCAATCGGCACTAAAGCCTGGGCAAATCACATCAATTCTTGGTGTTTTTGCTTTGCCTAATTCCTCCAAAGTGGTCGCCAAATAAGGCTTTAACCACTCTTGCTTGCCAAAGCGCGATTGAAACGCAACCATATATTGGCCTTTGCTTAAGCTTAATTTTTCTGCCAGCAAACGAGCCGTTTTGTGGCAAGTGCAGTGGTAAGGGTCGCCCTTTGTTAAATGTACCTTGGGTACACCGTGAAAGCTCATCACCAATTTTTCGCCTGCGGCAAAATTGGGTTTACGATTGATTTGCCAATATTTCAACACGCTTTTTTCAAGCGCTAAGATATATTCAGGGTGGTCGTGATAGCCACGCACAGTGCGAATGCCCGGCACATTACGCATTTTTAGCAATACTTTCCATACCGCATCAAACACGGCGGCGGTACTGCTGGCGGCGTATTGCGGAAACAATGGCAACACCAAAATACGGTCGCAATGTTGTGCTTTTAGTTTTTCAATGGCGCTTTTCATGCTCGGGTTGCCGTAGCTCATGCCCAGTTCTACTACAAATGGCGAGTTAATTTTTTGCGCCAAATATCCACGCAACATATTGGTTTGGCGTTGCGAATACACCATCAAGGGCGAGCCTTCAGGCATCCACACTTGTGCGTATTTTGCGGCGGATTTTTTTGGGCGAATCACCAAAATAATGCAATGTAAAATCCAGCACCAAATAAAACGTGGAATTTCCACCACGCGCCTATCCATTAAAAACTGGCCTAAATAACGCCGCAGCGCCTTGGCGGTTGGTGCATCTGGTGTGCCAAGGTTGGCTAGTAGAATACCGACTTTTAGTTGGTCGCCGTGAGAAAAGGGTGGTTCGGGGTTGTAATAAGCCATATTGTTAGTCTTTAGTTGATAGTCGTTTGTTGATAGTTAAAATCTAATTTTTTCAAATTCCGTCATTCAGAGCCTAATGTTTTATTTAGGCGAAGAATCCAGTTTTTGTAACTTAAAAATCTAGATTCTTCGCTTCGCTCTGAATGACAATGTAAGTCTTTATGTTTTAATTGCTGGATAGCGCATTCGACAGCAACTTCGCCGTCACATCCACAATCGGAATCACACGCTCATAAGCCATTCTGGTTGGGCCAATTACACCAAGTGTGCCAACCACTTGACCATCAGCTTCATACGGCGCGGTGACCATGCTGCATTCATCTAGCGCTAAATAACCTGACTCGCCACCAATAAATATTTGTATGCCTTCAGCATGCTGGCTGTTATCTAGTAATTGCATGAGTGATGTGCGGCGCTCAAAAATCTCGAACAGCTTACGTAGGCTATTCACATTGGTAGAGAGTTCGTCGATGTTTAAAAGGTTGCGTTCGCCTGCGATAATAACACCATCTTTTTCACCCGCCCCAGCACCCGCATGAATACTAGCCTGCAGGGCAGCGCTCATTAACACGTTCATATCGGTTTGCATTTGTTTGAGTTCGGCATGTAGTTTTAGCTGCACTTCTTCAAACGTTTGGCCACTAAAGTTAGCGTTAAAATAATTGCTGGCTTGTGTTAACTCGCTGGCGGAATAAGGTTTTTCACTTAAAATAATACGGTTTTGCACATTGCCATCACTAGTGACGATGATGACTAAGATGCGTTTTTCAGTCAGCGGTAAAAACTCCAAATGCTTAAAACTTAAGGCTTTGCGCTTGGGAATCATCACCAAACCAGCAAACTGCGTTAGTTGCGACAGCATATCGGCAGCGCTACTAATCAGCTCATTTTGATTCGGCGAGCTTAAGCCGCTTTTAAGTTGATTCACGGCTTTGTTGTCTAGAGTTTGCACAGTTAGCAGCGTATCGACAAACAAGCGGTAACCTTTTTGCGTGGGAATGCGCCCAGCCGAGGTATGCGGGCTGGCAATAAAACCCATGCCTTCTAAGTCAGACATCACGTTACGAATGGTGGCGGGGCTAACATCTAAGCCACTGTGCTGCAACAGCGTGCGCGAGCCAATTGGCTGACCATCACAGATGTAATGTTCTACCAGAGTCTTTAATAAAATCTGCGCGCGTTTATCCATAAATACAACTTTTGTGAGCGAATTACTACGTTGGGCGGCGCTCACAATCCTCATGTACTTTTACAATCAAAGCGACTGTACATTCAGGTTTTTGCGCGCCGTCCGCCTTGTACTTCATCTCAAAAAAGGTGTATTTGTAAAAGTATGTCGGCACTTATCATTTTGCCCGATTTAGTGCTTTGAGAATAGCCCAATCTTATGATTTAATTGGTTCATGACAGCTTTTCAATCTATCGGCATTATTGGCAAATACATGAACGCGTCTGCGTTGCAGATGATGCAAGCCGATTTGGCCGATTTGGCGCGCCATTTACGCGCAAAAAATATCGAGGTGTGGCTAGAAAGTAATACCGCACAACATGCTGAATTAACAGGTTTTAACACTGCCAGTTTGGACGAAATTGGCAACAAAGTAGATTTAGCCATTGTCATGGGCGGCGACGGCACCATGCTTAGCGTGGCGCGCAGCTTAATTGATGACGATATTCCGTTGGTAGGCATAAACCGTGGGCGCTTTGGCTTTCTCACCGATTTACGCGCAGAAGATATGTTGACAGCGATAGATAAAATTTTAGCGGGCGCGCACCAAACCGAATCGCGCATGTTGTTAAGCGCCCATGTTTACAGGGCAGGCAAGCAAGTGCACACGGGCGTCGCGCTTAACGACGTGGTGATAAAAAGTAATTTGCGCCTGATAGAGCTTGAGGTAGAGGTAGATGGAAAATTTGTGCACAAACAACGTGGCGATGGCCTTATTTTAAGCACGCCAACAGGCACTACCGCCTACGCTTTAAGCGCGGGCGGGCCAATTTTACACCCCAATTTAGATGCCATTGCGCTGGTGCCAATTAGCCCGCACACATTGAGCAATCGGCCAATTACGCTTAATGCCAACAGCAAAATTGAGGTCAATTTAGTGCAAATTGACGAGGCCTATGTGAGCTACGACGGCCAGTTTCAGCTGCCGCTAGAGCAAGGTGATAAAATTGTGGTGCAGCGCGCAGCTAAAGAAATCACCTTGCTGCATCCTAGCGATTATTGTTATTTTGAGATGTTACGCAACAAACTTAACTGGGGTTAGTTTTTGCTACGTAATAAGATTGCAATTTTTGGTCACCTTATACCGTCATTCCCGCGCAGGCGGGAATCCAGTTTAGCGACAATTTACGGTGACTAAGTTGCGTGCAAAAAACGATTAATTTTAATTAGAAAAGAAACAAAGCGCCATCATGGCAAATATTAAACTGATTAAGCTAAACATGTTGCCTGTCTGGATTCCCGCCTGCGCGGGAATGACGAATCAGAAAGGTTTCAAAGTTTAACCATGTTACAAAACCTTTCCATCCGCGATTTTATTATTGTTGAAGCGCTAGATTTAGAGTTTTCTAGCGGCTTTACCACGCTCACGGGCGAAACTGGCGCGGGTAAATCTATTCTCATCGATGCGCTTTCACTGGCGCTGGGCGCGCGTAACGAAGGTGAAGTGACACGAAAGGGTGCAGATAAAGCCGATATTAGTGTTACGTTTTCTAGCAACGCTACGGCTTTAAATTGGCTAGCAGAAAACGAGTTAAATGCAGAAAATAGCGATGCTCTGGAAGCCGCGCCAGTGCTAGTGCTTAGGCGGGTGATTTATGCTGATGGCCGCAGTCGCGGTTTCATTAATGGCACTTCGGTGACGATTGGTCAGCTTAAAGATTTAGGCGAATTGCTGGTAGATATTTACAGCCAAAACGCGCATCACTCACTGCTAAAAACTGCCACGCAGCGGCAAATTTTAGATGAATTTTCTGGCAGTTCAGATTTAGCCAGCCAAGTCGCCAAGCAATATAAAACCTGGGCTGGACTAAATCGCCAACGGCTAGAAATTGAGAAAAATTCCGCTGCTTTTGCCGATGAGTTGGCTGATTTGCGCGATAAAACGCGCGAGCTCAAACAGCTCAACTTTGCCGCAGAAGAATGGGCAGATTTACAGGCAGAACATCACCGTTTAGCAAATGGCGCTAGTTTACTTAGTGGCCTAGAATCTTGCATTGCGCTGATTGATGAAAACGAACCAGCAGCGATTTCTTTGTTGTCGCAAGTGCAGCATAAATTAATAAACTTGGTAGAATTTGATGCGCAGCTGAAAGAAGCCGCCGATGGCGTAGATTCTGCCATCATTCAATTGGAAGAAGCTTCGCGCAGTTTGAACCGTTATTTGCAAAAGGCAGAGCTAGACCCAGCGCGGCTTGCAGAGGTGGAAGCTCGCATTCAAACCGTGCACAATACCGCGCGAAAATACCGCAGCAAGCCTGAAGAATTGCCTGATTTATTAAGCACAGATCTGGCGCGCATGACCGAGCTTGAGAGCTTTGCCAATGATGGTGCGCTTGCGAAACAAGAAGCGGAAGCCTTAAGTGCGTATCAATCATCTGCCAAGCAACTCAGCACCAAAAGACGAGAGTCTGCAAAAATTTTAAGTCAAAAAATCAGCAGCGAGATGCAGCGATTATCATTAAGTGGTGGTCAGTTTAGTGTTTCCTTGCAAACTTGCGAAGCTTCTGCCAATGGCTTAGAAACAGTCGAATTTTTAGTTGCAGGTCACGCAGGTGTAGAGCCGCGGCCACTCAATAAAGTGGCTTCTGGCGGCGAACTTTCTAGGATTAGTTTAGCGCTACACGTTACAACCGCAAGTCAAGGTAGCGTACCGTGTATGATTTTTGATGAAGTCGATGTTGGCATTGGCGGCGGCGTAGCCGAGGTGGTCGGGCAGTTGCTCAAACAGTTAGGAGCAGAGCGACAAGTGCTAGTGATTACGCATTTGCCGCAAGTGGCCGCGCAGGCTAAGCAGCATTTGCAAGTTAGCAAATCGCAGCAAAATGGCGCCACGTTAAGCCATATTCAAGCTTTAGATAAAAACGAACGTATCGAAGAAATCGCGCGTATGTTGGGGGGTATTCAAATTACCGAAACCACGCGTAGCCACGCAAAAGAAATGTTGGGTGCGTAAAGTCCCTCGCCCGATGGCGGGAGAGGGGTTGGGGAGAGGGGCAATGTTGGAAATTTAACTTTGTCGGGGTAGCCCGACGTCTAATCACTTTCTTTTGTAAGGGCTAAAAGAAAGTAATCAAAGAAAATCACCCCCCGCTGCCGCGTCTTCCTTCGGTCTTAGCGCCGCATCTGAGTGTCGGCTGCGGAACTCGGGCTAAGCCCTCAAACAGTCCTCGCCGCCTATCATCTGCCGCTCAAGCCGAAGGCCCGGCAAAGGGGATTTAAAGTCAAAACCATACGAATGCGGCATAAAAATAATGCTCTGCAAGGCGCATGGGTATTGGCTCTCAGAGCATATAAATTAATACTGCCATTTAAAATAAGTTAAATTAATCTGTAATATGAATCGCGCCATTCATCATATCGTGTACTTGGCAGTTGTAATGTAATAGTGCGGGCGCATCTGCTGGCACGGCAAACGTTAGCGTGCCGCGCTCGGTTCCATTGCCGGTTACACCAGTATCATAAGCGTTGGCCTTGCCAGTAGAGTTCTTGGTTTTAATCCAAAATGGGTGGCCAGTGGTTTTTAACTCAAAGCTATAAGTCACGCCACGTTTAAGTGTTAATTCAGGGTTTTGCTTGCCATCAATGTTGTAAGCAGGCGAGCCTTCGGTGATTACCTTAATAACAGTTTGCGCTGCATTTACTTTTTGTGGCGCTTCAGCCTTCTCAACGCTGCTGGCTGCAGGTGCGCTATTGCCATAGCCGCCCGCGCAAGCTTGTAATGTAAAACTTAAGCAAGTTAATAAAAGTACTGATTTTATGCCATTGAATCGTTGATTTTTCATGATTTCTCCAAAAAAGTTTTTGTAGGATGGGTCACTTGTGACCCACGCGGTGCATTGGTGAAATTATCAGTACTTCCGCGTGGGGTTTAACCCCACCCTACTTGGCTACTGGTGATATTTAGCGATGCCCATTTCTTTTGCTTGCTGTACTGAATTCGCCCCTTCGGTCTTTTCAAGTTGTTCAAGTATTTTCAGACCCTGCTTTGTTGCTAGTGTCGAAAATTTGTCTCCAATTTTCTCGGCAACATAACACCAAGAATATGCTTCTTTCAGATCCAAAATCTCAGGCGTAACGGACAACGCCACACATAACCCAAACGGCGCCAATTGATATTTATGTTTTGCTGATTCGAGAAGCAAGTTCAATCCAGATTTTGGATCAAATTCTTTGCTCTCTCTTTTCAAAAGCTCTGTTCCACGAACAAATTGTTCATTGGCCAAAATTCTTTCGTTCTCGTAGGAGTTGGCAGACTGCGATAAAGCAGATTTGGATAAGACAAGAAGTGTGAGGACGATAATAAGTCGCATAAATATTTTTAACGTAAAGTAGGCTCTAAATCCGTCCCTAAAATTTTATTAGGACAGGTGTCTATGTTGTTTAAAAATTGCAGTTTCATTTTAAATTTAGATAAATATGAACTTTTATCACACCTAAACTTAGGTTATTTCGCCAATTCCGCTGCCTCAACTACCACTTTATACAACTGCGCTTCTTGTGCAGTTTTTACACGTTCGCCCGTGTTGATTTGGTTGCGTTTGCCAGGTTGCACGCCATTTATTATCATCGGCTGGCTTTGACCTACCGCTCGGCCAGTTTGTGCATCGTATTTAACTACTCTAACCTGTACGCGTCCGACTGGCAGGCTGGTAGTATTTTCTACCACCGCATATAAGTTACCGCCATTATCGGCTTGTGCGCCGCTGCGTATATATTTGGCAGGGTTGCGCGGTAAATCAAGGTGTACAGCGCGTTGGCCAGCTTCTTTACCCATTTCAGAGTTTGAGCTAGCGGCAATTTGGTAATGTTGCAGTGCACCATCAATATCGCCACGTTCTTCAGCAATATCGCCTAGCAGCGCATGGCCTGGTGCGGTTGGTAATAGTTGATTAGCGCGGATTAAGAACGGCTCGGCTTCTTTCTTTTTGCCCATGTTATATAGCGCAATGCCGCTTTGCACATGGGGTTTAAAGTAATCGGGCTGCATTTTAATGGCTTTGTCGTAATAGGCTAGCGCCTCGGTATTTTTCTTTTGGCTCAGCGCAATATCGCCTAACAGCTCTTGAAAGCGCGCTTCTTTTGGCTCGCCCGCAATAGCTTTTTGTGCCAGCGTGGTAGCGGTGGCAGTGTCATTCTTTTTAAGCGCAGCAATGGCGTCGTCATAGGCTTTGTACGCAGGTTGGGTTGCTTTTACTTTAGCCATTTTTTGCGTATAAATATCTTTGCCCATTTCGCCGCCTGCGCCAATTTTTTCTAGCGTGACTTTATTGGCTGCAACCCGCTCTGGTGAAGGCGGGTGGCTTGCAAATAGTCCCGTGATAAAGTCACTTTTGCGGTCTTTGCTTAAGCGCACAAAGGTTTCTTGTAATGTCACCGCGGCAGCAGGGTCGTAACCCGCTTTTTTCATGTATTTCATGCCGTAAAGGTCAGATTCACTTTCGGCATCGCGCCCGTATTTACTGCCAATTAGCTGCGCACCAAGCTGCGATGCGCCTACCGCCAAATTGGCGTAATCGGTATTTTGTGTGCCAATGCCCACGGCAATCATGGCGCCTTGCATAAAAATGCCGCGTTCCATGCTCTTAGCACCGTGGCGGGCGGCCGCGTGCACAATCTCGTGGCCCATCACGGCGGCTAATTCAGCCTCGCTATTTAGCTCATATAAAAGCCCACGATTAAACGCAATTTTGCCGCCTGGCATGGCCCACGCATTTGGCACGCTGTCATTTAAAACCACAAACTCGTAAGGTAGCTCTGGGCGATCAGAAACAGCACCTAAGCGTTTACCAATATCTTGGACATAGGCGGTTAATTCAGGGTCAATAATATAATCGCCGCCTTGCGATTGGCGCGCAGGTGAGTAGTTTTCTTTACCGATGGCAATTTCTTTATCTTGGCTAACAAACTGAAATTCTTTTTTCTTGGTGACAGGGTTGGTGCCACAAGCAGTTAGTGCGGCGGCGATTAGCAACGCAATTGAATATTTAAAACCTTGATTAGCTAATGCGGAAGAATATTTTTTTAACATGTTGTGCTCCCTTAAATAAATGTTTTTATTCAATAAAATTTTGCTTAACTTTAGTGTGATATTTTCTTAGCGTGTTATTTTCTTAACGTGTTATTTTCTGGGCGTATTTTTTAAATTTAACTATTTAAATCTATTGATAAGCAAACATATATATAACGTATTAGCGAATAAAAAGTTATCTTTTTTTGCCACAAGGTTGTTCTTTGCAAATGCCATAAATCATCAATGAATGTTCTTGCATGGTAAATCCGCGTGATTCGGCTGCATCTTTTTGACGCTTCTCAATTTCTTCATCGTAAAACTCTTCTACGCGGCCACACTTAACACACACAATATGGTCATGGTGGGTGCCTTCGTTTAGCTCAAACACCGCTTTGCCGCTTTCAAAATGGTGGCGTGATAATAAACCTGCTTCTTCAAACTGTGTTAATACACGGTACACCGTGGCTAGGCCTACATCTTCACCTGCGTTGATTAAAACTTTATAGACATCTTCAGCCGACATGTGACGTTCTGTGCTGGTTTCAAACAGCTCTAAAATTTTTAGGCGCGGCAGCGTAGCCTTCAGGCCAGCGTTTTTTAAGTCTTTTTGTTCATGCATAGTATGCTCGTTTTCACTATAAATTTTGGTGATGACCTTAGGCAAAAACATTTTTATGGTTTTAGCCTGCCTGTCATCGTGTTATATTAACGCCAATTTAGTAATAAGTGTTTAAATCCAATCATTCATGCGCTATTTTTTAATTTTTTTATTCGCTCTATTAACGGCTTGCGGCTCTGCTGCGCCTAGCGTTAAGCCATTTAAAATGGATATTCAACAAGGCAATGTAGTGACATCGAAAATGTTGCTGCAACTGCGCCCTGGCATGACCAAATCGCAAGTAAAATTTATTATGGGCACACCACTCATTGTGGATAGCTTTCATAAAGATCGTTGGGATTATTTTTACCAAATGCGCCAAGCGGGCAAAATTACAGAGCAACGTCGCGTAATTTTAGATTTTGATAAAGATTTACTAACCAAAGTACGTGGTGATGTGGTGCCAGAAGGCACAGCAGGCGCGGCTTCAGGCAGTGAAAGTGCTGTTGCAAAAACAATTACAGTAGAGCCAAAACCTAAACAAGATGAAGGCATGCTAGACAAACTGAAATTTTGGAAAAGCGATGAAAATGCAGCGGCAGTAAAGCCTGAAGCCGCTAAACCCAAAGTAGTTGATAAGCCAAGTGAAGAAAAAAGCTGGTCAGAAAAGCTGAAGTTTTGGAAAAAAGACGAAACAGCAACAACAGCAAAGCCTGCCGAAAAATCAATTGCAGAAACACCTGCCCCACAAGCCAATAGCGACGCGCCTGCTGGCGATGCTTCAATTGATGTGCCATCGGTTTTGGCTGTGCCTATTAGTGGCGTGCTGGTGCCAGATGCGCCAGCAGTGGAAACGCCCGCGGTAGAAACGCCATCAGTAAAGTCGCCTGTTGAGATGACACCAGTGACAGAAGAGCCAGTCGTCATTGCGCCAGTGGTAGAAGCGCCGCCTATGGAAATGGCAAAACCAGTTGAATTACCAAAAGCTCAATTACCTAAAGTACAACCAGCTAAGCCAGAAGTGCCAAAAGTTGCCACGCCTGCACCAGTAAAAATGCCCGCCGCCAAGGCGGATGAGCGTTTGATTTTTAGAATGGATAGAAACTTGGATTTGAAAAACCTACAAGCGCCAATTAGTGTTGCGCCAAGTGAAATTGCGCCAAGCGCGCCAGCGCCGGCCAGTAATGCACCTGCCGAAGTAAAAGCTAAAGCGAATAAAATAGAGCAGCCTGTACCTGTAGAAGAATCTCCAGGCTACTTTGAGCGCATGCTAGAAAAGATTGGCTTTTAAATGGGCATAAAAGTAGTCATCGCGGGTGCAAGCGGGCGCATGGGGCAAGCGCTAATACAAGGCGTGTTGGATGACGAAGAGCTTCAATTATTTGGTGCGTTAGACCGTGCTGGCAGCCCTAGTATTGGCCGTGATACGGGTGAACCTGTTGGTAAAAATACAGGTGTTTATATTAGTGACGATGCGGCAGAAACGCTGCAAGGCGCGGATGTGCTGATTGATTTTACCCGTCCAGAAGCCAGCTTAGAGTATTTGGAAACATGTCAGCGCCACCAGGTAAAACACGTGATTGGAACCACCGGCTTTACGGTTGAGCAAAAAGCCAAGATAGAAGCAGCTGCAAAAAATATTGCCATTGTATTTGCGCCTAATATGAGTGTAGGCGTGACGTTGTTATTAGATTTAGTGGAGCAAGCCGCCAAAGTGCTGAATGATGGCTATGATATAGAGGTGGTTGAGATGCACCATCGGCATAAAGTTGATGCGCCTTCTGGTACTGCTTTACGTTTGGGCGAGGCAGCCGCGCTTGGTTTAGGGCGAGACTTAAAAGATTGCGGCATTTACGCGCGCGAAGGCGTCACGGGCGAGCGCGAAGCAGGCAAAATTGGCTTTGCCACCTTGCGTGGTGGCGATGTGGTGGGCGACCATACGGTTGTTTTTGCAGGTATTGGTGAGCGCGTTGAAATTACCCATAAAGCCAGTAGCCGCGCTACGTTTGCTTTGGGCGCTTTGCGTGCAGCTAAGTTTTTAAGCGGCCACAAAACGGGCTTGTTTGATATGCGTAATGTGTTGCACTTAAAATAGCAATTTCTAGTTATTGCGCCTAAAATTTGTAAACCTTTGTTAATTGCGGGCATTTAATTTCTCAATTAAATCATATTGGTACATAATTTGCTGATAAAAACGTTAAGTTAAACTTAATTTATTTTTATCACATGACAATGCTTAAAAACCTAAAATACAAATACATTAGAAACCAAACTTTGTTTTGGTATTGGCTGGTATTTGTTGCAATATTAATCATTGGTTGCTTGGTTACGCTGTATGTAGCCATCGCGCAAGATACAGAAATGCGTAACGATTTAAGCACTTACGCCGCCACTATAGAACAATCAATCAATTGGCAAGAACATGCAGCCAAATTAAACACCAAGCCAGAGGCGCTAAAAGAAAGCGATTTTACTGAGTTGTATCGGCAGCTAAACGGTGCGTGCAAAGCCAACAAAAACTGTCATTTTATCTACTTGCTGTATACCGACAGCAGCGCCAAGCAGCCAAATGTCAAATTTCTATTAGATGCTAGCCCACAGCCATCTTCAGAAATTTCACACTTGGGCGATGTGTTTACTGAAGCGAGCAATCCACTTAAGCAGGCCATGCAACATAAAACCAAGCTGGTTGATGGCCCTGTGACGGATCACTGGGGCACATGGGTAAGTGCATTTGTGCCGATAGGAGTGACACGAAATACACCACAATTTATTATGCTGGGCATTGACGTAGTGGCGGCAGATTGGAAATCACGCATATTTAAAAAAATGTTACTGCCAATGACTTCCATGTTGGTTTTTTTAGGCATATTACTTAGGCTTATTTTTCATAATATTAAAAGAGAAAAATTGGTCACGCAACTGTCAAACTCTACTTCAATATTGGCCGAAATTGCCAATAATGATGCCCTGACAGGACTTCCAAATAGACGCTTATTGGAAGATAGAATGTCGCAAGCACTTAAATCAGCGCAGCGTGCCGAAAGCATAGCAGCAGTGCTATTTTTAGATTTAGATCTTTTTAAATCGGTTAACGATACGCACGGCCATGTGGTGGGCGACCAAGTGCTTAAAATGGTAGCGCAACGCCTCACAAATTTACTACGTGCAGAAGATACGGTGGCGCGTATTGGCGGTGATGAATTTGTGGTGCTGCTGCAAAATTTGACAGATGAACAGCAAGTTAAAATAACTGCAGATAAAATTTTAAATGTGCTGGCTGCACCATATGTATTGGATAAGCAAAAAATACTATTAGGCGCCAGTGTAGGCATTGCTATGTTTCCCCCGCACGGCGCAGAACCTAACGATTTAATAAGCCATGCCGATATTGCCATGTATGCTGCCAAACGCCAAGGCCGCAATTGTTACGCCATTTATCAGGCAGATTAGTTTAAATTACCACCAAAACTTATACGTAAGTTTAGCGCTTAAACTTAAAACTGAAGCTTGAATAGCTAGTCGGTTTCCGCTATAATTCGTCAATTCTGAAACGGGAAGAGTCCACAAAGCTCCTCCCGTTTTGCACATCTGCGTTTAATTGCTTTTGCAGATTTGCGGGTGTGTCGCACTAAAATTTAGGAGCTTTACGGTGTCAAAAACAGCGTTGTTAAAAACAAGTCCAGCAGTATTGGTGTTAGCGGATGGAACTGTTTTTAAAGGCATTGCAATTGGCGCTACAGGCGACGCATCTAATAGCTACGCGGTCGGCGAGGTGGTATTTAACACCAGCATGACGGGTTACCAAGAAATACTTACCGACCCGTCTTATACTGAACAAATTGTTACCCTGACTTATCCGCACATTGGCAACACTGGCGCTAATAGCGAAGATGTGGAATCGGGTAAAGTATATGCAGCGGGCTTGATTATCCGTGATTTACCTTTGTTAGAATCTAATTTCCGCAGCAATCAAACTTTATCTGAATACTTAGTAGCGAATAACATCGTCGCCATCGCCGATATTGATACGCGCAAACTGACACGGATTTTGCGCGAAAAAGGCGCACAAGCGGGTTGTATTATGGCGGGCAATGTGGATGAAGCTGAGGCTTTAAAGCTTGCCAAAGCCTTTCCAGGCTTGGCTGGCATGGATTTAGCCAAAGTGGTTTCGTGCAAAACTGCCTATGAATTTACAGCTGGCGAATGGGCGCTTAGCAAAGGTTATACAACTGCTTCCACACAAAAATATCATGTGGTAGCGTTTGATTATGGCGTTAAACGCAATATCTTGCGCATGTTAGTTTCACGCGGTTGCAAAGTCACTGTATTGCCCGCGCAAGCCACTGCAGAGCAAGCTTTAAGTTACAAGCCAGACGGCATCTTTTTAAGTAACGGCCCTGGCGATCCAGAACCCTGTGATTACGCTATTCGCGCCATTAAAACGCTAGTTGATAGCGGTATCCCAACCTTTGGCATTTGCTTAGGGCATCAATTATTGGCTTTGGCGAGTGGCGCAAAAACCATGAAAATGAAATTTGGTCACCACGGTGCAAACCACCCTGTGCAAGATGTCGCCACCAAGCGCGTCTATATCACTAGCCAAAATCATGGCTTTGCGGCCGACCCAAACACCTTGCCTAAAAATGTAAAAATTACGCACGTTTCTTTGTTTGACGGCAGTTTGCAAGGTATTGCGCGCACGGATAAACCTGCGTTTAGCTTTCAAGGTCACCCAGAAGCCAGCCCAGGTCCGACAGAAATGAGTTATTTGTTTGATCAATTTATAGCATTAATGGAGAAAAAAGGGACTAGGGGCTAGGATTTAGGGGCTAGGCGCACGCGCCAATGCAGCCCTAATCCCCAGCCCCCAGCCCCCAGCCCCTTTTTATGGCAAAACGTACCGACATCAAATCTATCCTCATCATTGGCGCTGGCCCAATTGTTATCGGCCAAGCTTGCGAGTTTGATTATTCTGGCGCACAAGCCTGTAAAGCCTTGCGTGAAGAAGGTTACCGCGTGATTTTGGTGAACTCTAACCCCGCCACTATTATGACCGACCCAGAAATGGCCGATGCGACGTATATCGAGCCGATTACTTGGCAAGTGGTTGAAAAAATTATTCAAAAAGAGCGCCCAGATGCGCTATTACCAACAATGGGCGGCCAAACTGCGCTTAATTGTGCGCTCGATTTAGATAAGCACGGCGTGTTAGCCAAATATAATGTGGAAATGATAGGCGCGAGTAAAGACGCCATCGACAAAGCCGAAGATCGCCAAAAATTTAAAGAAGCCATGACCAAAATTGGCTTGGGCTCGGCACGAAGCAGCATTGCGCACAGCATGGAAGAAGCCTTACAAGTGCAGGCTGGTATTGGTTACCCAGCCATTATTCGTCCCTCGTTCACCATGGGCGGTAGCGGTGGCGGCATTGCTTATAATCGCGAAGAGTTTATTGCAATTTGTGAGCGCGGATTAGACGCATCGCCGACCAAAGA
>JANOYU010000059.1:0-40335 GCA_031429035.1 Methylophilaceae bacterium
CAAATATAAAGCTGAAGCGTGGTATCCAACTGACCCAAAAGAACGCGCACTAGTCACACAGTGGTTGTCTAGCAGCGTCAATAATGTGATGCACGGCCCAGGCGATGCGCGGCTAATTGATAAATTTGGCTATACGTTAAATCGCGAAACCGCGCATGAAATTAGCGCGCGCATTTTGGGCATTATGAACACGCATTTGGCGAATCGTGAATGGCTAGAACTGGGGCGCTGCACCATTGCCGATATTGCTTGTATGCCCTACATTGGTGTTTCTTACGAGGGCGGCGTTTCGTTAGAACCATACCCAAATATTGTTGCTTGGATTAACCGCATAAAAGCGCTGCCAAACTTTATTGCCATGTCAGGTATCTAAGTCGGGCATTTAAGCTTTTTAAACAGCTTAATTATTTTGATGCTCTGGAAGCCGCATTAATGCTGGCTTCCACAACACATTTTTCGAGTGCATTGCAGTTTTCTCGTGCATCTGCAAAACTTAATAATGGTGTTTTGTTGTTTAGCACGCAATCGCTAAAGTGCTCGATTTCCAGCACAAAATGATTGGCGGGGCTGAGCTTTTCCTCACCGCTTTCGCCTGCATCAGTGCCCCAACTGATGACAGGAATATCTTTATCAAACGCCCAAATGGTGTGGCATTTCAACCAGCCTTTATCGCCTATTAATTCGTATTCTGACTTGCGACTGCGCTCAAAACTAATATCAAAATGTCCAAAACGCGCACGACCGCGCGAATCTTGGCCAAAATCTAATATGCCGCTAGTGACAATATCGGCGCCATGTTCATTCAGTTTTGCGTGGGAAATACAGCTTAACGGCACATCATAAGGCTGGCCGCCTGCGTGGTTATTTAACCCCATGCCCCAGCGCAGGGTATGAATGGCATAGGGCCCAATGTCCCACAACGCGCCGCCGCCCTGGCTCATGGCGCGGTTTATGCGATACATACGTGCCTCGCGCATTAAAAACGAGAAGCTAGAGCGCGCACTTAAAATATCACCAATCACGCCACTATTTACAATCTCAGCTACTCGCGCGTGCTGTGGATGAAAGCGATACATAAAGCCTTCCATCACCTTAACGTTATTTTTTGTAGCCGCAGTTTTCATCGCATCAATATCGCTTAATTTTGTCGCCATCGGCTTTTCAATCAACACATGCTTGCCCGCGTTAATTGCTTTAATCGCCCATTCCGCGTGCTCTTCATTCGCCATCGGGCAATACACTGCGTCTATATTTTTGTCATTTATCAACGCGTCCATATCGTCATAGCACGCGACTTTTTCTTTGTGCTTCTCAATAAAACCTGGCGGCGCGTATTTTTCCAGTGTTGCCTTCGCCGCGCCCGCACGACGACTAGCAATCGCAACCAATTGCGAATTGGACGCTTCAATAATCGCAGGCAACAAACGCTCATTCACACGCGCTGCGCCTAGAATTCCCCACTTTAATTCTGACGTTTTATTCATTCAATTTTCTATCTCTTATAAACAATTATCGCTATAGTTTTTTTGGCGTTGCTCTGTGCGCTGCGCTCTGGTTTTTTCATCAAAAAAAACTTTGTTCCCCGCTGAATCTAGATAATAAACACCATTCGCATGCTTCATATGTTCCAAATCATCTAGTGCTGCTAAGCATTTTCTCTTTTTTGCTTTGCTTTGGCATCAGCTTCTTTTTGCTTTTGAGCTTCTGCAGCTTTTAATTTATTTGATGTTTCTAAGTTTTGTTTTAACTGATTTAGTTTGTCATTGGCTGCATTCACATCCTCCTCATTCAGTTTTAGTGGATCTTTGATTTCTGCCACATAACCTTTTTTGATTTTTTTGTCAGAGTAATGCACTTTGCCTTCGGCATCGGTTCATTTATAAATCGCGGAATTTGCCAAAAAACTAGCCCACAACACAACAAATAATAACGATTTGATTTTATTCATTTTTAAAACATCCATTTATTCAATTTTCCACTTAATACTACAACCAATACTCGCAACCTGATCTCTTGGCCCTTCTCCTGTTTCAGCAATCAATTTCATCGCATTAAACAAATCGCGTGTGTTATTTGGCGCGGTTTCTTTGCGACTTTCATCAAAGCGGCCGCGATATTGCAGCTCAAGTTTATTATTAAATCCAAAAAAATCGGGCGTGCAAACTGCGCCGTAATTTTTGGCAATTTGCTGGCTGGCGTCTAACAAATACGCAAAAGGGAAATCCATCTCGCGCGCAATTTTTTGCATGTTTTCTAAGCTATCTTCTGGGTATTCGCTTGGGTCGTTGCTCATAATCGCCACCGTGTTCACGCCGAGCATTTTCAACTCGCTCACATCATGGATAAGCCGCGGCAAAATGGCCTTCACATAAGGGCAGTGGTTGCAAATAAACATCACCAGCAGGCCGTTTTTGCCTCTGGCTGCGTGCAGGCTGACGATTTTTCCATCAATATTTGGCAGTGAAAAATGTGGTGCTTGCCAGCCAAAATCGCACACGGGTGGGTTGATGCTTGCCATACTAATTGTTCCATAAAACGATAAATACCATCATACGTCATTCCCGCGTAGGCGGGAATCTAGGCAGATAACATTTTTAGCTTGGTATTTTCAATTCAGCATAAACTAAATTGTCGCTTGACTGGATTCCCGACTACGCGGGAATGACGGCAGCAGTTGTTTTGTATAGAATGCAGGCATGAGCAATTGTCGTTTTTACAATCCAGAAAATCTACAAATCGGCGCAACTGTTAAGCTTAGCGATAACGCTGCAGCCCATGCTACGCGAGTGTTGCGGCTAGAAATTAGTGATGAAATCGTGCTATTTAATGGCGACGGCAATGATTACACCTGCGCGATTACCAGCATTAAGAAAAATGAAGTGCTGGCAATCGTTAAAAGTGTTGTAAAAATTACAAATGAATCGCCACTCAATATTACATTGTTGCAAGGTATTTCAAGTGGCGACCGCATGGATTATACGATTCAAAAAGCGGTAGAGCTTGGCGTGACATCCATAGTGCCGATTATTACAAGCCGCAGCGTGGTTAAGTTAAGTAATGAACGCGCAGAAAAACGCCTAGCACATTGGCAAAATGTGGTGATTGCCGCCTGTGAGCAATCTGGCCGTGCCTTTGTGCCTACCGTTTCAGCCCCCGTGCAATTATCAGCATGGCTGCAAGCCAATAGCAGAGCGGCTTCTGGCGATGCCAAGACAAAGACGAATGAATCTACACGTATTTTACTCAACCCAATAGGCGCGTTACGCTTGGCAGAGTTACCAAAGCCCGCTGGCAATATTGAGCTGCTAATTGGCGCAGAAGGCGGCTTAAGCCAGAGCGAAATTGATACTGCGCTATCGCAAGGTTTTCAATCTGTCGTTTTGGGTGCGCGTATTTTACGCACAGAAACCGCCGCATTAACCGCAATTGCTGCCATGCAAACACTTTGGGGCGATTTTTAGCTAAATAATTTGTAATTTATACATATTTATTTTATTATTATGCTTAATTTACAAATTAAGCATTCAAAATGTCAGCTAGCAATTCATTAGGCAATTCAATTCGGCAAAGCCGCAAGTCACTCAACATCACGCTGCAAGCGCTTGCGGCGCAAGTGGGTGCAGATGCTGGCAATTTATCGCGCATTGAGCGTGGCGAATTGGGCATTAATGAAGCTATGCTACGTAAAATTGCAGCAGCTTTAGATACCACGCCTGCCAGCTTGTATGCGCTTAGCGAGACAGCACAGCCAAATTCGATTAACTTGCAAACCAGCAATGCAAACCCGCATGATTTCGTCAACTGGTTTCGCAGCGCCACGCCTTATATTCATGCGTTTGGCGGGCGCACCTTTGTCATCGCGTTTGGTGGCGAGGTAATTAACGATAAGCAATTTGCCGCGTTATCGCACGATTTGAACTTGCTGGCCAGCCTAGAAGTAAGGCTGGTGCTGGTGCACGGCGCACGGCCGCAAATTGAGCAGCGCTTAAAACGCGCCAAACTCACGCCCATTTTGCACAACGGTTTGCGCGTAACTGATGACGCGGCAATGGAAATTGTAAAAGAAGCCAACGGCGCGGTGCGGGTAGAGATTGAAGCACAGCTTTCGATGGGCTTAATTAATTCGCCCATGGCGGGCGCTGATATTCGCGTGGCCAGTGGTAATTTTGTCACGGCAAAACCGCTAGGCGTACGCGATGGTGTTGATTTGCAGCACACGGGCGAGGTACGCAAAGTGGATGCTGTAAGCATTCAGCGCCGCTTGAACGATGGCGAGTTAGTGTTGCTATCGCCGCTTGGTTATTCGCCCACAGGAGAAGCGTTTAATTTAAGCTTAGAAGATGTCGCAGTAAGCGCAGCGATTGCGCTAGATGCTGACAAGCTGATATTTTTGATGGACAGTGCAGGCGTGCAAAATTTACGTGGCGAGTTGCTGCGCGAAATGACTGCCGAAAAAGCGCAAAATTTGCTCAATAATGTCGAACATACGCTTGAAAATAATGTTGAGCCTATCAACTTTTCAGAAGACATTAATTACTACTTACCTGCCGCCATTCGCGCCTGCAATCAAGGCGTGGCGCGCGTGCATTTAATTAGTCGGCATATTGATGGCGCCATTATTCAAGAGCTTTTTACGCTGCAAGGCATAGGCACTATGGTAACCGAGTTGCCATTAGAAACTATGCGCCAAGCTAATATTGACGATGTTGGCGGCATTTTAAAGCTGATAGAGCCGCTAGAAAACGAAGGTATTTTAGTGCGGCGCGGGCGCGAGCGCATAGAGATGGAAATTGACCATTTTTATGTGATGGAACACGATAATCGCGCGATTGGTTGCGCAGCGCTTTATCCATTTTTAGATGACAAAGCCGCTGAGTTTGCTTGCCTGGCGATTGATAGCCAATATCGTGGCGGTGGTCGCGGCGATAAGCTGTTTAATTACTGCCAAATACGTGCTAGAGAGCTGGGTTTTAAACAGCTTTTTTGCCTAACCACGCACACCGAACATTGGTTCATAGAACGTGGATTTACTGAAAGCAGCATTGAAAAACTGCCACAACAAAAACAGGCATTGTATAACTTTCAACGTAAATCTAAAGTGTTTGTTAAAACGCTTTAAATCACTTAATTATTGTAATGCCCTGCAAGCCAATATCTATGCGGCTTACAGAGCAGTGTTTTAATCACACATTTAATCATACAGTTAAACAGATAAAATACAGGTAAAATAATAACTTACAATTTAACTACTTTTATACAGAGTAAACAAAATGATTAGTCAAACAACTGCCGCAAAAAAAGCGCAAACACTGGCCGAGGCGCTGCCTTACATTAAAAAATTTTTCGATAAAACCATCGTCATTAAATACGGCGGCAACGCGATGACAGACGAGCATTTAAAAAACTGTTTTGCACAAGATGTGGTGCTGCTAAAACTGGTGGGTATGAACCCAGTTGTAGTGCATGGTGGTGGCCCGCAAATTAACGAAATGCTAGATAAGCTCGGCAAAAAAGGCGAGTTTATTCAAGGCATGCGCGTGACCGATGCCGAGACCATGGACGTGGTAGAAATGGTGCTGGGCGGCCAAGTGAATAAAGAAATTGTCAATTTGATTAATCGTCATGGCGGCAAAGCGGTGGGTTTAACGGGGCAAGACGGCAATTTTATTCACGCGCACAAACTGCTGATGCCAGATAATAATGACCCAACTAAGATGATTGATGTGGGCCAAGTGGGTGAAATTACAGCGATTGACCCAAGCATTATCAACTTTTTAGATTCTGGCGATTTTATACCAGTGGTCGCGCCAATTGGCGTGGGCGAGAATGGCGATACATTTAACATTAATGCCGATGTGGTGGCGGGTAAACTGGCAGAAATTTTAGGTGCAGAAAAATTAATCTTACTCACCAATACGCCCGGCGTGCTGGATAAAAATGGCACGCTACTCACAGGCCTAACCCCAAAACAAATCGACGATTTGGTGGCAGACGGCACACTAAGCGGCGGCATGCTGCCTAAAATTAGCTCTGCGCTGGATGCAGCCAGAAGCGGCGTAAAAGCAGTGCATATTATTGATGGCAGGGTTGAACATGCACTGTTACTGGAAGTACTGACGGATGAAGGTGTAGGCACGCTGATTAAAGCAAAGTAATAGTTTCGTCATTGCGAGGAATGCTGTGACGAAGCAATCTATCTTTCGATTAATTAAATTCTGGATTGCCACGCCCATGACAAAACCCTTAGGCTCGCAATGACGATCTCTAAAAAAATCTGGATTTTCGACCTAGACGACACGCTCCACAACGCTTCCGCTCACATATTCCCAGTGATGAATCGTGCCATGACGCAGTACATTATGGACGAGCTTGATTTAGACGAAGCTGCCGCACACTGCCTGCGCCAGCATTATTGGCGTGTGTACGGCGCAACGCTGAAGGGCCTTATGCGCCACCACGGGGTGGATGCTTATCACTTTTTAAAACAAACGCATGGTGAAATGGATTTACCCAGCATGGTGATTCAGGTAAAACGCTTGCGCGACCTTATAAATAGTCTACCTGGACGTAAGTGTGTGTTCACTAACGCACCACGAGAATACGCAATACGCGTGTTGCAATTGATGGGTATTGATGATTGTTTTGAACTGGTGTTTAGTGTGGAAAGTACAAAGTTTCATGCAAAACCCAGTGTGCGCGGCTTTCAAATGTTGCTTAAAACCTTAAAGGCTAACCCCAAAAATTGCATTATGCTAGAAGATAACTTGCCTGCTTTAATGACGGCGAAACGCCTAGGTATGCAAACGATTTGGGTCACCAAAAAACTGCAAAAACCAAATTTTGTAGATTATCGTGTCAATTCGGTGTTAGCGCTTACTCGCCTGCAACGCTAAGCTTAAGCTATAATTAAACTGTTAAAAAATATAAACAATAAAAAATTAAGGGGAAGTTTGTGGCATCAGAACGCAAGCAGCAAATACTAGAAACGCTGGCGCACATGCTAGAGTCGCCACGCCGCGAAAAAATTACCACTGCTGCATTGGCCGCCAAGCTTGATTTAAGCGAGGCTGCGTTGTATCGCCACTTTGCTAGCAAAGCGCAAATGTTTGAAGGGCTAATTGAGTTTATCGAAGTTTCCATATTTGGTGTGCTGAATAAAATTACTACTGACGAGCAAGATGGCGCAAAACAAGTGCAATTAATTGTGAATATGCTGCTTAAATTTGCTGAGAAAAACCCTGGCATGACGCGAGTATTGATTGGCGACGCGCTGGTAAACGAAGATGACGCACTGCAAGTGCGCGTAAACCAATTGCTAGACCGCCTAGAAATTAGCCTGAAACAAAGTTTAAAAATTGCCGTCGCAGAATCTGGAAAAAAAGTGATGCCCGAAGCGCAAGCCAATTTGATGATGTGCTATGTGATTGGTCGCTGGCACCAATTTGCCAAAAGTGGCTTTAAGAAAAAACCGACTGAGTTATTGCCAGCGCACATGAATTTGTTATTTGTATAACTATTTTTTAAACTTAAATAGCCAACTTTAAAGCTTGCAAGCGTGCCTCAAACACCGCTTGTTTAATCTTTTCAGGCTCACTGTGTTGTTTTGCAATAGCGCCAGCATCCACTGTTAATGCGGCTTGCAGGGCATGCTGAATAAGCGCTGTTTCTGGCAGTTCACAATGCTCTAAACCTGTTCTACCGCGGCTGTCACATTCACACGCTTTTAGAAAGTCTGCGAACCTATCGGGCTGGCGAATAGCATCCAACTCGATTAAAAACGCAAGCAAAGTATCTGCTCGCATATTGCTTGCCTGATGCAGTTTGCCATGAAACTTGGCCACCATTTGCGCCAATTCTTTGCAATCATTTGGCACGCGCAAACGTTTGCATACATCTTTAAGTAAGTGCACACTTCGCGCCTCATGGCCGATGTGTCTGGGTAGCACTTCAATAGGAGTCGTCCCTTTACCAAGGTCGTGCACCAAGGCGGCAAAGCGAATGGGAAGGCTAAAATTTTGTTTTGCAGCATAATCAATCACCATCATCACATGTACGCCAGTATCAATTTCTGGGTGGTATGTAGGTGGTTGCGGCACACCCCACAGCTTATCAAGCTCTGGCAGAATTTTTTGCAGTGCACCGCAAGCGCGTAACACATCGAACATTCTGGAGGGTTTTGCTTCCATCAAACCTTTGCTAATTTCTTGCCAAACACGCTCTGGCACCAGCGCATCCACCTCGCCATTTTGTACCATTTGTTGCATTAAAGTTAAGGTTTCTGGCGCTATAGTGAAATCGGTAAATCTTGCCGAAAAACGTGCTGCGCGCAAAATACGCACTGGATCTTCTACAAACGCAGCGCTAACATGGCGCAAGATTTTGTTTTTAATATCAAAGCGACCATTATGCGGATCTATTAAAATACCATCTAAAACACCTTCTGCTGTGCGTGCCATGGCATTGATGGTGAAATCGCGGCGGGCTAAATCTTCTTCTAAAGTGACATCAATCGAGGCATGCACGACAAAACCTTTATAGCCTGCGCCTGTTTTGCGCTCGGTGCGCGCTAACGCGTATTCATCGTGTGTTTTGGGGTGTAAAAAAACTGGGAAATCTTTTCCAACCGGCTTGTAACCCGCATCCAGCATGGCTTGTGGCGTAGCACCTACTACTACAAAGTCTTTATCTTTTACTGTTAAACCTAGCATTTCATCGCGCACCGCACCGCCTACGCTATAAACCTTAAAGCTATGCGCTGACATGCTTATCGACGCGCATTTATTGCGCGACCAGCCGCAGTGCGAAAGCCATCGTATGCATCACGCGGGCTAGTATCTAACAGGTATTCTGGCGCAATCACTTCTAGCGCGGTTGGCACAACTGCAAGCTCAGACGCCATTGGCTGGCTGCAAATATTATCCACTTGCATGCTACGAATATTATCGCGCGTCATCAATTTAATCGGCAGCAGCTCCAACATAAAACCTTGCGCCATCGAGAGTGAGTCGTTTAGCCCAACAATTGGGCGTTGCTTGGCTAAAATAGCCATTACTTTTTGTACCAGCTCGCGTAAAGTATAAATACTAGGCCCACCCAACTCATATGTTTTGCCATAAGTGGCGGTATTTTCTAACGCATTAACAAAACACTGAGCCACATCTTCTACCCAAATTGGTTGAAATTTGGCATTTGGCTTGGCTAAAAATATCACTGGTAAAAACTTAATTAAATTGGCAAATAAGTTAACAAAACTATCACCACGGCCAAAAATAACCGAAGGTTTAAAAATAGTGATATTGAGCTTTTTGTTAAACTCATTTACCGCATCTTCACCCGCCGCTTTGCTTTTTAAATAAGCGCTAGGTGCATGTTTACTGGCTTGCAGCGCACTCATATGAATGAGTCTAGCAACACCTAGCTCTTCACATAATTGTGCCACACGTCGCGGCAACTGGTGGTGCATTTGCTCAAAGCTACTTTTGCTAGTTTCGTGCAAAATACCCACTAAATTAATCACCGCATCACTGCTTTTAAGTGCATGTTTAAGCGCATGATTATCGGCAATATCGCAATCTACTACTTGTACATTAGGCAGCAATATCAAATGCCTAGCAGATTCGCGCCTGCGTGATAGTACTTTTACTTGGTAACCCGCTTGATCTAATTTGGCCACAATACTGCTGCCAACAAAGCCAGCACCGCCCAATATAGTGATTTTTTTTACTTGCATTATTCTATCGTTTCTATTTTTTCAGTGGCAGATTTATCGGTTAAAGTTGCAGGCTCAGCTGCAGCTTCTAAACCCGCATATCTACTGGGTATGGTGCCTAATCGTTGCTTAAGAGAGACAGCTTTTAAGCCTAATCGCGTTGCATATAAGTGCGCATTGGCCATTACTTTTTGCACATAAAGCCGTGTCTCGCTAAATGGAATGCTCTCGGCATAAATAGCGCCCTCCAATGGGGTTGTCGCTTGCCATTTTTTAGCGCGGCTAGGCCCCGCATTGTAGGCGGCTGTGGCCATGGTTTCTTGGCCATTAAATAAGTTTTTGGTGTAACTCATGTAATAGGTGCCCAATGCAATATTGGTATCTAAATCATGCAGCATGCCATTGTGGTAGCCACTAATACCAGCGCGGGGTGCAGCCCATTTGGCGGTGGCAGGCATTAGCTGCATTAAGCCCGCTGCGCCTACGCCAGATTTGGCAAAATGCATAAAGCGGCTTTCTTGTCGCGTAATGCCATACACCCAAGCTTCATCCACTTCGTTATCTGCCGCTGAATCTTTCATTAAATCACGGTATGGCGTGGGGTAGCGCAGCGCAAAATCGTGCGTTTCGGTGGTTTTATCGGCGGTAAAAATGGCTAAATCGAACCATTTTTTACGTTGTGCAAATTCTGCCGCCGCTAGTAATTGTTTGTCATCAAAATCTTTACTGGCATGCGCCCATTCGGTTTTGGCCTCCCAGCGCATATCCACGCGCTGCAAGGCTTCTACGCGCTGAAAAGCCGCGGTATCTGCAATAGTATCCACTTCTTCTTGGGTGGTTTTATAGGTATTTAATGGTGCAGATAAGCTGCCTTCCAGCTCATCTTGCGCCAGCCAGCCATAAAAATGGCGCTCGGTGGATAACTTGGCAAACAGCATATTCGCCTCTAAAGTTTGATTTTTACTTTTTAAGGCACGCGCTTTCCAATAGCGCCAAGCGCCTTCTGCAGCTTGCTCTGGCGCCATTTTTGCAGTCGCTTTTAGTACCGCATCCCAATTTTTCTCACGCAAGGCACTGCGCGCAAACCAAGCCAACTGGTCTTTGCTCATTGCCACATCATTGGCACGCGCAAACCATTGCACCGCCTCTGGCTCTTGCCGCTGCGCCGCCTGTAGCGCCAACCTGCTATAAAAATAATTTCTATCTTCTGGTAACATTAAATCTGCCACTTTATTAAACGCGCTTAATGCTTGTGACGAGTTGGTTTTGGCAAGACGATTAAGTGCAAATAAATTGAGCTCGCGCCCAAAACGCGTTTTAAAACTAGCACTTTTTTTGGCCAGAACTAGGCTTGGGCTGCTGTAGGCTTTATCGATGAGTTTATATTGGCTGGCTTCAAATGTTTTTGAGCGTTTAACAATGGCTTTAGCCAAATTAACGCGGCTTTCCTCCAGCGCCAATCTTAGGCGTGCAAAAATATCATCTTCACTTAGCACGCCAGCTGCTTGCATGCGGTCGAACAAGTTATTGCAATTACCAGCTTGTTCTTTGGCTTGCATCCACAAGTTTTTTGCGCCTTCTAACACCGAAGCATCGCCCAGCACAGCGCTAGATTCTGCTGCATAACAGGCCACTGCTGGGTCTTCTAGTTGGTAATTATAAATCTCGGCAGAGAAGCCTTCCCAATCTTGTTTTTTGGCCAGGTTTTTTAAATATTCGCCACGTAATCTATCTGCAAAAGGGTATTCGTTGTAAGTATTTAAAAATGTGCCCACACTTTCATTATCAGCATCTTCTAAATTAAGCAGCATCAACCAGTAATCGGCATAAGGCGCAAGGATGTAATGTTGGCTTTGTAACTGCTGAACATAATCAGAAAGCGCGATGGCATTTTTTCTATCGTAAGCGGCGCGCGCCTGTAAAAATTCGCTATCGCCCGTTGCTGCATATGCGCTGCAAGCAAGCATAAATGCGGCTTGCAGGCCTATCATAAAACGCTTTAAAAATGGCTGTAGCATATTAAAAACGGATGACGCGGCTGATTAAAAACAACACCAATAACGCAGCTAGCGTTAAGCCTAAATACTTCACCGCCAACAAAATATAATCTAAATATTTTTTATTTTTGGTGGTGACATAAGCAGCCAGCAACACAAACATGGCGATAAATACCAATATTAAAATAAAGCGTAGCATTAGCATAAGAGTTTTGCGCTAACTAAAATGCGGCATTAAATTAGGGGTGAAAAACTTAGTTTGTTCTTGAAAGCCCATTGGCGCCTCTTCTATATGTTCAAATGTTGCAAACTCCCACGCGCTTGCGTCGGCCAACAAGGCGCGCAACAGGGCATTATTTAAGCCATGGCCAGATTTATAAGCGGTAAATGCGCCCAATAATGGGTGACCCAGCATATACAAATCGCCAATTGCGTCCAATACTTTGTGCTTGGCAAATTCGTCTTCGTAGCGCAGGCCATCGGTGTTTAAAATACGATATTCGTCCAACACTATGGCGTTATCTAAACTGCCGCCACGCGCTAGGCCGTTAGCGCGTAGGTATTCTACCTCGTGCATAAAGCCAAACGTGCGTGCCCGGCTAATTTCTTTAATATAGCTATTATCTTTAAAATCTATTTTGACGTTGCTGCCAGAGTTTTCAAACACAGGATGGGCAAAATCAATGGTGAAATCCATTTTAAAGCCGTGGTAAGGCTCGAATTTTACCCATTTGTCACCATCAATTACTTCGACTAACTTTTTGATTTTAATAAACTTTTTAGGTGAATTTTGTTCTATTACACCCGCTTGCTGCAGCAAAAAAATAAACGGGCCAGCGCTGCCATCCATAATCGGAATTTCAGACGCAGTGACTTCGACAACAATATTATCTACGCCCAAACCCGCCAGTGCAGACATTAAGTGCTCTACCGTGGCAACCCGCGCACCATTGTGTTCTAGGGCAGAACACATACGCGTATCACGCACGGCATCTGGCGATGCGTGTATTTCAGGCTGACCGGGCAAATCGGCGCGCCTAAACACAATACCAGAGTCGATTGCTGCTGGTTTTAAAGTCAATGTGACTTTTTCACCATTATGCAGGCCGACGCCAGTAGCACTTACCTGTTTTTTTAAGGTACGTTGTTTTAACATGCTAGCTCTAACATCCTTAAGCACTCATCAATTACCTTTTTTATATCACACTATTTTACGCTTTTAACTTCGTACAACCAATTAATCTGCTTGTTTGCGCAAAAATGCAGGAATGTCATATTCCTCAACACCCGACATTTTCATCGCCTCTACTTGCGCACGACGATTATTTTGGCTAAATACGGCAGGTGCTGCGTCTTCTATCATGCCGCTATCCACAAACACAGGCTGGCTATTGGTACCCGTCATTAATGTGGTCATCACACGCAATTCTGGCTTCGCTTGGCGACGTGCAATTGCACCACTTAAGCCAGTTGCCACCATGGTTACACGCAATTTGTCACCCATCGTTTCATCCATTACGTTGCCCACAATTACCGTTGCATCTTCTGCGGTGAACTCTTTAATGGTGTTCATCACATCATAATATTCTTTCATTTTAAAACTGCTGCTGGCAGTAATATTAATTAAAACGCCGCGGGCATTGGCTAGGTTTACATCTTCTAGCAATGGGCTTGCCACAGCTTGCTCAGCTGCGATTCTAGCTCTTTCAGGTCCGCTTGCTTCAGCAGAACCCATCATCGCCATGCCCATTTCACTCATCACTGTACGTACATCGGCAAAATCCACATTGACTAGCCCTGGGCAATTAATAATCTCTGCAATACCTGAGACAGCGTTATGTAGCACGTCGTTCGCAGCACGGAAAGCTTCTAAGAAAGGCACGTCTTCGCCCAATACTTCCATTAGCTTTTCATTTGGAATCACGATTAATGAATCAACATGTTGTGACAACTCTTCCAAGCCATCAGCCGCCACTTTAGTGCGTTTGCCCTCAAATGAAAAAGGCTTAGTCACTACCGCTACTGTAAGAATGCCCATTTCTTTGGCTACTTCAGCAATAATCGGCGCTGCACCAGTACCAGTGCCACCACCCATGCCTGCGGTAATAAACAACATATCAGCGCCATCAATCATTTCCGCAATACGGTCACGATCTTCTAATGCGGCATCACGGCCTACTTCAGGTTTAGCGCCTGCGCCTAAACCTTTGGTGATTTCGGCACCAATTTGTAACACAGTTTTGGCTTGGCTCTTTTTAAGCGCCTGCATATCGGTATTGGCGCAAATAAATTCTACGCCACTTAGGTTTTTGGTCATCATGTGCTCAATTGCGTTACCACCGCAACCACCCACGCCGATGACTTTAATCACAGCTTCTTGTGAATCTTTCTCCATAATTTCAAACATTGTATTTCTCCTTTTGCCTTTAATATTTGAGCTTGATTTTCATCGCGCTCTGCCCTATTACAATTGCTTACTGCCTAAAAATTACAACTAAAAATTACCTTGAAACCAACTCTTCATCTTCTCAAAAATCCGTCCAATCGAGCTCGATTCCATCTGTCCTGTTAAATGTCGCTCTAACTGTTGCTTGCCCATCAAAATTAAGCCAACGCCTGTTGCATAGCGTGGATTACTCACCACCTCTGACAAGCCGCCCACATAGCGCGGCATGCCCATGCGTACTGGCATGTGAAAAATTTCTTCGCCCAGCTCCATCATGCCGCGCATCATGGCCGAGCCACCTGTAATTACAATGCCCGACGCAATCATCTCTTCCATTCCACTGCGACGCAGCTCTTGCAACACCAATTCATACAACTCAACTACGCGAGGCTCAATGACTTCAGCAAGCGTTTGTATGGATAATTGACGTGCATCACGGCCATCTACACCTGGCACTTCTACTACTTCGCGTGCATCGGCTAATTGACGTAGCGCGCAACCATGTTTAATTTTAATGTCTTCTGCCGATTGTGTTGGTGTGCGAAACGCCACCGCTATGTCATTGGTCATTTGATCGCCCGCTACTGCAATCACCGCCGTATGCCGAATAGAACCGTTTTTAAAGACGGCGATATCTGTTGTACCGCCGCCAATATCCACCAAGCACACGCCCAACTCTTTTTCATCTTCAGTGAGTACCGCAATGCTAGAAGCCAGTGGTTGCAAAATTAAATCACTTACCTCTAAACCGCAGCGTTTAATGCATTTCACAATATTTTGTGCCGCCGCCACCGCGCCCGTCACAATATGCACTTTTACTTCTAGCTTCATGCCGCTCATACCTAGCGGCTCGCGTACGTCGTCTTGGCCATCAATAATAAATTCTTGGGTGAGAATGTGCAGAATTTGCTGATCGGCTGGCAATGCGACGGCACGCGCCGTTTCCACCACGCGGTCCACATCCATTTGCGACACTTCAGCATCTTTAATTTTTACCATGCCATGCGAGTTAAGACTTTTAATATGGTTGCCCGCAATGCCAGTAAATACGGTGTTAATTTTGCAATCCGCCATCAGTTCGGCTTCTTCAATTGAGCGCTGAATCGCCTGCATAGTAGAATCGATATTCACCACCACGCCTTTTTTTAAGCCGCGCGAAACGTGCTGCCCAAGGCCTATCACCTTCAACGTACCTTCTGGCAGCAGCTCGGCTACAATTGTCACAATTTTAGATGTGCCAATATCTAGCCCCACAATTAGGTTTTTGTCTTCTCGCACTTTACTCATTTGTAACTCCCATTTTCATACTTTTGCCCGTTTAATCTTTTCATGTTAATTTTCTAAGCCTTTACTGGTGTGGCTAATGTTGTGTCTACTGGTTTAGTTGCAGCTGGTTTTGCCACTGGCTTGATTGGTATTGGCCTGCGCACCGCAAACCCATTGGGGTAGCGCAAATCGGCATATAGCACTTTTACATTCAGCTGGCGCAAGGTCGATTGATAAGCGCTTACAAAGCGACTTAATCTGGTGTCGGTTTCTTCTCGCCCCAATGCAATGAGTAAATTTTGATTGGTTTTAATCTCCCACGCGCGGCGTGGTGATAACGTTACTTGGGCAATTTTTAAATCCGCCTTATTCAAAATTTTGCTGTAATTACCATAATTTTTTGTCACTTCCAATACGCCATTTCCTGGGCCATAAAATACTGGCAGCTCGGCATCGGTTGCCGCTTGAAACAGCTCGCCATGCGTATTAACCAGCGCAATATTGCCCCAACGCGCCAATGCTTGATGCTCTTCAATGACCACATCTAATTTATCTGGCCAACGGCGGCGCACACTCACTTCGCGCGCCCACGGTAACTTTTCAAACGCGTCACGCGTTTTAATTAAATCTAGCGTAAAAAAATTACCTTTTAAATGCTTGGCCACAATCAGTTTTATTTGCTCGCGATTAACATGCGTCAATTGGCCATCCACCTTCACCTCGCGAATAGGGAAAATGGGCAAATGCACCACCACAAACACCAAGGCATACAGCATTAGCACCACCGACATGGCATACAATAAGTTGGCTAGCCAATTAAGTAATCTTGGCTTATCCCACATTTTCAGCATCCGCGTTTATTTCTATGGTCATGCTTAATATTTTCATCACCAACTCATCAAAACTTAGGCCTGCAGCCTTGGCTGCCATTGGTACTAAGCTATGGTCTGTCATACCAGGGTTGGTGTTTAGCTCTAAGAAAAAGTGATTGCCGTCAGCATCCATTAAAAAATCGACGCGGCCCCAGCCTGTGCAACCAATCGCTTTAAAGGCTTGCAAGGCTTCAGCCTGAATTTGCGCTTCTTTTTCTGCAGTCAAGCCACATGGACACAAATATTCGGTATCGTCGCGCAGATATTTTGCGTCATAATCATAAAATTCATTTTTGGGTACTATTCTCACAATCGGCAACGCGCTGTATTCATTCAAACCATTACCTAGAATACCCACCGTATATTCGCCGCCACCTACAAATTTTTCGGCAATCACCAAAGGATCTGCCTTGGCAGCCAATAGATATGCGGCTTGCAGGCCACCTTTTTGTTTAACTTTAGTAATACCAATGCTAGAACCTTCGTTTGCTGGTTTCACAAACAACGGTAAGCCAAGTTTTTGTTCAATCGCAGCAAAGTCGCTCTGTGCATTCACCACTGCAAAATCTGGCGTGGCAATGTTTAAAGCTTTCCACAGTAATTTGGTGCGCCATTTATCCATGCCCAAACTCGATGCCATGACGCCGCTGCCCGTATAAGGCACGCCCATCAAATCGAGCGCGCCTTGCATGGTGCCATCCTCGCCACCACGGCCGTGCAGCGTATTAAATACGCGGTCAAACTGCGTCAATTCACTCAAATTTTTCTCGGCTGGGTCAACCGCATGCGCATCTACGCCTTGGCGCTTAAGTGCTGCCAACACAGCCGCACCGCTTTTTAACGACACTTCACGCTCGCCCGATGTGCCGCCCAATAACACAGCTACTTTTCCAAAATTTTTCATAATACGATTCCAAAACCATTTAAGAAGCTGCTACAAATTTGATATTTGGGCATTGATGCAAGGCGCACGGCACGCAGAAACCGGAATGTACTTTTGTGTACATGAGGATTGCGAGTACCGCGCAACACCGCAGCAAACCCAAAGATTAAGTTTGTAACGGCTTCTTTATTCATACTCGCCTATCACTTTCACTTCTTGCTGTAACATTACACCTTGTTTTTCTAGTACTGTATCTTTCATATGTCGAATCAGCAGTTCAATATCTAATGCACTGCAATCGCCCACATTGACAATAAAATTAGCATGTTTGGGCGATACTTGCGCGCCGCCAATTTGGTAGCCTTTTAAGCCACTGGCTTCAATCAAACGCGCAGCAAAATCGCCATGCGGATTTCTAAAGGTAGAGCCTGCACTGGGCAAATTAAGTGGCTGACTGGCCAAGCGAGTCGCCAATAAATTTTTTATTTTTTTTAGTGATTCTGTCGCCTCACCTGCCTCTAACTTAAACCAAGCGCCTAAAAACCATTCGTCTGGCGTCAGCATTTCTACATGCCGATAGCTAGGAATAAACTCAGACTGATTGCGCACATGCGTTTCACCTTGGCGGTTTATGGTAAGTACTTGGTGCACAATATTCCACGTTTCACTGCCATAACAGCCTGCGTTCATGGCCAGTGCACCACCCACTGTGCCAGGAATACCTGCCATAAATTCGCCACCTTGTTTAAATTGGTTGGCGCTAAAACGGGCTAATTTTCCGCAAGTAACGCCTGCCTCAGCATAGATATATTGACCATCTGCACGAATCTCATTTAAAGCTTGATGCATCACAATTACCGTGCCGCGCACGCCACCATCGCGCACCAATAAATTGCTACCTAAGCCAATAAAAAACACTGGCTCGGCTTTATCTAAAGTGCGCATAAATACTTGCAAATCGGCTAAATTTTCAGCCACAAACAGCCTATCTGCCTTGCCACCCACGCGCCAACTGGTGTAGCGTGCCAATGGCTCGTTACGTAATAATTGCGAGCTGGTAATGATTTGCGCCATCAACTTGCCAACTCCCTGGTTTTACTTGCCACTTGACCAATGCTGCCAGCACCCATCACAATTATCACGTCATTTGCTTGCACCACATTTAAAATGGCTTCAGGTAACTCATCAGTGGTTTCTACAAATTGCGGCTCTACCTTGCCAGCTACACGAATGGCGCGAATTAAACTGCGCGTATCAGCTGCTACAATCGGTGCCTCACCTGCTGAATACACTTCGGTCAGCAGCACTGCATCTGCGCTGGAGAGCACACGTACAAAATCCTCAAAGCAGTCTCTAGTTCTCGTATAGCGATGCGGCTGAAACGCCATCACCAAACGCCGATTGGGGAAGGCATCGCGCGCTGCGGCGATGACTGCTTGCATCTCAACAGGGTGATGGCCATAGTCATCGATTAGCGTGAATGTGCCGCCATTTTGAATGGCAATTTCGCCATAACGCTCAAACCTTCGGCCCACACCTTTAAACTCGGCCAAGGCTTTAATCATGTGTTTATCAGCCACACTCAGTTCGCTGGCAATGGCAATGGCCGCCAGTGCGTTCAGCACATAATGGTTGCCTGGCAGGTTCAAGGTCACGTCAAAAGTTGTGGTTTTGCCGTTAACTCTAGAAACAGTAAAATGCATTTTGCCGTTATCTGCTTTTACGTTTGTCGCGCGAATGCGCGCATTTTCACTAAAGCCATAAGTCATTACTGGCTTAGTCACACGTGGCAAAATTTCGCGAATATTCGCGTCATCCACACACACTACCGCCATACCCCAAAACGGTAGCTGCTGTAAAAATTCCACAAACGCACTTTTTAATTTGTCAAAGCTGTGTTCGTAAGTATCCATGTGGTCTTGATCGATATTGGTCACCACCGCCATCACCGGTGTTAAATGCAAAAATGAAGCATCCGATTCATCGGCTTCTGCCACTATCCACTCACCTGTACCCAGCCGTGCATTAGCGCTGGCGGCTTCTAACTTGCCGCCGATGACAAAAGTGGGATCCATGCCCGCCTCGGCTAATATGCTGGCGATTAAGCTAGTCGTGGTCGTTTTGCCGTGCGTACCCGCCACTGCAATGCCTTGTCTAAAACGCATCAGCTCGGCCAACATTAACGCACGTGGAATCACGGGGATATTTTTGGCACGTGCTGCAATAATCTCTGGGTTTTGCTCGTTTACCGCTGACGACACCACCACCACATCGGCCGCATTTAAATGCTCAGCAGCGTGCCCTTGATAAATTTTTGCGCCAAAATCTGCGAGTCTTTTTGTGGTCGCATTTTTGGCTAAATCTGAGCCTGAAACCTTAAAATCTAAGTTCAGCAACACTTCGGCAATGCCGCTCATGCCGGCGCCGCCGATGCCAATAAAATGTATGTTTTTTACTTTGTGTTTCATATTTGTTGGCGCTAGCGCGCCACCTCCATACAAATTTTTGCCACGCTTTGTGTGGCTTCTGGCTTAGCCAATTGTTTAGCTTTTATCGCCATCTCTAAGCACATTTCACGCGTTAAGCTTTGCAAAATCTCTGTCGCCTTTTGCACATTAAATTCACTTTGTTGAATCAACTTAGCCGCACCAGCATCGCTTAAATATTTAGCGTTATAAGTTTGATGGTCGTCCACCGCATGTGGAAACGGCACTAAAATACTCGCCACGCCCACACACGCCAGCTCGGCCACTGTTAATGCACCTGCGCGACAAATCACGACATCTGCCCATGCATACATTTCTGCCATGTTGTTTATAAATGCCTTTGTTTCGGCTGCCCTGGAAGCCACATGATAGTTGGCTTGCAGGGCAGCGATATGTTTCTCTCCCGCTTGATGTATGACTTCAAATGTGTTTTCTGGCAATTGTGCTAATGCTTTTGGTACTACATCATTTAACGCCTGCGCGCCCAAGCTGCCGCCAACCACCAACAAATTAAGCTTACCGTTGCGCGCGCTATATCTTTGCGCTGGCGCGGGCAATTGTGTAATATCGCTTCGCACAGGGTTGCCTACTAAGGCAGCTCTATCGCCAAAAGCACTTGGAAATGCTGCCAATGTTTCGTTGGCAAACAAACGTAAGGTTTTATTGGTTAGGCCCGCTATTGAGTTTTGCTCGTGAATCACCAGCGGTTTTCCTAGTATTTTGGCCATTAATCCACCAGGAAAAGCAGCAAAACCGCCCATACCCAGCACCACATTTGGTTGATGTTGGCGAATCGCTGCAAAACTTTGTTTAAAAGCGGTGGCTAATTTAATTGGCAGCAATAACCAACCCAGCAAGCCTTTGCCACGCACACCGCGCATTGTCATCATGACGGTTTTATAATCTTTGCCAGCGATGAGTTTATTCTCCATGCCACCTTCGGTGCACAACCACACAATGTTCCAGCCATGCGCTTTCATATAATCGGCCACTGCCATCGCAGGGTATACATGGCCGCCCGTGCCACCCGCCATTACCATTAACGTGCCAGAGCCCATTTGCGTAATTGGCGATGAGAACATCATACTGGCAAGCCTTTCTGCAGCCGGCGGTTTTCAAAATCAATGCGCAGCAATACCGCCATAGCAATACAATTTGCCAAAATGCCGCTGCCACCAAATGATAGTAATGGCAACGTGAGACCTTTAGTCGGTAATACGCCCATATTCACGCCAATATTAATAATGCCTTGCACGCCCATCCACACCCCTAAACCTTGCGCTAACAGTGCTGCAAAATAACGCTCATTCGCAACCGCCTCTTTGCCAATGCCAAAGGCGCGAATGACTATCCACACAAATAAGCCTAGCACCGTCAGGACACCTACGAAACCCAGCTCTTCAGCGATTACCGCCAGTAAAAAGTCGGTATGTGCCTCTGGCAAATACAGCAATTTTTCTACACTGGCGCCCAAACCCACGCCAAACCATTCACCACGACCAAATGCGATAAGCGCGTGCGACAACTGATAACCTTTACCGTATGGGTCAGCCCACGGATCTAAAAAGCCAATCACCCGTTGCAAGCGATAGGGCGAATTCCAAATTAAAAAGTAAATAGCAAACGGCAGTGTGCCCAGTAGCGCTGCAAAAATTTTGGCATTAATGCCGCCCAACCACAAAATAGAAATGGCAATTGCCGCAACCACCGCAAACGCGCCAAAATCAGGCTCGCGCAGCAGCAAGAAGCCCACCAGCACCATCACCGCTACCATGGGTAAAAAGCCTTTTACAAAGCTATCCATTTGTGGCGCTTTTCGCACTGCGTAATCCGCCACGTACATGGCAGAAAATAACTTTACTAGTTCTGAAGGTTGCAAATTAATGACGAATAAAGATAGCCAGCGCTGGCTGCCGTTGACATTGCGGCCAACGCCAGGAATAAGCACCAGCACCAATAAAAACAAGCCAAATAAAAATAAATAGGGTGCCATTTTTTGCCACCAAGCGATGGGGATTTGAAACGACATAAAGCCTGCAGTTAAACCCACACAAATAAATATGGCTTGGCGAATTAAATAGTAGGTACTTTGGTGGCCAACCGCTTTATCGGCCTCGGCAATGGCGATAGATGCGGAATACACCATAACCAGCCCTAAACCCAATAAAATAAAGGTAACCCACAACAGCATTTGGTCGTAACTTGGCGCATTCATGCGCTCGCGGCTTTGCATCACGGGGCTTAGCATCTGCATATCCTTATCATGCGGCCACCTGCTTGGCTTTCAGCTGCTTTACTGCCGCCACAAATACTTCGGCACGGTGTACATAGTTTTTAAACATATCAAAGCTGGCACAAGCGGGCGATAACAATACGGCATCGCCTGCTTTGGCCAGTTTTGCAGCAATGGTTACCGCCTCAGGTAAATCAGCTGCGTGATACAGCGCTACATTGGTTTCTAGTAAAGCCTGTGCAATAATATTTGCATCACGGCCAATTAACACCACCGCACGGCTATTGGCTTGCACGGCAGGTGCCAGTGGCGAAAAATCTTGCTGTTTACCCTCGCCACCCGCTATTAGCACCACTTTTTGCGCTACTCCATGCTTTGTCATACCCGTAATAGCAGCGCAGGTGGCGCCGACATTGGTGCCTTTTGAGTCATCGTAATAATCAACATCATCAATGGTTGCCACCCACTCCACACGGTGTGGCAAGCCTTTAAAGCTTGTTAAAGCAAGGCTAATGGCCATTTTGTCGATGCCAATTGCATCACATAAAACCGCAGCCGCTAGCGCATTGGCCACGTTGTGCTTACCTGCAATTTTTAGCTCGCTTGTTCTGCAAATTTTGCGCTGACCACTGGCCAAATATTGTTCGTTTAGTTCATCATCTGCATAGTCAACTCGGCTATCAATTAAGCCAAAATCGGTTGGTCGCGGCGCTATATTTAATCCAAACGTCACCGTATTATTTTTAGCAAAAGAGGCAGAAATTGCATCATTACGATTTAATACCGCCACTTTGGCATGCGTTAATATACGCGCCTTGGCAGCAGCATAATCGGCAATCGTGTCATACCTATCCATATGGTCTTCGCACACATTTAACACAGTGGCCGCATCCAAAACTAAATGAGATGTGGTTTCTAACTGAAAGCTTGAAAGCTCTAGCACGTAGACATCGGGCGTTGGCATGGCAAGCGCATCTAATACGGGCAGACCAATATTGCCTGCAATGATGGTATTTAAACCTGCTTTTTGACAGATTTCACCCACCAAGCTTGTCACCGTAGTTTTGCCATTACTGCCTGTAATACCAATAACTTTGCTATGTAGCGGGCGATGTTGGGCAAACAATTCGACATCGCCCACCACTGGAATGCCCTTTTGAATGGCAGCCTGCACGGCAGGCTCGCTTAAAGCGACACCTGGGCTAATGACAATGACCTCAGCCTGCAACAGCACTTTAGTTTTAAAGGTGCCTGTATACACCGCAACATAGGGCATTTGGCGTGATAAATCATCTAAATTTGGTGGGTTATCGCGCGAATCAGCCACTGACAAAATAGCGCCTTGACCTTGCAGCCAGCGCAATGCCGAGAGCCCTGTTTCACCAAGACCCAGCACTAACACACGTTTATTTTGTAATAATAATTTCATCTTAATTTCAATGTCGCCAAGCCAATCAGCACCAACATCATGGTAATTATCCAAAACCGCACCACTACTTGTGTCTCTTTCCAGCCTTTTTGCTCGTAGTGATGGTGTAATGGCGCCATTAAAAATATGCGTTGGCCTACGCCTGTTTTGGCTTTGGTATATTTAAAGTACAGCACTTGCAATGCCACTGAAAATGTCTCGATGACAAATACGCCGCCCATAATAAACAGCACAATTTCTTGGCGAACGATGACTGCCACAACACCCAGCGCAGCGCCCAGCGCAAGCGCGCCGACGTCGCCCATAAATACCTCAGCAGGGTAGGCATTAAACCAGAGAAAACCCAAGCCAGCACCCGCCATAGCAGCGCAAAACACCATCAGCTCACCCGCGCCCGCAACATAAGGAATACCCAAATATTTAGAGAAATATAAATGCCCCGCCATGTAAGCAAAAATAGCCAGTGCGCTGCCCACCATTACGGTTGGCATAATCGCCAAACCATCTAAGCCATCGGTTAAATTAACGGCATTGCTGCTGCCCACAATCACCAAATACGTCAGCACGATAAAACCCACTGCGCCTAACGGCAGCACCAAGGTTTTAAAGAAAGGTACGATTAATGTGGTTTCGGCTGGACTACTAGAAGTTTGATATAAAAATATTGCCACGCCCAAACCAATCACACTTTGCCAAAAATATTTGGCTTTTGCTGATAACCCTTTCGGATTTTTGTACACTACTTTGCGGTAATCATCGACCCAGCCAATCGCGCCAAAACCCAGCGTAGTGGCCAATACCACCCAAATATATTTATTATGCAAATCGCCCCATAGCAAGGTAGCCACGGCAATTGCCACCAATATCAGTGCGCCGCCCATTGTGGGTGTGCCGGCTTTTACCAAATGCGTTTGTGGACCGTCGTCGCGCACAGATTGACCAACTTTGTACTGCGTCAATTTGCGTATCATGGTGGGGCCCACCATAAACGAGATAATGAGCGCCGTGAGTGTTGCCAGCACTGCCCGCAGCGTGATGTAGTTAAATACATTGAAGCCACGAATATCGTGTGCTAAATAACGCGCTAGTTCTAGTAACATTTATTCATCCTTCAGCAATTGTTTGGCTGTTAATTTTTGCTCTAATACATCAACTACGCGCTCCATCTGCATAAAACGCGAGCCCTTTACTAAAATCGTCACATCTTTTGTCATAGCCTTGCGAGCAGCATGGATATTGGCATCTAGCGATGCATAATGTTTTCCATTTGTGCCAAAAGCGTTAACCGCATGTTGTGTTAGTTCGCCCAATCCTAGCAACTGATGTATGCCTTCTTGCTTGGCGTAAGCACCAATTTCTGCGTGCATTTTTGCGCTATCTGCACCCAATTCTGCCATATCGCCCATCACAAAAATCTGTTTACCAGCTTGCTCCGCCAGCACATCAATGGCCGCCTTCATCGAGTCTGGATTCGCGTTATAAGTATCGTCAATCAGCGCCGCACCATTGATGCCATTTTTGCGTTGTAAACGGCCTTTAACGCCACCAAAACGTTTTAAGCCGCGCGCGATATTGGCATTAGAAACGCCTAACGCCACCGCACATGCGCTGGCTGCAAGCGCATTACTGATATTGTGTTTGCCTAAAATATCAAAAATAAAACCAATATTGCCGTTTGGCGTAGATAGATTAAATAACTTGAACTTATTTTCACCATCTTTAGCTTCTGTATAGGCAGCTGTTACATCGGCTTTATTGTGCTGGCCAAAAGTAATGATTTTTTTACTTGTATTTAATTTTTCCCAATACTCTGCATAGGCATCATCGGCATTAATTACCGCTACACCTTCATTGCTCAAACCAGCAAAAATCTCCCCTTTGGCTTTGGCAATATTGTCGCGCGAGCCAAGTTCGCCAATGTGCGCTGTGCCTGCATTGGTAATTACCGCTACATTGGGCTGTGCAATATGTGTTAAATAGTCAATTTCACCTAGGTGGTTCATACCCATTTCTATGGCCGCAAACTGGTGTTGCGCTTGCAGTTTAAGCAAGGTCATGGGCATGCCAATATCGTTATTCAAATTGCCATGCGTAGCGTGCACTTTTGCATCATCGCCCGTGGCAGCCGCCAATATTGCGTATAACATATCTTTGGTGGTGGTTTTGCCATTGCTGCCTGTAATAGCAACCAACGGTGTTTGCATTTTGCAGCGCCAAAAATGTGCCAATTGACCCAGCGCTAAGCGGGTATCGTTCACCAAAACAGCTGGGTGTGCTTTTATGGCTTTACTGCTTACCAAAACGGCCGCGGCACCTTGTTTAATGGCCTCTGCAGCAAACTTATTGCCATCAAAGTTATCACCTTTAATCGCCACAAATAATTGGTTTTTGCTGATATTACGGCTATCAGAACCAAAGCTTTCGCAAAGCACATCATTGCCAATTAATTGGCCACCGACTGCTTTTGCAATGTCGCTTAGCAAAATCATGCGCGGGCCTTTGTAGGTAGCATCATGCAGCGGCCTCTGCATAAATTTCTAGCACATGTTTGGCATGTTCAATATCACTAAAATAATGTTTTTTACCTTTTATCTCTTGGTATTCTTCGTGACCTTTGCCCGCTATTAATACAATATCGCCCGCTTTGGCCGACATAATGGCTACCGTAATCGCTTTAGCGCGATCTTTTTCAACAATAAAATTGTCGTGCACACCTTTTAAAATATCTTTAATAATGGCGCTGGCAGATTCATCACGCGGATTATCTGATGTCACCACCACGGCAAACGCATGGTCACTGGCCACTTTTCCCATCAAAGGGCGTTTGCCAGCATCGCGATTGCCACCGCAACCAAACACACACAACACATGCTGCTCGTCCGCTTGCGCTTTTAGCGTCATCAGTACTTTTTCTAAGGCATCGGGGGTATGTGCGTAATCCACCACCACCAATGGCAAATCGCCACCACCTATTTGCTGCATGCGGCCTGGTGCAGATTCAATATGCGAAATGGCTTCTACCGCGTCTGCCAAACTGATTTTTGAAACCAATAATGTCGCCAACACTGCCAACACGTTGTATACATTAAAGCGGCCAATTAAATTGGCTTTTACAGGTGCATTGCCATAAGGCGTTATCACATTAAAAGTAAAATGCGTGTTTTCAAATTGTAAATTGCTCACCCAAATATCACCATGATCGATGCCGTAACTAAGCACCGCTTTACCGGCGGCTTTTAAATCATATGCTAGCGTTTTACCAAAATCATCTTCGGCATTTAATACGGCATATTTCAAATCGCTGTACTCAAATAAAATGCGCTTTGCAGCCGCATAGTCCTCAAACGTTTTGTGATAATCTAAATGATCGCGCGTTAAGTTGCTTAACACTGCCACATCAAAATTGACACCACGTACGCGGCCTTGATGCAAGCCATGCGATGACACTTCCATCGCCACTGTTTTCACCTGTTGTTGCACATAATCGGCCAACATACTTTGCAGCAACACTGCATCTGGTGTGGTATTGCTGGTAGCGCTTAGCTGATTTGGTAAGCCATTGCCCAGCGTGCCAATGACTGCAGTTTTATGATTTAGATAATTAAAACATTGGCTTAACCACTGCGTAATAGAGGTTTTGCCATTAGTACCAGTGACGCCTATCATCCTTAACTGATCGGATGGATGCTTATAAAACTGATTAGCAATATTGCCTGACTGCATACGCAAATGTTTGATGCCAATATTTTCAATCTGCCAATCAGCGTTCCAAGTAAAATCCTCAGATTCCCAAATGACTGCGCTGGCGCCGTTTTTGATTGCATCTGCGATATAGCTTCTGCCATCTGTTGCATCACCTGGATAAGCCAAAAACAAACTGCCAGATTGCACTTGGCGGCTGTCTGTTGTCATGCTTTTAACAGGCGTTTTAATTTTATAGGCGGTCATATCACCTCTTTTGCGTCTTCTAACGCTTCAGGCGTAATCACCACATTGTTATTGGGTGAATCTTGCGGCACAGATAGCATGCGCAAGGCATCTGCCATCACTGCGCTAAAGACTGGCGCGGCCACAATGCCACCATAATATTGGTCTTTTTCGGGGCTTGGCTCGTCTATCATTACCGCCATAATTAAACGCGGGTTAGAGGCTGGCGCTAAACCCACAAACGATCCCACATATTTATCTTCTTCGTAGCCACTTTTGCCCAACTTATGCGCTGTGCCTGTTTTACCACCTACGCGATAACCTGCCACTTGCGCCTTTAAGGCGGTACCGCCTGGCTGCACCACCAATTCCAGCATAGCTTTCACGTCATTGGCTACTTGTGCAGAGAACACTTGATGCCCCACTGGCGATTCTTTTAATTTAAGTAAAGATACTGGTTTAATTTCGCCTTCGTTAGCAAATACGGTATAAGCACGCGCCAGTTGCAGCAAAGTCACGCTAATACCATGGCCGTAAGACATAGTGGCCTGTTCAATCGGACGCCAAGTTTTATAGGGTCGCACCTTACCCGCCGCCTCACCTGGAAAACCCACATTGGTGCGGTTGCCAAAGCCAAGCTGGTTAAATGTGCTCCACAGCTCCTCACGTTTAAGGCTTAAGGCCATTTTTGCTGCACCTACATTAGATGATTTTTGTATCACCTCTGCTACCGTCAATATGCCGTGTGGGTGCGCATCATGAATGGTAGCAGGGCCAATCGACATGTGGCCTGGCGCAGTTTGAATTTTAGTGGTGGGCGTATAATCACCAAATTGCATAGCGGCGGATGCTGCCACTGGCTTCATGGTAGAGCCAGGCTCAAACATATCGGTAATGGCGCGGTTACGGGTTTTACCTTTAATATTGATAGGGTTGTTGGGGTTGTAAGTCGGTAAATTTACCATTGCCAGTACTTCGCCTGTTTTGGCGTCTAACACCACCGCAGCGCCCGCTTTTGCCTTATGTTCCTCAACCGATTTAGCCAGCTCTCTAAACACCAAATATTGTAAGCGCCTATCAATGCTCAACACCAAATCATGGCCATCTTGTGGCACTTTGACGGCTTCTAAATCTTCCACAATATGGCCTTGCCTATCTTGAATCACGCGGCGACTGCCTGCTTTGCCTGAAAGTGCAGCGTTTTGTGATAGCTCGAAACCTTCCTGGCCGTTATCATCAATGCCAGTAAAACCTACTAAATGCGCAGTTACATCGCCAGCAGGATAAAAGCGTTTATATTCGCGCTGCAAAAAAATCCCAGAGATTTCTAAACTCATTACCTTTGCCGCTAAATCGGGTGAGATGCGGCGTTTTAAATACACAAACTCTCGCTCGCGATTAGCCACTTTTTTATCAATATCTTTTGGTTTCATCGCCAACAATTTTGCTAGCGCGTTTTTTTGTGCTTTACTCAGCACCACATCTGGCGGGCTTGCCCACACCGATTCCACCGGGCTACTAATGGCCAGTAACTCACCGTTTCTATCGGTAATTTTGCCGCGATGTGCTTGCAACACCAAAGTGCGGCTGTAGCGTGCATCGCCTTTTTGTTGCAAGAACTCTTTATGCAAACTTTGCAAATAAATACCACGCATAAACAAAGCCACAAACCCAGCCAGCACGCACATAAGCAGCACGCGCCTGCGCCATGCGGGTAATTTAACGATGTGATGTTGGGTTTTATCGTATGCCATGATTGAGATTAATTTATGACTACTTATTTGCCTCATCTAATGAAATCACTTGTATGCGCTTGGCATCTGGTACCTGCATTTGCAGTTTTTTAGTGGCCAATTCTTCCACGCGCGAATGCATGGCCCAGGTGCTTTGCTCTAACTGCAATTGACCATATTCGGTCTCGTATTTTTTGCTTAAATTTTGTTGCTGCTCTAACTCAAAATACAACTTGCGTGCCTTATGCTGCGATGTAATAACGCCCAAACACACAAAGATTAGCCCAAAAAATAAAATTAAATTTAAGCGCGTCATGTTGTGGCTGTACGCTCTGCCACACGCATCACCGCACTGCGGCTGCGTACATTTTGCTTAATTTCAGCCGCGCTTGGCTTAATGGCTTTGCCCATAATTTTTAAACGCGGTTGTGGCAAATCTTTGGCTTTAATGGGAAACTTGCTGGGAAAATCATCACGGTTTTGCTCGCCCTGCATAAATTGCTTCACAATTCTATCTTCTAGCGAATGAAAACTAATCACTACCAAACGCCCGCCATCCGCCAATAAATCGACACACTTAGGCAAAATTAGCGATAGCTCCTCAAGCTCCGAATTGACGAAAATCCGTAAAGCTTGAAAGGTGCGCGTTGCAGGGTTCTGCCCCGGTTCGATCTTGGGGATTGCGTTTGCCACGACCTTGGCAAGCTGTCCTGTAGTGGTGATGGCGCGCCCGTCATCGCGCTCCTTAATAATCGCCCTTGCAACCTGCTTAGCAAACCGTTCTTCACCATAGTCTTTTATCACTTTCCCTAATTGTTGTTCCGAAATTGTGGTCAACAGTTCTGCAACTGTTTTGCCACGCGATTGATCCATGCGCATATCAAGCGGCGCATCAAACCTAAAACTAAAACCGCGATTACCTTCATCAATTTGTGGCGACGAAATGCCTAAATCCAGCAAAATACCATCTATTTTTGTTAAATTATTTGTTGTTGCTAATTGATTGATTTCTGAAAAATGTCGATGTGAAATATTGAATCGTGCGTCTGTAATGGTTTTGCCAGCATCAACGGCAGCTAAATCTCTATCCATGGCATATAAGCGGCCTGTGTTTTGTAACTCAAAGCCGCCCAGTTTGCTCAATATTTTTTTGCTATGCCCGCCGCGACCAAAGGTGCCGTCGATATAAGTGCCGCTTGGTTTGATATTCAGCGCATCGACAGCTTCATCGAGTAATACGGTGATATGACTTGAAGACGTTGTTATTGGCGACACTACTACTGGGGCTGTTGCGGGCGCCGAGTTAGCGCCCGAAATCATAGCGAAAAGCCTTCTAATTCTACGGGCATTTCAATGACTTCATTATTCATTACATTTTCCAACTGCTTGCGCCATGCGTTCATATTCCACATTTCAAAATGGCTGCCTTGGCCAACCAACATCACATCTTTTTCTAGGCCTGCGAAATCGCGTAAGGTGGGCGAGATTAACAATCTACCAGCCGCATCTACTGTAATATCCTCTGCAAAACCCACCAATAAACGCTGTAAACTAGAAGATTGTTTATCAAAGCTAGATAGCGCCATCATTTTTGCCTGAATCGGCTCCCAGGCAGGCTGTGGATATAGTAACAAGCATCCATGCGGATGCGCGGTTAGCACCACATTACCTGCGCTTTGCGTCAATAGCGCATCGCGATGCTTAGCAGGTACGCTCAGGCGGCCTTTGGCATCCATACTTAAATTTGTAGCACCACGAAACATATTTAGTTAAAAAAGCCTTATCATTGGTTTTTATTGGGGCGAGTTATTTCGCGTTATTTTTGGTGTGGATTTTGTGGAAGATTAATATTCCCCACAAAACCCCACTTTTTCCCACAAATTGAACTATAGATAAAAAAAAAGCGCTTTGCAAGCACTTTTTAGTATTTTTTCTTTATAAGTCAAAGACTTAGCGCATTTTTGTGATAAAAACAAACATGTTAATAATCAATTACTTATTAAATTAAGTGAATGTAGTTTATGAGTGTTGTTTGGTAGGTGATTGAATTATGAAAAACGTATTGATACAGACAAAAAAGAAAAAGCTAGCCGATAAGCCGGGTTCTGTCGTGCCTTGCGGCGCGTAACAGTCATTCATCTAGGCGCACAATTGCTTGTACGCTCGAGCAACCTACCCGCTGGTGGCGCGAGCCACGCCTTGTTAATTAAATAACGTACCAGTCTATTTGGTCTTGCTGCAGATGGAGGTTACCGCGTTTCACTTCCATCACGGCGAACCGTGATTTACTCGTCTCTGTGGCCCTATTCCTCGTCTCACGACGTACGGCCGTTAGCCGTCATCTTGCTCTGTGCAGCCCGGACTTTCCTCCCCTTGCTTGCGCAAGCGGCGACTGTCTAGCTAGCTTTAGAGCATTTTAACACACTGCACAAAATAGCCTTAAATCAAATCAATTAATAGCTATATTATTTCGATGCCCTGCGTGCCAATATCCATGCGGCTTGCAGAGCATTAATATTTACACGTGTTTTATGGCTTTACCATTATTCCGTTTTTAACAGCTTTTACGCCTTTAACACCAGCAGCAATTTGCTCTGCGCGCGTTTTAGTTGCTAGATTATCGACAAAGCCGCTCAGCATCACAATTTTATCTTTAGTTTCTACGCTGACATCAAAGCTTTTAAAGTTTTTTTCGACTAAATATTTACTTTTAATTTTGCTGGTAATCGCGCTGTCAGCCGCTAGCCGTTTGCTTTCTTTTTGCTGAACTTTAGATTTATAACCTGCATATTCGTCTTTACTTAAGCTGCCCGATTTATTAACGTCAGCTTTGCCAAAACCACCGCCATCAAACAACTCATCTTTGCTAATTTCAGCGGCGCTAAGTTTGCCATTGCTGTCTGTATCTAACAATTTAAATTCTTTTGAGTAGATATTTTGATCTGGCATATCTGACGTTATAGCCAATGCTGGCGTGCTTGCCAGGCCGATTAATAAAACAGATAGTGCTGTTTTGAATAGCTGCATATATTACCTCCAAATTCAAAATGGATTCCCGCCTGTGCGGGAATGACGGTGGAAAGGTTGGTTAATGCAAAGCCGTTTCCAAGGCTAAAGCAGTTTCCAATGTATATGTTGGCCAGCTCTTAAAGGTACCAGGCTATCATCACCCAACTTGAGTTCGCTTGGTACCAGCCAACTGGTTTTTTCAAGCGTAATCTTATCTGAGTTGCGTGGCAAGTTATAAAAATCGGCGCCGTAAAAACTGGCAAATGCTTCCAATTTGTCTAAACTATTGGCTGCTTCAAACGCTTCTGCATAAAGCTCAATTGCCGCATGTGCTGTGTACATACCGGCGCAGCCACACGCGGCTTCTTTGGCGTGTTTGGCGTGCGGCGCACTATCGGTGCCTAAAAAGAATTTTGGGTTACCTGAAGTTGCTGCATTTACCAAAGCAACGCGGTGCGTTTCACGCTTAAGCACGGGCAAACAATAATGGTGCGGCTGAATGCCACCTTTAAACATATCGTTGCGATTCATTAGCAAATGGTGCGCAGTAATGGTGGCAGCCACGTTATTTGGTGATTGCATCACAAAATCAGCCGCATCTTTAGTAGTAATGTGCTCAAAAATCACTTTTAAGGCAGGAAAGCGTTTAAGCAGCGGAATCATGTGGCGATCGATAAACACTTTTTCGCGATCGAAAACGTCCACATCGCTATCGGTCACTTCGCCGTGGGTTAGCAGCGGCAAACCGACGTCCTGCATAGCTTCTAGCGCAGCGTTACATTTAGCCAAATCCGAAACACCCGCATCAGAATTGGTGGTGGCACCCGCCGGGTAAAGCTTTACGCCATGAATAATGCCACTGGCTTTGGCGCGTTTTATCTCTTCCGCCGCTGTGTTATCGGTTAAATACAGCGTCATCAATGGTTCAAAACTTATGTCTTGTGGTAACGCAGCCAAAATACGTGTGCGATATTCGCTTGCAAACTGAGTAGTCGTGACAGGCGGGCGCAAATTTGGCATCACAATGGCGCGCGCAAATTGCCGCGCGGTGTCTGGCAGCACGGCTTGCAAAGCCGCGCCATCGCGCAAATGCAAGTGCCAATCATCGGGGCGAGTCAGTGTTAATTTAGTTGTCATTTTTGATGTGTTTAGTTATATGTCTAGTTTTGTGGCTTGCTTAAATTTCAACGCAAATTCGTATAAATCATTTTTCTTTAAATTGGTAATTTCTGTCGCCAACGCCACTGCTTGTTTTAGTGGCAATTCTGCTAGTAAGCATTTTAATACACGTTGCGCTTCTTCGCTTATTTCTTGTGTTTCCACTACTGGCGCAGCTTCAACCAGCAACACAAATTCGCCACGCTGCTGATTAGTGTCGGCCTGCAACCAAGCACTGGCGCGGCTTGCAGAGCAGGTGTAAATGGTTTCAAATGTTTTGGTGAGCTCACGACAAAAAGTAATTTGCCGATTGTCACCCAACACTTTCGCGATGTCTTCTACGCATTCAATAATTCTGTGCGGCGCTTCGTATAAAACCAAAGTCACCGTTTGCGACTTCAAAGTTTCTAAAGTTTTACGCCGCGCTGCGCCGCTGGCTGGCAAAAATCCGTGAAAATAAAAACCGTTCTGCATAATACCGCTGGCGCTTAAAGCGGCAATCACTGCGCTGGCACCAGGAATCGGCACCACTTTGATGCCTGCCTCGCGCACGATTTTCACCACAATCGCGCCTGGGTCGCTCACAGCTGGCGTGCCAGCATCGGTAACCAGCGCAATATTTTCACCATTTTTAAGTTGCGCCAATAATTTTTCGGCCGATTGTTGCTCGTTATGTTGATGCACGGCGATGAGCTTTTTGCTGATGCCAAAATGCGATAATAAGCCCGAAGTATGGCGTGTATCCTCAGCCGCAATCGCATCCACCATTTTTAGCGTTTCAATCGCGCGCAGTGTTATATCGCCCAAATTGCCGATTGGGGTGGCCACTACATATAATATTCCATCCTGGGTCATACTTGAATTTTAAGCCAAAGCCGCCATAATCTACTAAACAATCATGAAATTAAATATCAATAACGCAGGTTTGCAGGCCGAAAAGCTAGCCGCAACTTTTTTGGCAAGCAAAGGCCTTAAACTGGTGGCGCAAAATTATCATTGTCGTTTTGGCGAGATTGATTTGATTATGATGGACGGCAACTATTTAGTATTTGTAGAGGTAAAACTACGCAGCAGCAGCCAATTTGGCGGCGCCGCGGCCAGTATTACGCCGCAAAAACAGCAAAAAATGATATTAACTGCGCAATATTATTTGCAACAAGCCCATTTTAAAACCGAGCCTGCCTGCCGTTTTGATGCCATTTTAATGAATAAAGCCGATTTACAGGCGGATAATTTGCAACAAATTGAATGGATTCGTAATGCTTTCGAAACATAATTGGCGTATTATTTTGCAAAATTCGAACATTTACTCATATTAGGAGCATTTAATGCATATTGTTTATAAATTGATTATTGCAGCGTTGTTATCATCTCAGTTAATGGCGTGTGTGCCGGTGGTGGTAGGTGGCGCAGCGGCTGGTGGCGCGGTTGCGGCCGATAGACGTACCAGCGGCATTTATGTAGAAGATGAAAATATTGAGCTAAAAGCAGTTAAATTTATGGAAACCACGTTGGGTGACCAGGCGCATGTGAATGTAACCAGCTATAACCGTAATGTGTTGCTAACCGGCGAAGTGCCAGATGATAAAGCAAAAGCCAGTGCAGAAGCGTTTGTAAAAAGTATTACCAATGTGCGCAATATTACTAATGAGATTACCGTTGGCCCTAAAACCGATATCGGATCGCGCAGCAACGATACTTATTTAACCAGCAAAATTAAAACAAAATTTGTCACCGAGAACCAATTTCCGGCCAATTACGTCAAAATTGTCAGCGAAAACAGCGTAGTGTATTTACTGGGTATTGTTACTAAAACCGAGGGCGATGCCGCTGCAGCGATTGCCAGCAACACCGACGGCGTGAGCAAAGTGGTTAAAGTGTTTGAATATATGAACTAAAAGTTTTAATGCAACCAAAGTAAATTAAGAATAAATTAAGAATAAAATGAAACCAAAAAAGCACCCTGAAAAAACCATAGAAATATTCGTGCAAGGCTTGACCCGCGATGGCAAGCAATTTCGCCCCAGCGATTGGGTAGACCGTATGTGCAGCAGCTTTGCCACCTTTGGCGAAAATCGTAAATTGCGCTATTCGCCGTATTTACGGCCAGAAGTGCTAAACGGCGTGCGCTGTTTGGCGGTAGATTTGCAACTAAAAGTAGTGAACCCAGAAGGTTTTGAGCATGTGATGTTGTTTGCAGAAGAAAACCAATTGAATATTTTGGATGAAGCGGGCGCTAACATTGTAGTAGAAACTTTAAATAGTTAATTTACTAATGCAAAAGTAAACGGCAAATATGCGAAATATTTGCCGTTTTTTTATAGTATTAAAGAATTGTTTAAAAGATAAGTAAATTGATGCTATCTTATTTTAATGCTCTGCAAGTCAATAGGCATGCGGCTTACAGAGCATTATTTTTTGTACGTGTTATTTATTGGCTTTCATTAAGCCTTCTAAATATTGTTTGGTGACTTTGCCACGCTTAGTTTTTACCAGCACGCCTTGCGGGTTGTAAATAAAAGTCGTCGGCAACACCTCGGCACTGCCAATTTGCTGCATCACTGCGTCGTCCCCCAGCACAATTGGGTACGACATTAGCATGTCATCCACATATTCTGCCACCTCGGCCGCGCTTTCAAAATCAAACACCACGCCCAGCAGCATCACATCTTTATTTTTTCGGCTGTCGTACAATGCCACTAAATCTGGTACTTCTTCCAAACACGGCGGACACCAAGTGGCCCAATAATTCACAATCACCCATTTACCTTTATATTGTGAAAGCACATGGGTTTTGCCTGCGGTATCTTTTACGACGAAATTTTTGCTGATTGGCTGGTTCGCCGCAGCCGAAAAATGACTAAGACCAAGCAATATTAGTATCAAAAATGATAAAAAAAGTGATTTTTTACGTAACATAAAGCCTTTACCTATTAAACCTGCAGCAAAAAAAGTGACAAATACAAAATTACGCACTAATATAAAACATTCTAAGGGGATTTTGTATGCCGATTAGTCTTAAACTTCCAAGTTTAGATCATAATCCAATTTTATTGGCTGAAACGCGCGCGCACAAAATTAGCGAGTTCATTCAAAAACTGCCATTTGGCGACCCGATTACTGCCGCCACCGATTTAATTGATGAGCTGCAAATTTTAAATAGCCAAAAAGTGGCTTTTACTAATCGTTACAATACCTTAGAACAATATCGCCCAACCGCCATACAAATTTATCAAGATTTACTGCCGCATTTTAACAACGCCACTTTGCCGCTTTCTAAAACCGAGCAAGCGTTTGCCGACGTTGCGATACAACTCTGGCAAGAGTTCGCTTTTGGCTATAAATTTTCTTTGGTTGATCTACAAAATAAAATTTTAAACATTAACAACAGCAAAACGACTGCGCAGGTTGTGCATCGCGCTATTCATGCCTTTAAAGAAATTGCGCTGGTACATCACCTAAATTATCGCTCACCGCCTACACGTTTGTGGGCAGAGCTGCATCAGCTGTATTTTTGCGCACTGCAGCAATCGGCCGATAAACTAGCGGTAACAGACCAACTTGCCATAAATAACGTTAGCTCGGTCAATTTGGTATACACGCAAGTGTTATTAATGGCGCTGGCCGACCCACAACATTTGGCTAATTCTGACATTATAAAAACCAATAGTTATCTTTCTAACATTGCTGAACATGCTGAGCTAAGGCCGTTAGGCTTAATTGAAAACCCTGCTGGCGTATTTTTAGTGGGGCTTAATGGTGACAAGCCGCCCACCGCATTTAGTAAAAATAAAGAGGTGCCCAATGGTGACACCGATGTGCTGTTGGTTACCGTAAATTTGGCTAGACAAATTCATCAACACTTAACCTTGCTGCAACAAGGCATTGTGCCTAACGATGGCTATTTACCTAGTTATGCACTAGAAAGACATTACGAAGACTTGCTTGCCAGATTGCTGAAAAATTTTGGTAAAGCGCAACATCGCGTGTTTTCTAGAACCAAAAAAAGTGACGGCATTGAGTTGGGGATAGGCTTGATGGTTGCGCATCATTTGATTCGCGAGCTGGCCGATAGCCCCGCGCATATCAGCAACACAGCCGTCGCCATTCGCCCTTCGCGCTGGCAAGTGCTTAATGTAAGCGCGGGCGGCTATGCGCTGCGTAAATTTAGTACATCGCAAGCATCTGCAACGGTGGGCGATGTAGTGGCGATGAAAAATAGCAAGACAAAACTGTGGGAACTGGCCATTTTACGCTGGGCAAATATTAGCGATGCGCAGCAATTAGATGTTGGGCTAGAACTGATTTCGCCGCATGTCACTGCAATTACTGCCAATTTTTTAAATAGCGCAATTTCAGGCGAGGCCTTGTTGTTGCCCGAAGTTGCCGGTTTAAAACAGCCTGCCAGCTTAATTACGGCACGCGGTTTTTGTAATATTGGTGATCAATTAAAATTAGCCCAAAACGACAAAGACAGCAAAACGCATACTAAAATACAAATCACTAAGCTTGTAGAACGTACTGCAAGATTTGAACGCTTTCAATATAGCTTAATTTAAGTTAGCCACAGTTAATATTAAACACGCATTAATATGTGTATTGCTTGCATTAATGCATTGATTAGTATTAGTATATGCATAAAGTAAATAGGTTTGTAAGCTTGAAATTTTAGCCAAATACTCCATATAAGTTTTATAATATTATGCATATCATTTTAGTACAGCTATTTGTACTAATTAATATTTAAACTAAGCAGTCTAAGCAATACTTAATTTAACAACACATCATTTATCAATATTTTTACCCGCATAAGCTAAGCCTTTAAGTACTTAGTCAATCATTATATTTAAAATTGAGGTCACCATGAGCGAACACATTACCCACACCAGCGATGCTGCTTTTGAGCAAGAAGTATTACAATCGCAAATTCCAGTATTAGTGGATTATTGGGCAGAATGGTGTGGCCCATGCAAAATGATTGCACCGATTTTGGATGACATTTCTAAAGAATATGCAGGCCGCTTGAAAATAGCCAAGCTTAATATTGATGACAACCAACAAACACCGCCAAAATATGGCATTCGTGGTATCCCTACTTTAATGTTATTTAAAAATGGTAATGTAGAGGCCACCAAAGTAGGCGCATTATCAAAATCACAACTTACCGCGTTTATCGATAGCAATCTTTAGTTTATAAGGCACTGGCTTCTTAGAAGCCAGTTTTTAAATCTCTTTCATATCCTTGTTTTTTCCCTTCTAGCGAGTCCTCACATGCGTTTATCCGATCTAAAACATCTTCCCGTCACCGAACTAGTTGATATGGCCATTGCCGACGAAATTGACAATGCCAGCCGTATGCGCAAGCAAGATTTAGTGTTTGCTATCTTGAAGCACAAGGCAAAAAAAGGTGACAGTATTTTTGGTGATGGCACATTAGAAGTGCTGCAAGATGGCTTTGGTTTTTTACGCTCACCCGATACCTCGTACTTGGCAGGCACAGATGATATTTATGTGTCACCTTCGCAAATTCGTCGTTTTAACTTGCATACGGGCGATAGTATTCAAGGTGAAATTCGCACCCCAAAAGATGGCGAGCGTTACTTTGCGCTGGTAAAAGTCGATATGGTGAACGATGAAGCACCTGAAAATGCTAAACATAAAATTTTGTTCGAGAACTTAACACCGCTATTTCCCACCATTCCGTTAATTTTAGAACGTGACATTCGCGGCGAAGAGAACATCACCAGCCGTGTGATTGATATGATTGCGCCTATTGGTCGTGGCCAGCGTGGTTTGTTAGTGGCTAGCCCAAAAAGTGGCAAAACGGTGATGATGCAAAATATTGCGCATGCCATTACTGCCAATCACCCCGATGTGATTTTGATTGTATTGCTGATTGATGAGCGGCCAGAAGAAGTGACCGAAATGACACGCTCTGTTAAAGGCGAAGTGGTAGCCAGCACCTTTGACGAGCCCGCCACCCGCCACGTACAAGTGGCCGAAATGGTGTTAGAAAAAGCCAAACGTTTGGTCGAGCACAAAAAAGATGTGGTGATTTTATTAGACTCCATCACGCGTTTAGCACGTGCTTACAATACGGTGATTCCATCATCAGGTAAAGTATTAACGGGTGGCGTGGATGCAAACGCGCTACAAAAACCAAAACGATTCTTCGGTGCAGCGCGCAACATAGAAGAGGGCGGCTCACTCACTATTATCGCTACAGCGCTTGTAGACACTGGCTCGCGCATGGATGACGTGATTTACGAGGAATTTAAAGGTACTGGCAATATGGAGATTCATCTTGACCGCAAAATGGCCGAGAAACGCTTGTACCCAGCCATTAATGTAAATAAATCGGGCACGCGTAAAGAAGAGCTGCTCATCGAAAAAGATGTGCTGCAAAAAATATGGGTGCTACGCAAGCTGCTTTACCCCATGGACGACTTGGAAGCCATGGAGTTCTTGCTGGATAAAATTAAAGCCACCAAAAATAATGCTGACTTTTTTGACAGCATGCGCCGTGGTTAAACTAGGCTAGCAGGCCATCTACAGCAATGGCTTATTAGGCGGCTCGCTGTAGTAGCTGTGCAGCGTGGCGGCCTTGCATTGCACTACTTGTCTGGTTTTCTAGCGCGGCTTTGTAACCTAGCTCAAACAACCAATATTGGCATTCTTCTAAACCCACTAAATCTGATTTAGTCATTGCCTCACATAACTTAATAAAAGCCTCAAAACTTAAATTGCTTTCTACCGTGGTCATGGTATTTCCTTTCTTCTAACTTTATTCTTGTTTTTAAATATAATGTGTCATTAGTTAGCACACCATTAGATACTGCAATATTTATTTAGCATATATCGTGCCAATTTTATACATATCGTATCTATTTTATGTAAGCGCAATACAATTGATGATTGCTATTTTTGGCAATTTAATTCATAATGCGCGCCTTAACGCAACTGCTTAATATTAGAGAGAAAAGCATGAAAGCTGAAACCCACCCAAATTACCCAGAAATCAATGTAACTTGTAGCTGCGGCAACAAGTTCAAAACACGCTCTACACATGGTCGCGACATGAGTATTGAGGTATGTTCACAATGCCACCCGTTTTATACTGGCAAACAAAAAATATTAGACACGGCTGGCCGTGTTGAGAAATTTAAACAAAAATACGGCATGTAATT
>JANOYU010000060.1:0-58883 GCA_031429035.1 Methylophilaceae bacterium
ACATGCGTAATTTGTGCCGATGTAAACCCATAAAAGCCGCGCATAACCCACTCTAATTCTAACAAAACGGTTTTACAAACCATCAGCGGCTTGCCACATTCGATTAATTTTTTAGCCGCCTCGCGCTGTAAGTTAGTCTCATTATCGCCATCATCTTGTATGTAATAACGCGCTAAAACATTGGTATCTAGGCCTGTCATTTTAAAAGACTAGCCGCATCAAAATCTGCTGGCACAGCAGCTTTTTTACTTTTGAGCATGCCAAAACCATTACTAATCACTTTTGCAGGCGAGCTTTTAAGCCTCAGCTCAACATGGTCATCCGTAATTAAAAACTCTATTTTGCTGCCTTGTTGTATGCCTAGTTTTTGCCGCACCTCTTTAGGAATAGTCACTTGCCCTTTACTTGTCACTGATGTGGTTTCCATAAGCCCTCTGCTAAAATATAAAAATTAGTAATACCAAGTAATACTAACATAGTGAAATTACAAATTCAACTGGATATTACTTAAACTTTAGACTAAAGAAACGTGCATAGATGTGCTTTAAATTGAAACTTTTATTGAAGGCATAAATAAAGTGTACAGAATTCACTAATATTTATTTACTTGTTCATGCTACTTATATTTAACAGATTTATAAGTAAAATATACACTACATATTTAAAATGTAGTGTATATTAAGTATATGAGTGCTAAATCTACAAAATTTATTGAGCTAGCTAATAAGCGAGTAAATAAAACCATCAAAGAAATTCAACTTATTGGTAACTTAGCAAATAAGCAAAATTACAATTATACCGAGCAACAAGCTAAGCAGATTATTAAGGCATTACAGCAAGAACTTGACGATGTTAAACACAGTTTTTCAAATACTAAAATTTCCAATAAAAAAGTTTTTGTTTTAGATGAGTCAGAATAAATAATAATGCAACATAATGAATTTAAGGCTGGCGCGCTATTTGCGGGTATTGGTGGTTTTTGTCTTGGTTTTGAACAATCTGGAATAAAAACAGTTTGGGCTGTAGAAAACAATCCAGCCGCAGTACAAACTTATCAGCACAATATCAGCAATGTTCGTGTCGTGATGGATGGTGATGTGCCAGCGAGTATAAAAGATGTAGGGGTAAAAAGTCACCAACTAGAGCCAGTAGATGTTTTGCACGCGGGCTTTCCATGCCAAAGCTTTTCTATGGCAGGCGAGCGTAAAGGTTTTGAAGATGATAGGGGCAAGCTTTTTTATGAAATCATCAGAATTGTTAAAGAATTTGGGGATGATAAACCATCTGTAATCGTGCTAGAAAACTCACCACATTTACGCAATGGTGAAGGTGGCGCTTGGTTTTTAGAGGTGACCAATAAACTCAAAAACTTAGGATATTGGTTTAGAGAATCAAACTCTGCAGAGCTTGATTGTTATGACTTAACGCCATTGCCACAAAAACGAAACCGATTATTTATGGTGGCTTTTTCAATTGATCATTTTAAAAATGGCCGATTGAATTTTCCAACTTCACAATTTACGGGCGAAAAGAATTTAACTGACTACATAGATTTTTCTGGTGAGAAAGACGATGAATATTATTTGCATGAAGAAAATCGTTATCACAAAATGATAAGTGATGAAGTTGATGACAAAAACTGTATTTATCAGCTGAGAAAGTATTTGGTACGGGTGAAGGAGCCTAATCAATGCCCTACACTAACAGCAAACATGGGATTAGGCGGGCATAATGTACCATTTATCCATGACAAAAACGGCTTAAGAAAATTAACAGAATATGAGTGTTTAAAGTTGCAGGGCTTCCCGAATACTTTTAAATTTCCCGAAAGTCTAGGAAGAAACAAACGATATACCCAAGTTGGCAATTCAGTTTCAGTGCCTGTGGTAGCGTTATTAGCTAAAGCGATAAGAGAAAAAATAGATAAGGAGTGCAATAGGTGAGCAATGTTATCGGATGGCTTCACCCCACAGATGAATCAAATCAGTGGGACGGGTTTAATGAGCCTGGTATCGAGCATTTTAGAGAGAACCCAGTAAAAAATTTGGCCAGAGAGGTAATACAAAACGCACTTGATGCTTGCTGTGGTAATGAAAAAGCCGTGTCTGTAAAAATTAAGCTAAATAAAGTTTTAACTGAGTCAATACCCAATATTGATGAATTTAGAAAAAATGTTAATTACTGCTTGTTAGGCGCTTCTAATGAAAGCCCTAAAGCTGAATCTTTTTTTAAAATCGCCAATGTTGAACTTCAGAAAAGAGAAATATCTGTACTGGAAATTTCTGACTTTAATACACTTGGTATGCGTGGACCATCAGAAAACGGCACGCCATTTTTTGCATTTATGAAAGCAAAAGGTACATCAGTTAAGGACTCAAACACTGCTGGTGGCTCCTATGGTATTGGTAAGTTTGCCCCTTATGCAGTGTCAAAACTTCGCACTGTTTTTGTTTCCAGTATTTCAAAAAACGATAGTGGCAAACTTACGCAGCTGACTCAAGGCCGTACTATTTTAATGTCACATGATGTAGGTACAGAAAGAAAACAGGGGTTAGGTTTTTGGGGCATTAAACATCGTTGCCAACCAATTACTGATGTAGATTCAACCATTCCAAGTTGGATTGCGAGAGCAGAGACTGATGCTTTATCGGAACAAAAAACTGGTACTAAACTGAGCATTTTATGTTTTGATGAACTCAAAAATTGGCAAAAGTTATTGACTATATCTATTATGGAAAATTTCTTTGGAGCGATAAATGATGGTCGATTAGTAGTTAGCATAGATGATACGTATCGACTGGATTCAACAACTATTGATGAGTACTTTAACGAAAAGAATCTTACAAGTGAATTTAAAGCTAATGAAATTGAAAATGAAGATATAGAGCGCTTTAATGACCGTTACAACTACTACAAAGCTATAAAATCAAACATTAAAGAATCAAGCCAGACTACAAACTTAGGTTCTTGTGATTTAAAAATATTGCTAGATGAAAACTTACCAAAAAAAGTGTGTGTTTTGAGAAATGGCATGTTTATTTCTGAAAGCATAATAGGTTTAAGAAGCTTTTCTGATTTTAAAGAGTTTTCAGCTGTATTTACATGCAATGATACAGTAGGCAACAGCTTGTTAAGAGCAATGGAGCCTCCAAGGCATGATGATTTTAAACCAGAACTATTGACAGGTGATGCTGAAAAACTAAAGGGTAAGAAAGCAATAAAAGAAATTGCAAAAATGGTAAGAGATGCATTAAATAGGCATGCAAAAGATCCTGTTTCTGACATTACTTCTATAGACGAGTTAAAAGATTTTTTTGGTGATGAAAATGAATCGGGGGGTGGTAAAAACAATGAAGAAACTGACCCTTCAGGCAATATAGTTATTCGAGCGAAGCAAATGAAGTCAAAGTCACTTGCTAGCACTAAAGCTGGCGTGGATGCAGGCTTGGGCTTGGATGATGGCGATACAGGAGGCGATAATGACACTGAGCATAATGGCTCTAAAGCTACGCAAACAGACAACCCAAAGCAAAAAGGTTCAGGCGATAACCCAACAAAATCATTAGTGGCACTGCAAAATATACGTGCGATTATGCGCGGCGGAAAATCACGTAAGGTATTTTTCACATCCACTAAAACAGGCATTATTCAGCTTAAGGTGTTGCAAGTTGGTGCGGATGCTGAATATGAAGTCGCCATACATACGGCTAGTGCTGGGGTATTAAAAGGCGCGGGCGTTGTGGTTGAAGTGACAAAAGGCGAGCGAGTTGAAATTGAACTCGGCATGAAGCAAGAATATTTGGGCGCGTTAAAGGTGGTGGCTTATGAAGTATGATGAATACAAGGCGTTTCCTTATCCAGTTTTACGCCCTAATAGTGATGACTATCTTGATTGTGATTTTCAAACAACGGTTAATTTTTCGACTGAAAAACAGACGATATTGGTGGATGTGAGCTTTGCTATTTCATCGCCAGAGATTTTAGAGCAAGTAGAGTTGGGCAATGCAGAGTTTGTGGCAATGGTGTCATGCCGGGACACTTATTTTCAACACATGATTCGCACCAATGAGCGTAAAACGCAGGCGAGTTTTGCCATGGGGGATTTAAAAGGCGCGGTGGTTGTTAACCCTTATGTCATTGTAAAAACCCAGATACAAAATTATACTTCGCCCGACATAAATCCTGAGTTTGGCACTGTGGCATTTACTTTTAAAGAGGGCGATGTGCTGGCGCAAGATGAGCCATATTTAGTTTATTTTGATCAAGAATCGTTTAAACCTATCACTTCGTTATTTGATTTTGTGCATCGAGATAATCAGCCAGATGGTGAATGGAGTATTGATTTTGATAGTGACCATATTCAAATTGTATTGAGTAAAAAAACAAAAGAAACGATTGATAATGCACGCGCGAGTAACTTTAAAAATAAAGTGATACTCATGAATTCTATCTATTTTTCTGCTGTGATGCAGGCCGTATTGAAAATCCAGCATCCAGATAAGGCGTATGAAGATAAGAAATGGGCGAAAGTTTTTGAGAAAAACGCGCACAACAAAAATTGCAATTTAGAAAGTGATGATGCTTATATGGTGGCACAAACCTTGTTGCAGCATCCGCTAAAACGGATGAACGAATATGTTTTTAAGGAAAAGGATTCTGAATAATGAAGGCACGTTTTTTTAAAGAAAAATACCTAAAAGAACTTGAGTTAAGCATTGCTGAAAACTTAGAACTTTACCGTAAAGGTAACTTTGATTCGGTGGCAAACAATACCGACAATTATTTTGAGGTTGCGTTTGAAGTGAATGAGGTGAAGTTAAAGTCACTATTGCCATCAAATAAGAATGAAGCTGAAGTGCAAAACTGCATGCTGATTTATGAAGCGTTGCAAAATCTCACGCATTTTCATGCGCGTGACGCAAGGCTGTGGGTGTATCTAACTCACACAGTATTATTGCCATATACACGTGCTAGGTGGGTAATTCCTGCAGATAATGAGACCGCAATTAAGTATATTAAAGATCATTACTTTGGTATTTCAAAACGCGGTATTGAAAGAGATAACTCAGCTTCGAGGTTATGGTGGATGGCAGCATTATGTAAGCGTGTAAATGATTTGGATTTTAAAATGGCTTTAACTATCTTTTTACATAAATCTGATGTCAGAGCTAGTATTTTAGAAAGACCAACAACATCACAATGCTTGAGTATATTCTCAGCAATTTTAAGAAAATTGCATGAGTCTTATCAATCAGACGAAAAGTTATTTGAACGTAAACTAGTACGAGAAGCTATGAAAAAACTTAATTTAGCTGGTGGCGTTAAGCTACTTGGAGTGTTGCCCGAGCAACAAGTGAATGCCTTAGTAGAAGAGTGTTTAAGCTAGCTATAGCCAACTTCTTTTTGATGTTTTATTTTTGCTGAATTTTGTATATCAACTTTTCTGCGCCACCAACTACCAAAGAATAAGCCGCTGGTACCACCACTAAAGTGAGCAAGGTTGATGAAATCATGCCGCCAATCACTGCGATAGATAACGGTTTGTTGGTTTCACTGCCAGCACCTAAGCCTAACGCGGCGGGCATTAGCGCTAAAATAATAGTCAGCGATGTCATCAGTACAGGCCTTAATCGCACTGGGCAAGCGGTTAGTAAGGCGTCGTGTATGCTCATGCCTTTGCCACGCATTTGGTTGGTTAAATCAACCAACAAAATAGAGTTTTTAGCCACTAGGCCTATCAATAATACCAGCCCAATCATTGAGAATATATTTAAGCTTTGGCCTGTTAGCCAAAGTGCAGACACGCCGCCAATAATGGCCAGCGGTTGTGCCACCATAATCACAAATGGTTGTAAAAACGAGTTAAATTGGCTAGCCAGCACCATATATAAAAGTATCAACGCCAGTGTAAAAATAAAGCTAACATTTTTAAAGGTTTTAGCAAATTCTTCTGCTTGGCCGCTTAGTTTGTATTTGTAATCGCCAGGCAATACTTTTTTGGTAATGTTTTCTACATGCTCAACCGCCTCGCCCAGCGGCATGCTAGGGCTTGCGTATAAGTTGGCAGCATATTGCAAATCGTAACGGCCAATCACCGCAGGGCCCAGTTCTTTTTTAAATGTAGCTACGCTATCAAGCCGTACTAAATCACCCGTGCTGGCGCGCAAGTAAATATTATTAAAATCAGTGGCTTGCATAAATTTGCCACCACCCGCTTTTAGTCGCACATCATAGCGTTGGCCGTCGCCATTGGCATCGTTAAACTTGGCAATATTAGCACCGCCTGCATATACGTTTACTGCGGTTGCAATATCGGTGGCACTAATGCCAAAACTGGCCGCGCGTTCGCGATCTATTTGCATGCTTAATTGCGGTAAATCAAGCTGCAAATCTAAATCGACTTTGCCCATACCGCTAATATCGTTTAGTTGTTGTTGTATGACTTTGGCGTATTTGCTGACGTTTTCTATACTGGGGCCAGTAATATTAAATTGCAGTTTTTCGCTGCGCTGGCCGCGCACCGCCGATGAGGGCACAGGAAAAGCTTTTACGCCTGGTACCACAGCCAGCTCGGTTTTTAAATATTCAATAATCTCCGCTTGGCTATGTGGGCGTGCATGTTTATCTTTTAAGCGTACACTGATACGACCTTGGTTAACTTGCCCTTGTTGTCCAGCGCCGATGACAGAAAAAAAGCTGGCAATGTCATCAGTGTGCGTTAATAATATTTTTTCTACTTCATCCAAGCGGCCGTTGGTATACGTTAAGTTAGAGCCTAACGGTGTTTTAAAGCTAATACTAAATTTGCCTTCGTCTGATTCTGGCACAAATTCTTTGTTAACGTTTTTAAAGAAAAAGCTACTAGCCGCTACAATGAATACAGTTGCCAGCAGCACTTTTACGCGGTGGTTTAAGCTCCAGCCTATTAATTTGCGATATTGATTATCTAGCCCTATAAAAAAGTTGGTAAGCCTAATATTAAGCCAACCTGTCGATTGCGCAGCATTGAGGTAACGCGAACTCAACATTGGCGTTAGCGTAAGCGACACAAACAACGACACCAGCACGCCTGCGGTTACCACCAAGGCAAATGCTTTAAAAAACTTACCAATAATGCCATCCATAAAAATTACCGGGCCAAAAATACTCACCAATGATAGCGATGCGGCTATAACGGCAAAAGTGACTTCGTTAGAGCCATTAATACTGGCTTGGCGGCGAAATTGCGCCATTTTTTGCGGGTTTTTGCGGTCTGCCGCACTAATGTTATTACTTATATCGCCATCCATGTGTCGCAAAATACTCTCTCGCACCACAATGGCGTCATCTACTACCACGCCAATCAGCAGCAGCAAGGCTAGCAGCGTCATGCTGTTAAAGCTGTAACCCGCAAAATACATCACGGCGATGGCGCCTAGCAGCGAGACAGGAATTTCTAAGCAAATCATCACGGTAGAGCTGACCGAGCGCATGAAAATAAGCACCACCAGCGCAGCAAAAATGGTGCCTTCTAGCAAGTGGTTTTGCAGCCCTTTTATCATTTGCTGAATATATGGCGCATCGTTGGCAGAGGTTTCAATTTTTAGGCCAGGTGGCAAATTAGGCTTGATATCGCTTGCCAATCGGCGTTCAACCTCATTAATAATTTCTACCGTATTGCCGTTGGGTACTTTAATAATGCCCAAGCCCACAGTGGGTTTGCCGTTAAAATGTGCTAGCTGCCTAAAATCGGTTAAATCATCTTTAATCTCGGCAATATCTTTAAGTTTAATAATTGCGCCATCGCGGTTGGCTATTACCATGTTGCTCATGTCGCGCGTGGTGTGAAATTCTAAATCTAGCTTCAGCAATTTTTCTGATTGGCCGCCTACTAAAAACCCGCCTGGTACTTGCGCATGTTCGCGGTTAAAAGCGGCAGTTACATCATTTACAGTCATGCCATAAGCCGTCATGCGGTCGGTTTTTAGTTCTACGCGAATATTGCGATCGCGCCGCCCACCCAGTTGAATCTCACCCACGCCATTAATGGTTTCTAGCTTCTTTTTTAGCACATTCAGCGCATATAAATTAAGCTGCTGCACGGTTCTGTCACCCGTTAGTGCCAGCCATAAAATAGGGTCGGTATTGGTTTCGGCTTTTTGCAGGGTAGGCGGGTCGGTGTCGGTGGGCAGGCGCCGTAGCACCGTGTTAAGCTTGGCCTGTATCTCGTTATAAGCCACGTTAATGTCTTTTTCTAACTTAAAGGTGACCACAATAATAGATGCACCTGGCGACGATGTAGATTGAATATGCTCAATGCCAGCCGTGGTATTGATGGCAGATTCAATGACGCTGGTGATGGATGTATCAACGATATCAGGGTTTGCGCCCTTTAGCGTGGTGGTGATGGTGATGATGGGAAAATCGATATTCGGCAGGCGATCGACCGAAATGCGCTGGTAACTAATAATGCCGAACAGCACCAAAATGGCCGACAGCATCCACGCAAGGACATGACGTTTAATTGATAGTTCTGGCAAATTCATATTTAAAAGTTAATAAGTTTCTATTTTAAAATATTCACTTTGGCTTTATCAGTTAAAAACGCTGCACCATCCACTGCAATCGTTTCATTGCCTTGCAAGCCTTCTAAAATCTCTACTTGGCCATTTTGCAATAAGCCTGTTTTTACAATGCGTTGCACGGCTTCATTATTTTCAATTTGGTAGACTACCTCGCCAGCTGGCCGCAAAATTACACTTTGTTCTGGCACAGTAATGGCGCTAGCGCGCTCGCCAAATAGTACGCGGCCTTTTACACTGGCCCCTGGTTGCCAATCAGCCTCGTTACGCACATCGGCAATCACATCAATGCTGCGGTTATTGGCTACAATTTGCGGTTTTAGCTGGTTAATCACCGATTTCACTTGTTTGCTAGAAGTGGGCGTCGTTAACAAAATCGGCAAGCCAGGTTTAAGCTTGGCTGCAATATGCTCGGGAAAAGGCAAATGCGCGCGCAGCAATTGTTTGCTAATAATTTGCAAAATGGGGTCGCCCACACGCACAAAATCGCCCGCTGCCACCAATTGTTTTTCTACTATGCCATCGGTGGGCGCTATCACACGATTTTTGGCGTTGTTGTGGTTAATGGTGCTAATGCGGCTTTTGGCACCTGCAAGCTGTTGTTTAAGTGCATTTTCTTGTGCAGATGCATCATCTAATGCGTTTTTAGAGATAAAGTTTTTGTCTACCAATGTACGATTACGCTCGACCACTTTGGCCTGATTCACAAGCAATGCCTCAATGCGTGCAACTTCTGTTTGTGATTCTTGCCGCTGAAAGCCAAAATCGCTGCCATCAAGCAAGGCAATGGTTTGCCCTTTTTTAACTGTTTGGCCAGGGTGAACCAGCACTTTAATGACGCGTGCGGATATTTCTGCCGCCACCGTCGGGTCTATCACGCCTTCTAGTGTACCTATCGCTTCCTCATACACGCTTAAATTTTGCGCTTGTACTTTTACCACGCTAATTTGCGTGGCTTTAGCACCAGATGCGGTTTCTTTTTTATTGGCATCTGGAGTTTTGTTGCATGCACTTAGTAACAGGCTTGCGCACATACAAAATAGAATGGTTTTTTTCATAGTTTATTTATTTTTTGTTAATCGCATCCCAATTAAAACAAGGCCCAGGGTCGGTTTTGCGGCCTGGCGCAATATCAGAATGCCCCACAATATGTTGAATTGCATAATTATTTTTTAAACAACTAATCAGCTGATTAAGCATTGTATATTGCGCCGGCTTAAATGCCTCATCGTCACTACCTTCTAGCTCTATTCCGACTGAGAAATCATTACAACGTTCACGCCCTTGCCAATGAGATGCGCCCGCGTGCCATGCCCGTTGCAGGCACGATACAAACTGCACTAACTCACCATCACGCCGAATAAAAAAGTGTGCTGATACTTTGCGGGTATAAATCTCGGCATAGTAGGGATGTTCGTTTGGGTTGAGACAATTGGTGAATAACTGCACCACGCCAGCACCCCCGTATTCATTGGGTGGCAGGCTAATGTTGTGCAGCACAATCATGCTAATTTCATGCGCTGGTCGCGCATCAAAATTGGGCGAGGTAATTTGTCTAGCCGCCGTGACATAACCGGCAGCGTCTACTGTTAATTTTTGCTTATGCATGAAATTTATACATGAAAATAATACGCTTATCGGCTAGAATCTTATCGTTAAGTCAAATTGTAAAGGTAAAAAATGATTTTTGTGCAGCTTTTAGCAATGTTAGTAGTGATTTTAATTGCAGCCGAGGTGTTTACCAACGCACTAGAGCATTTAGGTGAAAAATTAGGCATTTCTGAGGGCGTGACAGGCTCCATTTTTGCTGCGGTGGGTACTGCGCTGCCAGAGACTTTAGTGCCGCTGTTGGCAATTTTTTCATATACTTCGGCCACTGGTTCCGCAGGTGCTGGCCATGATATTGGCGTGGGTGCCATATTAGGCGCGCCGCTGATGTTGGCTACACTATCATTATCGCTAATGGCCATGTCGGTGTGGAAACGCCGCACCACAGTTGGCCATTTACGGCCAGAGCGCACGGGTTTGTTGCGCGATTTAAACTTTTTTATTTTTGCATTTACCGTGGCCGCCATCGCCATGTATGTGCCGCACACGCAAATTGCAGTGCGCTACGGCATTAGCTTTATTATGGTGATGATTTATGTAGTGTATGTTTATATGACTATACGTGCATCCAAAGGCTTAGTAGAAGATGGCCATGCGACAGAGGCAGGTAGCGATATGTTTTTGTGCAAATTGGGCTTACCTAACAATATGGCAGTGGTCGTTTTGCAGCTATTATTGGGCTTAGGCTTGTTGGTATTAGGCGCAAAAGGCTTTATTAATCAAGTAGAAGGCGTGGCGGCAATTGTTGGCATTTCTGCATTGTTATTGTCATTGCTGATTATTCCAATTGCAACTGAATTGCCAGAGAAAGTGAACAGTATTTTGTGGATACGCAAAGGCAAAGATACGCTGGCATTTGGCAATATTACGGGTGCGATGGTGTTTCAGGGCACCTTGTTACCTGCCATCGGCATTATGTTAACGCCGTGGGAGCCGCGCAAAGAAGTGTTGTGGGGCATTATTATTACGCTAATCGCCGCCATTTGGTTACGTTTAATTGCACAAAAAGGCGATTTACGCGTATGGCATTTGCTGATAAATGGTACGTTGTATGTGACGTATTTGGCGATTGTTTTAACTTAAGATTTTTAACTTAAGTTTTAGTTTAAAACCTAGCTAAACAAGCACGAGAGATTTTTAATGCCACTAGACTACGACATTCCAGAGCAGGCCTGCAAGCCTCATAGATATTGGCTTGCAGGGCATGTGTTTTAATGTAGCGATTTAATGTGATGCGTTTTTGGTGCGTATTTTTGTTATTCTTCCTCATCTAAATTCAAATCATCATCTTTAGCCAAACCAAGTTTGGCCAAGCGATATCTTAGCGTTCTAAAGCTCACACCCAGCAATTTAGCCGCTGCCGTTTTGTTGTTATTGCTTTTTTCTAGCGCCTTAATAATGGCGCGTTTTTCAATTTCTTCAAGGTACTCTGGCAAGCCAACCTCTGCGCCATTACTTGGTTCAAAGTCGTTTTGTGTTGTTGCTGGTTTTCTGATTTGTGCTTCTTCATACATAAATAAATCGTCAACGGTAATTTTTACGCCATCGCACAAGGCCAGTGCGCGCTCTAGCATGTTTTCTAGCTCGCGCACATTACCGGCAAATTGCAACTCGGCTATCATTTTTTTGGCGCTATCTTCCAATATAGGCGGGCTAATTTGCTGCGCATTGCAAATTTTTTGCAGCAGCTTTTGTGTAAGTTCTGGAATATCTTCAGGGCGGTCACGCAGGGCTGGCATTTTTAGCTGAATCACATTAAGCCGATAATACAAATCTTGCCTAAACTGGCCATGTTCCATCATGGTACCTAGGTTTTTATGGGTGGCGCTAATAATGCGTACATCTACGCTTTCTTCGGCCGTACCGCCCACAGTACGCACTTTTTTCTCTTGAATCGCGCGCAATAATTTTACCTGCATGGCAAGCGGTAAATCGGCGACTTCGTCCAAAAATAGCGTTCCGCCGTTGGCGGCTTGAAATAAGCCAGAAGTATCCTGCGCAGCGCCTGGTAAAGCACCTTTTTTGTAGCCAAAAAATTCGCTTTCCATTAAGTTTTCGGGTATCGCGCCACAGTTTACCGCCACAAACATTTTGTCTCGGCGCGAGCTATTGCTGTGTATTAGCCGTGCCGCTAGTTCTTTACCGCTACCCGATTCACCGCTGACATATACTGGCGCTTGGCTGCGCGCCAGCTTTTCTATCATGGTGCGCACATAATCAATGGCGGGCGAGCTGCCAATTAAATCCACTGTATTTTTAGTCTCTTTTGCGTCACTGCTAGAAAGCTTTAGTGCCGACTCTACCAACGGCCGTAATTGTTTTAGCGAAATCGGTTTGGTTAAATAATCAAACGCGCCGGCTTTTAAGGCAGAAACTGCGTTCTCTGCACTGCCATAGGCGGTAATCACCGCCACAGGCAGGCCGATGTAGTTGGCCGAGATATGTTGCACCAGCTCTAGCCCCAAGCCGTCTGGCAAGCGCATATCTGTCAGGCATAAATCGTAACTGCGTTGGCCTAATAGTTGTTTGGCCTCTTCAATATTGGCAGCGCTGTCGGCGCGAATATCCATGCGTTCTAGCGTTAACACCACTAGTTCGCGAATATCGGTTTCATCATCCACCACTAAGCAATTAAATTGTGCCATTTTTCGCTTAAACTTTCTTAATATGCATCATAAATTGGGTGCCTTTATTGGATGTTTTATATTGTAACTTGGCGCCATTGGCATCGGCCAACTCACGCGCAATATACAGCCCCAAGCCTGTGCCCGATTTTTCGGTGGTAAAAAAAGGCTCAAACAAATGCGCACGCACGTTTTCAGCAATACCTTCGCCATCATCGCTAATTTCTATGTGCACCGTTTGCGTTTTTGCAGAAACATACACCGTTAATTTTAGGCTATTTTCTGCATTTTTACTGTGGCGCCAACCATTTTTGCACAAGTTCCATAAAATTTGGTTTAAATGCCTGCGGTCAAACGCTACCAAAGTATCGGCATGCTTTAGTTCCAGGCTAAAACAATGTGCAGGGATTTTTTCAACTGCACAAAATTGCACATAAAAATCGCTAATAAAATTTTCTAAATAAATGGTTTCTTGATTGGTGCGATCGCGTCGGTTTAGCTCTAGCACGTCTTTAATAATTTGGTCGACGCGTTGTACGTTGTCACTAATAATTTGCAGCATACGTTTAACGGCGGGCTCAAAATCTTCTTCTTGCAGCAGTTGGTTGGCGTGGCTAATAGCGCTTAATGGGTTGCGAATTTCGTGCGCAATATTGGCGGTTAATCGGCCCAACGCCGCCAGTTTCACTTGGTGCGCTTGCGTATGCATTTGCGACCAATCTTCGATAAAAATCACCGCACCTTGTTGTTTGTTATCGCTAATTGGTAAAAATCTTATCTGCAATTCACGCGATTGTGCGCTTAATTTAAAGGTGTTGGGCGCAGAAAAATCACGCGCCAGCTCAGTTTGTTGCATCCAATTTTTAATTAAGTCGTGCATTTCGCTAGAAACGTCTGCCAGCGGTTTTTCTAACCAATCACTTGCCTGATTGGTCTCTGCTGGCGTTTCAATACCCAGCAATACTTCTGCTTGTATATTATGGTGTTTAATTTGTAAATGTTGATCGACCACCAACACGCCATCATCCATTTCATGGGTAATCAGCGCGTTAATTTGCGCCATATTTTGTACATCTAAACCCCGTTGCGAGGCCAGCATTTCACTTTCTTGACTGCGTTTGGCCAAGCTATAGGCCAGCCACGCGGTAGCAAAACAGCCCAAACTGAGCAATACCGCTGGCGTGTAGTTGTTTGCTAATGTATCAATAAATAAAGCACGATAGGTTTGTTCTAGCAAAATGCCTATGGTGGCAACAGCCGCGTAGAATAAGGCTAAGCGGCCAGCACTAATTAAACTGGCGCTGGCGATGGCAATAATCAATAATAAACCGACGCTGCTTTGGCTGCCATCTTGCGCGTGCATCAACAGCAAAATAAAGCCAATATCCAAAAGAATTTGTATCGGCAGGCTAATATCGATTTTGGGTTTTTGCAGCCAGGTAAAAATGGCAGACACAACACTAAAAACAAAATAAGCAATAATAATGGTGGGAAAAAGTTCGCCTTTAGATGTTAAATCGTCTTTGTTAAGCAAGCCTTGCAAAACCAAAAATAGCAGCGCAATTAAAATGCGATAGGCATTGTAAAGCTGCAAGCTACGCCAGCGCGTGGCCTTCATTTTGCTATCTAAGCTGGCAAAAATATCAAGTGCCATGGCTTATTTGCTATCTTGGCAATTATTGCAAGTGATTTTATCGTGGGCTAATGTGCTTTCAGATTCTGGCACATGGCAACCACAGTTGGCGCACTGTACTATTTTTAGCTCCGGATTTAGCGCTGGCTTAATTTCTTGCTCTGGTTCTTGCGGCGTTTGGATAATTGCAACCACACGCTTAATGATTTGATACAAAAGCCAGCCTAGAATAATCAGTATTAAAATGCGTGCCATAATTGTTGCACTTCTTTCAGCTTAATTGATTAAGCGATTGTAACTAAAAGTGCAGCGATTACAAACAGGCCAAAAAACCTAAAGCAGCACAAAACCTAAAGCTGATATACTGATGTTACTTTTTAAAACCCAATATTCATGGCCAGTTCACAACAATTATCAGATTTTTTGCGCGATGTAGAGCGGCGCGCATTTAAACAGACGGTATACGCAGTGCGTGACGACCATGCTGCGCTAGATATTGTGCAAGATGCTATGTTAAAACTGGCCGAAAAGTATGCCGATAAACCATTAGCCGAATACCCGATGTTGTTTCAACGCATTTTACAAAATACCATGCGTGATTATTGGCGTCGACAAAAAGTACGCAATTTATGGACCACCTTGCTCTCGAGTTTTGGCGCGGGTAAAGACGGCGAAGATGATCACGACCCACTAGACAGCATAGACGTAGAAGATGAAGGCACCAATCCTGCCACCCAACTCGAGCGCAGCCAAACTTTGCAACTGATTGAAAAAGCGCTGGAAAAGCTGCCTGCGCGTCAACGAGAAGCATTTGTATTACGTTATTGGGAGGACATGGATGTAGCAGAAACCGCCGCAATGATGGGCTGCTCGCAAGGAAGCGTTAAAACGCACTGTTCGCGCGCAGTACATACAATGGCCGCCTTGCTAGAGAAGCAAGGTTTGGGCAGCCGGGCGATAGCAAATTTAGGAGTAAAATCATGAGCATAGAGCACAATAACCAAACAAATACCGAGCAAACAGACGCACAAGGCAAACAAATAGCGGGCTTGCTAGATGCGCATGCGAATCGCTTGAGCATGCGCACCTTAAAACAACTGGAGAATGGTCGCGCACGTGCGCTAAAAGTGCATGCGAAACAAGTTTCTGGCGCTAGTGTCAATGCAGATGGCACTTTAAGCGGTTTATCAGCTTGGGCGCAACATCACCGCATGGCTAGTACTGGCCTAATTTTAGCTGCCATCATCACCGGCTTTGTATTGATGCAAGCTTTTAGCCATAAAGAAGCCAGCGATGCCTTTTTGTTAGGTGCTGATTTGCCACCAGAAGCGTTTGTAGACAGAGGCTTCGAGCCTTCTTTAAACCAAGCAAAATTGTAGTTTAAATATAATATATAAAATATTTTTTTAGGGAAATTAAACGTAGTGCGTAAATTTTTATTTTTATTGTCGGTGTTTGTCACCAGCCTGCAAGCAGGCGAATTTAAGCAATCCGCAACAAACATCCAACTGGCGCTAGGTGATATTGGTAGCGTGAAATCATCGTTAAGTGATAATGCGGGCGATGCAAGTGCCGCACCTATCAAAACCTGGAGTCAGCTTTCAGATGGCGAGCGAAAAGTGCTGGCACCGCTCGGGTCAGAATGGAATACTTTACGCGCATGGCAGCGTGAAAAAATGCTAGATATTGCCAAAGATTACCCAAAAATGGACGCGCAAAAACAACAGTTGGTGCAAAAGCGTTTAAATAGTTGGAGCCGCATGACGCCATACGAGCGCGAGAACGCACGCAAACGCTATCAACAATTTCATGCGCTAGATACCAATAAACAAGACGAAATTCGTAGAAAATGGGCTGAACATCAAAAATTACCCGAAGCCGAGCGTGAAAAATTGCGCAAAGATACGATTGATTGGGATTACGCGCCCGAGCTGGAATAGTTTAGACTATGCTTAATCTAAGCCTTAAAACCTGCTTATTGGCAGGTTTTTTTATGTAATCAACATTAAGTAAACCTATGTATCCAAATGCTACGCGTTTAAAATTAATTGCCGCTTGCGTGTATGAATTGTTAATAATCATTGCATTGTGCATGCTATGCACGTGGGTTTTTATTGGCTTTTTTGGCGATGCTAGCAATGGCTATAAACGCTATGCTTTGCAATTAGTGTTATGGCTTTGCACGGGGTTTTATTTTGTGCGTTGTTGGCTAAAAACAGGCCAAACATTAGCCACCAAAACGTGGAAAATAAAGCTGGTCACCCAAGATTCGGCAAATCTGCAAAATAGTCATTTAAACCTAAAACAAGCTTGCCTACGATATGTCCTGGCAAGCGCATCAATACTGGCTTGTGGGCTAGGCTTTATTTGGGTTTTGGTAGATAAAAATAGTTTATTTTTACACGACAGATTGCTAAAAACGCGTTTTATCCAGCTATAACAACTGCGCTGGATGATTATCTACGGTTGCTTATATGCGCTCGCCTATCTATGTTCATTTACCTACGTTCAATCACAAACAGCAAACTCAAACCCGCCATTAAAAATAATATCGTTGGCGTAATCGCGCTCATCAATGGCGGCCAATCGTTTAGCACGCCCAAGTGAATAAATACACGGTTCATAATTTGATAAGCTACGCCCAACATAATGCCAATAAACAACTTTGCGCTGGTGCCGCCACTACGTTGCTGTAAAAAACCAAATGGCAACGCTAAAATTACCATCACCATGCACGCCAGCGGGTAGATCATTTTAGACCACAGCGCCACATCGTAACGCGTGGTTTTTTGTTTATTAGTTTCTAAGTGATTGATAAACGCGTATAAGTTCCACACGGACATTTTTTCTGGTGCCACCAATAACACGTTAAGCAGTTCTGGCCGAATCAGCGATCGCCAATTGGCTTTATTAAAAAATTGCGTTTGCACATTATTATTTTCAATCTTATTAAAAGTATTAAATTTAGTCTGCGTCACATCGGTTAAGCCCCAGCGGTCATCTAAATAATCAGCTTTTTTGGCCACACTAATACTGCGCAATTTAAAATTTTCGTCAAATTCATAAATACGCACATTTAATAAACCAGCGTCTGGCAACACGGTTTCAGCGTTCACAAAACTTTTGCCATCTTTTACCCACATGCCTGTTCTAAAATCTTGCGCAATCACCGAATCTGTGGCTTTTACGCGCATGCGCTGCGCCATTTTTTCGCTAATTGGCGTAATTAATTCACCTACAAAAAACGTCAGTAGTGTAAATAACAAGCCAACTTTTAATAAGATTAACGCAATATTAACTAGCGATAGACCGCTCACCCGCATCACCACCAACTCAGAGTTGCGCGCCAAGGTACCAAGGCTGTACATCATGCCTACTAGCACTGCCACGGGCACTACTTCGTAAATATGGCCTGGAATACTCAGCAACACAAATACTAGCATTTGGCTAATGCCATAATTGCCTTGGCCTAGGCTGTCTAGCTCTTGAATTAAATCAAAAAAAGAAAACATCGCCAGCAAACCTAGCATCATCATTAAAATATTGATGCTGGTTTCTTGCCAAAAATAACGTTTAAAAATTTGCATATGTTTAAGTTATTTTGACTTTAAAATTAGGCAAATGCGTTAGCCAAACAGGCACCAGCGGTAGCAGATGGTTACGCCGATAAAACATATAAAACACTAACAGCGCAAAAAACACATGCACAGGCCACAAGCCAACGCTGGCGCTGATTCTACCTTGGGTTGTCCATGCCTGAAATATGCTTAAAATATTGTTGTAAATTACATAAATTACTAGTGCAAAAATTAGGTTAAGCGATCGCCCCGCACGTGGGTCGACAAAACTAAGCGGAATCGCCATCATCACCAAAATAAGCGCAGAAACGGGTATTGCCAGCCGCCATTGCAACTCGGCTTTATCGCTTAAAGATACTGCGTTAAATAGCGCTTGAGTAGTTTTTGCGTTGGCTTCATCGGGTGGGCGCGCGACTTCTTTAGTTTCTACGCGAATGGCATAGCGTTCAAATTCTGTGGTATTTATTTCAGCAGTATTGGGTTTGCCTTCATAACGACGGCCTTTTTCCATCACTAAAAAATTATCACCATTATCTGCTTTTTCGCGCTTGCCTTGCTTGGCGACAATGACGCCAGTTTTTTGGTGCTGGGTAGATTGCACAAAAATATTTTTAACCACATTACCTAGTTCGTCATAACTTTCAATAAAATAAATGCGCTCGCCATTGCTCGATTCTTTAAACACGCCAGGGCTAATGGTAGATAAATCATCACGGCTTTTTAGCTGCACGCGGTAATCTTCTACTTTGTTAACTGCCCATGGCATCACTAAAAAACTAAACAGCGAAATCACCACAATGACGGGTATTGCAAAAGTTAGAATAGGCTTTATCCATTTATTTAAGCCCAAGCCAGCGCTAAACCACACCACCATTTCAGAATCGCGATGCCAGCGTGTAAGCGTAAGTAATACTGCCAAAAAAATACTTAACGATAAAATCATCGGCATATAACGCACCATACTAAAGCCTAGTATGGTGTTAATGGCATCGTTAGGCAAAATACCTTTTGCCGCCAAGCGAATGAGATTGCCCACACGCTGCGCAATGATTATGCCAATTAAGATGACAAACACGCCGCCTGCGGTGCTAATAAGCTCGTGCGAGAGGGATTTTTTAAATATCTTCAATTTACATCTTTAAAATTTAGCAAAGTTGAAATTTACGCTTTGATTTCATGTCGAAACGCTAGATAATTACTTATTAATTGAAACGTAAAGGGCATACAGTGGAATTTAGCATAAAAATCGGAAATCCTGAAAAACAAAAGTCAGATTGCTTGGTTGTCGGCGTGTTTGAAGGCAAAAAATTAAGCGAAGCGGCAAAAAGTATCGATGCTACAAGTAATAACGCGATTAGTGCCGTATTAAAAACGGGTGATTTAGAAGGTAAAGCAGGCAGCAGCTTATTATTACATGCATTAACTGGCCTGCAAGCCGCACGGGTATTAGTGGTAGGGTTGGGTAAGCAAGATGAATTTGGTGAAAAGCAATATCGCCACGCGGTGCGCACCGCTGTTAAAGCGCTACCTAAAGGTGTAGTAAATGCCAGCTTATTTTTAACAGAAATTGTCATAAAAAAATGTGATATTAAAAATAAAGTAGCGCAATTGGTAGAGGTAGCGATGGACGCGACTTATCAAGTGAATGCGATAAAACAAAAAAAAGCGGAGCCGATTGCACTAAATAGCATTGCAATTTTTGTGGATAAAGATGACAGCAAAGCGGCTGAGGCCGGCATAAAACATGGCATGGCCATTAGCGCTGGCGTGAGCTTGGCTAAAGATTTAGGTAATTTGCCGCCCAATATTTGCACCCCTACTTACTTGGGCGAACAAGCAAAAAAACTGGCAAAAAGCTATGGTTTTAAAGTGGAAGTGTTTGGGCAAAAAGAAATTGAAAAATTGGGCATGGGCTCATTTTTAGGTGTGGCGCAAGGCAGTGTAGAGCCGCCACGTTTTATTGTGTTACAACATTTAAATGGCAAAAAAAATGAAAAACCTACTGTGCTAGTGGGCAAAGGCATTACTTTTGATACTGGCGGTATTTCGCTAAAACCGGGTGGTGATATGGATGAAATGAAGTACGACATGTGTGGTGCAGCCAGCGTGTTGGGCACATTTAAAGCCATAGGCGAAATGAATTTAGCCATTAACGCCATTGGTTTAATCGCTACTTGCGAAAATATGCCAGATGCGGGCGCCATTAAGCCAGGCGATATTTTAACCAGTATGTCAGGCTTAACCATTGAGGTATTAAATACCGATGCCGAAGGCCGCTTAATTTTATGTGATGCGCTCACTTATGCAGAGCGTTTTGAGCCAAGTGCAGTGGTGGATATTGCTACGCTAACGGGCGCTTGCGTGATTGCGCTAGGGCATCACCCAAGCGGTTTATTTAGTAATAAAGATTCGCTGGCTGCAGAATTATTAGCCGCGGGCGAGGCTGCGCACGACCGTGCTTGGCACATGCCGCTGTGGGAAGAATTTCAAACGCAACTAGATAGCAACTTTGCCGATATGGCAAACATTGGCGGCCGCGCTGGTGGCAGTATTACGGCAGCCTGTTTCTTGTCGCGCTTTGCCAAAAAATACGATTGGGCGCATTTAGATATTGCAGGTACGGCATGGAAAAGCGGTAAAGAAAAAGGCGGCACGGGTCGGCCAGTGCCGTTGTTGACGACATTTTTGGTGAACCGTGCTGAACATAACGCCAGCAAATAAATGACGCGTATTGATTTTTATTTTAATGTGCTTGATAAGCAAGCACTTCTTAACAGCATAACGCAGGCGGCGCTTTTAAAATATCGCAAAGTGACTATTTATGCGGCTAGCCAAGCTGCAGCAAACCAAATAAGCGCGGGTTTGTGGCAGGCTGAGGAAGCCAGTTTTTTACCCAACACATTAGCCAGCGATGTGTTGGCTGCACACACGCCGATTTTATTGCATGTTGAAAATGACGCTTTGCTACAAGACGAACTATTGGTTAATATGAGTCATAGCCAACCTAGTTTTTTTAGTCGATTCACACAATTGGTAGAGCTGGTAGGCACCGATGAACAAGATAAATTGGCCGCCCGTGGGCGTTATAAATTTTATCGCGACCGTGGTTATGAAATTAAAAATATTGATAATACCAAGGTTTAGTTGTGAACAGCCTACATGCGAATAGAGAGCAAAAGTGACAGATAAAAAAATACCACTACTGACCGAAGTTTATCAACCTAGGCCAGCTGCCGAGCCTGCTTACAAACCGAAAGACGATATTAGTCAAATTACGCCAGAACTAATTGCGCGTATTGCCGCGCATGTTAAACCAAGGTTAGAGGCCGATATTATTAAAACCGTAACCGAAACGGTGCACGCAGCGCTAAGAAAAGAGCTGATAGATGAGTTGCAAGATGAAGTCATTAATACCCAAGCGAGTATTGAGGCGCGCACGGTTGATTTTGTTGATAAAACTAAGGCTGATTTAAAAACTGAGCTACCGCGCATGTATCAAGCCAGTGCCGATGCGGTAAGGCTAAGCTTAGAAGATCGCATTGCAGAGCTGCAAACAAACGCCGTATCAAACGCAGATACGATGCTGACAGACAGCATGCAAGCGGCTGTGCAAAATGCCAATGCGCAAATTAACGTGAATGTAGAAGCCATGCAAACGCAAGTAAGTGCAACCATGATGCAAACAATTAATAGCGAAATGACAGTGTTTCAAGCGCAATCAATTAGCCAGCATCAAGCTTTGCTAGGGCAAACATTTACCGATGCGTATCAATCGATTACGCAAAACGCACAACACGATTTACACACACACATGCAAGCGATGCACGCAGATGCGATTGCGCAAATGCGCAGTAATTTTATTGAGGCCATGCCAGATATTTATACCAGTGCCATTAGCGAGCAGCAAGAGGCAATAACCCAACAAATTAGCCAGCAATTAAATACCGAGCTGCAAGCGTTTCAGGCGCAATCGTTAAGCGCACATCAAGCACAATTGGGCGAGGCACTCACCAACAGTTTTAATGCATTAAATGAACATGCAAAACAAGATTTACAAGCGCAAATGGCGCTATTACAAGCAGATGTGCTGACGCAAATGCGCGCCACGATTACCGAGGCAATACCCAGTATTTATGAGGCGGCAGTAGATGATGTGAAAACTAAATTTGCCGATGAAATGACTGCGCAAACGCAACAAGTGCGCGATAGCTTCTTAGCCACGGTTAATGCGGATTTACCTGCCGTGCAAGAAGTACTACGGGATAATATACAGCTCATGCTGGCCAGCGCTCTGCCAACGCTAGAAACGGATTTACGCAAGCAGTTGACTGCCGAATTGCATGATTTATTGCTGAAAGTAAAATTTGTGCTGCCCAAATAAACCAATTGAAAACATTTAATTATGTTCGATTAGCTTTTGGTAAGCCTCAGCGCTTAAAAAATGGCCAATTTCGTTCGCATCCATCGGCTTAAACTTAAATATCCACGCAGTATAGGGCTTGTCGTTAATGCCCTCGGGCGCATTTAGTAAATCTTCATTTATTTCTGTCACTACGCCGTTCATCGGGGCATGCAAATCTGAGCCTGTCTTGACAGATTCTACGATTCCACAAGGCGTGCCGCTTATCAGCGTATCATCTACCCTGGGCGGCTCAATAAACACGATGTCACCGAGTAAATCTTGAGCATAATCGGTAATGCCTGCAAGCCAATATCCATGCGGGTCTTGCTGCACCCATAAATGTTCTGGTGTGTAATGCAACTGAGTTGGAAATTTCACGGTCTGACCTAACAAATAATAGCTAAATGATGTACTAACGGATGCAAAAATTACAAAAAAGTTTAATTACGCCACTATTTTAGCAGCATTTTGTTTGTGTATTAAATTAGTCACAAACCAAGCAATGTTAATATTTTTTTTATAAATATGCGCTAAGTTAATGACAAATAACAATTTATTGGTTAATATTATTTTAAATGTTGGTGGGGCGTAACGACGATGTTAAATTTATTTTTTAAAAAAATGGTGCTGTTTTATATAGCATTGGCTTTGGTGGCAACGCCGCTAGAAGTATTGGCTGCGCACAAAAAAGCCAACAAACGTATTAGCGTTAGCCAAAAAAATGCATTGAGTAAGCACCGCATTTCTAGCCGTTACAAAAAATCCACCCAAAAAGTCAGCGTACGCTTACGTTCATCGCAGGCTTTATATACACCAAGACCTGTTGAAGATAGCTATGATGGCAGTGGCGTATTGCAATTGGCCTCTGGTAAAGCCTTGATTATGAATCAAGCGACAGGCGAAATTATTTACGCAAAAAATACTAGCTTACCTACACCAATCGCCTCAATCACTAAGTTAATGACTGCCATGGTGAGTTTGGATGCAGGACTATCGTTTGATGAAATAATTTATGTGTCAGATGAAGATGTTGATTATATTAAAGGTACCAGCTCACGCTTATCTGTTGGTTCTGGCTTAAGCCGTGGCGATATGTTGCAACTTGCACTGATGGCATCTGAAAACCGCGCCGCTTCTGCCATTGGCCGTCATTACCCTGGCGGTAAATACGCATTTGTAAAAGCCATGAACGCCAAAGCTAAATTACTTGGCTTAACACATACCCGCTTTGTAGACCCCACAGGTTTAGATTCTGAAAACGTATCTACGGCAGAAGATTTAGCCAAAATGGTGCAAGCAGCTTACCAATATCCAGAAATTAGATTAGCCACGACCAGCCCCTCACATGAAGTGTATGTAGAAGGCCGTGAATATGCAGTGAATTTTAACAACACTAATGGCCTAGTGCGTACTGGCGAGTGGCAAATTGGCTTATCTAAAACTGGATTTATTAATGAGGCTGGCCGTTGTTTAGTGATGCAGGCCACCATTGCGGGCGAGCCTATGATTGTTGTGCTGCTTGATTCTATTGGCAAGCAAACACGTATTGGCGATGCCAACCGTGTGCGCAAATGGATGGAATATAATCATAGCGCACCAATACCTACGCCAGAAACTACGCTAGGCCAAATTGAAAAAACCCAGATTGAAAAAACCCAGATTGAAAAAAGTCGTTTTGAAAAGCCGCTGGTGGTTGCTAAGCATCCCTAGTTTTTAAGCTGTTTGTTAAAAAGGCGCAAATGATGCGCCTTTTTTGTGCTTAATATTTAGTTTAGAATCTATCGAGCGCTACATGATGCTCTGCAAGCCGCATGGATATTGGCTTGCAGGCGTGGCAGCTGAATATGCTTTTAAAAAACAAATAAACAAATGAAAAAACTTATTTTTTAATAGCAGCTTTTTTAGCTGCAGGTTTTTTGCCTGTAGCTTTTATTACTTTGGTTGTTGAAACAGCCGTTTTTGTAGTCACTTTTTTTGTTGCAGTTTTTTTAGTAGCCACTTTTCTAGTAAAGGTTTTTTTGCCGCCATTTTTAGCGCCAGTTTTACCCGCCGCTTCATCTTTAGCCGTTTTTTCAGCTAGCAAACCTAGTGCTTCATCCATGGTGAGATCTTCGGGCTCTACACTTTTTGGAATCGTCGCGCGAATTTTGGCGTGCTGCACATACGGGCCGTAACGGCCAGCGTAAATCTCTACTCGACCTTCACCAGAAGGATGCGCGCCCAAATCGGCGATTGGCGCAGGGCCAGTATTAGCGGCAGCTAGCAATGCCACCGCGCCAGCGTTATCAATGCTAAATACACTTTCCGTTTTGGGTATCGATTTAAACTTTCCATCGTGATTGACATACGGTCCAAAACGACCAATATTAGCGACAATTTTTTTATTGGTTTCAGGGTGCAGGCCTAAATCACGCGGCAAACTTAACAACATATGGGCAATGTCGATATTCACACTGGTGATAGCAATTTCTTTCGGTATGCTCACACGCTTGGGTTTTTTCTTATCGCCCTCAACCGCAACGCCAACTTGTAAATACGGCCCATACGGCCCATTCATCAAGTAAATTTCTTTGCCAGATTCTGTATCCTTGCCTATCGTCACTGGGTCTGCGCCTGCTTGCGCAGTGCCATTCATGCTGCGTTTATAATCGCATTTCGGTTCGTTGTTATAGCCGGTACAGCCAATAAAAGTGCCGTAGCGACTCAATTGCTTTTGTAATGGCTGGCCACATTTTGGGCATGCTTCATCAATTAATTCGTTGCCAGGCCGGTCAACATCAGCCTTGCTAATAATTTGGTTGTTAAAACCTTGCCAAAACTCATCCATCAACGGAATCCACTCGCGGCTTCCATCCGCCACGTTATCCAGCGCATTTTCTAGGTTGGCGGTAAAGTCATAATCCACATATTTGGTAAAATGCTCGGTTAAAAATTTAACCACCACGCGGCCCACATCGGTCGGCGTAAAGCGTTTTTTGTCTAGGATGACATATTCGCGGTCTTGTAGCGTGCTAATAATGCTGGCGTAAGTAGAAGGGCGGCCAATACCGTATTCTTCTAAAATTTTCACCAAGCTGGCTTCGCCATAACGCGGTGGCGGCTCGGTAAAGTGCTGGTCGCCATAGATTTTTTCTACGGTTAAAACTTCGCCAGTTTCTAAATGCGGTAATTTAGATTCGCCGTCTTCATCTTCGTCGTCATCACGGCCTTCCATATACACTGCGATAAAACCTGGGAATACTAAAGTCTGACCCGTAGCGCGGAATAAATTGGCCTCGCTGCCCACACTCAAATCGACGCTGACAGCATCAAATTTAGCAGGTGACATTTGGCAAGCAAGGCTACGCTTCCAAATCATTTCGTACAGTTTAAATTGTTCGTCGTTCAAGTATTGGCGCATTTTTGCAGGCGCGCGGTTGATGTCGGTGGGGCGAATTGCCTCGTGCGCTTCTTGCGCATTTTTGGCTTTAGTTTTGTACATAATGGGCGATTTTGGTAAGTAATCCGCCTCAAAATTTTTCTTCACATAATCGCGAATGCTCATCACCGCTTCTGTCGCCATGCTAAAAGAGTCTGTTCGCATGTAAGTGATTAAGCCAGTTGTTCCAGATCCAACATCTACGCCCTCATACAATTGCTGAGCGACTCGCATTGCCCTAGAAGTGGTAAAACCAAGTTTACGCACTGCTTCTTGTTGTAATGTTGAAGTGGTAAACGGTGCGGCAGGGCTACGGCTGCGTTGTTTTTTCTCGACTCTTGAAACTGTCGTTTTACCTGCCGAAGCCAGCAGCAATTTGCCGACAATATCTGCTTGTTGATCTTGATTTACAACCGTAAATTGCTCAACCTTTTCACCATTTAACAGCACCAATTTTGCGTTAAATTTGTTGGCATGTTTAAGTGCGTCTAAGTGAATCGTCCAATATTCTTGGTTTTTAAACGCTTCAATTTCTAGCTCGCGCTCTACAATTAATCTTAAAGCTGGGCTTTGCACGCGGCCTGCTGATAAACCCCTACGGATTTTTTTCCATAGTAATGGCGATAAATTAAAACCAACCAAATAATCCAACGCGCGGCGCGCTTGCTGCGCGTTGACTAAATTCATGGCAATATCGCGCGGGTTATCAATGGCGTGTTTAACTGCAGTTTGCGTAATTTCATTAAACTCGACGCGTTTGAGTAATTTATTTTTGAGTAACTTTTTATCAGCTAAAATTTCGGCAATATGCCACGAAATCGCTTCACCTTCACGGTCGGGGTCGGTTGCTAGATAAATGCTATCTGCGACTTTAGCCGCTTTGGCAATCGCATCCATGTGCTTGGCATTGCGGTCAATAATGTCGTACTTCATGGCAAAACTATTGGCGGGATCAACCGCGCCATTTTTGGGGATTAAATCACGTACGTGGCCATAGCTAGCTAATACCTGAAAATCGTTACCGAGGTATTTTTGCAGCGTTTTGGCTTTTGAAGGTGATTCTACAATGAGTAGTTTAGACATTGAACCTTGTGAATTGAAGCAAAAAATAATTAATTGCCTAGATAATAACTTGCTTAACGCTAACTAGACAATAAAAACAATGCTTATAAAATAAATAAAAATGTAGTGATGTGCTTATTTGTTGCGCGAAAATTCAATCCGTGTGCCATCGTTGCTGGCAAAGTTTAGTGCATTGTTGGTAGATTCTTTTTGTGCAATATCACCAAATAGCGGGTCTTCATCACTTTTTTCTGCTTGCGTTAAGCCTTTAAAATCGTATAAATTGAAATCGGCCAAATGCGATGGCTCCACATTGCCAATGGCGCGAAAAATATTATTGATGCGGCCTGGCTGCTCCAGCTCCCACGCTTGCAACATCGCTTTAATATTTTGGCGCTGCATATTTGGCTGGCTGCCACACAAATCACAGGGGATTATTGGAAAAGCCATTTGGCGTGCATAACTAGTAATATCTTTCTCACTGCAATAAGCCAGCGGCCTAATCACCACATTTTGTTTATCATTAGTCGCTAATTTTGGCGGCATGGCTTTAAGCTTTGCGCCAAAAAACATATTCAAAAATAGCGTTTCTACAATATCGTCTCGGTGATGCCCAAGCGCGATTTTGTTAGCCCCCAACTGTTTTGCCGTGGTGTAAATAATGCCACGGCGCAGGCGGCTACATAGGCTGCACGTTGTTGCGCCTTCGGGTATTTTTTCTTTTACGACAGAATACGTATCTGCCTCAACAATGCGGTAATCTACACCTAAGCTTTTAAAATATTCGGGCAAAATATGCTCAGGAAAGTTAGGCTGTTTTTGGTCTAAATTCATCGCAATCAGCTTAAAATCAATTGGCGCGCGCTCTTGCAGCGCCAGCAACATCATCAGCATGGTGTAGCTATCTTTGCCGCCGCTCATGCACACCAACACGGTGTCGCCTTGTTCAATCATGTTGTAATCGCCAATGGCCTTGCCCGTGGCGCTAATTAAACTGTTTCTTAGTTTAATAAAATTATTTGAGTGGTTATCGGGTAAATGCTTAATCACAGATTCAAGCTCCTACCGCCATCTACCGCTAGCACATGGCCAGTAATAAATGGCGCATCGGCCACTAAAAATTTTACGGCTTTGGCAATATCTTGCGGGTTGCCAATTTTTTTAAGCAGCGTTTGGTTAATCACGCGTTGGCGATAAACTTCATCAAATTGTGGGTTATTTTCTGGCCATTGCACTGGGCCAGGCGCTACTGCATTCACGCGCACTTCTGGCGAAAGCTCATGTGCCAGCGATTTTGTGAGTGTGACCAAGCCCGCTTTAGCCACGCTATATACCACATAACCTTTTTTCGGCCGTTCGATGTGCATGTCGGTAATATTGACTACGCAGCCGTGGTTTTTGCGTAACTCTACGGCCGCAGCTTGTGCCAAAAACATCGGCGCTTTTAGGTTGCTGCCGACTAAATCGTACCAGTTTTCCTCAGTAATGTGGCCAATTTCAGTAGAATAATAGCTGCTAGCGTTGTTAATTAGCACATCTAGCTGGCCAAATTGATTCACGGTTTCTGCCACCAAATTAGGCATGATGGCAATATTTAATAAATCGCCCTGAATAATCGCAACACTATTAGCGCGCTGCAAATTAAGCTCGGCTTGTAAGGCACGTGCTTCCGTTTGCGATTTATTATAATGAATCATGACATTAGCGCCGTGCGCATGCAGCTCGCGACAAATAGCCGCGCCCACGCGCTTGGCGCCGCCAGTGATTAAAACTACTTTTTTATCTAATATGGTTGTCACGTTTGCTTAATCCTTAATTGCACACATTATAATAGGGAATGGTCGCAGCATCTAATCACAATCTACCCATTGCATCATTGCAGGCGCAAGCACTTAGCCAACAGCTGTGCCAATTAATTCAACAAAAAATTAAAAATGCGGGCGGTTGGATAAGCTTTGCAGAATTTATGCAAATGGCACTTTATACGCCTGGCTTAGGTTATTACGCAGGCGGCGCACAAAAGTTTGGTAAAGATGGTGATTTTGTTACTGCGCCAGAAATAACCCCTTTGTTTGCGCAAACACTTAGCCTGCAAGCCGCGCAGATATTGGCTGCTGGCGATGCTAATATTTTAGAATTGGGTGCTGGTACAGGTAAATTAGCAGTCGATTTATTGCTAGAACTTAAACATTTAGACGCATTACCAGCACAGTACTTTATATTAGAAGTAAGCGCCTACTTGCGCCAAGTGCAGCGCGAAACCTGCCAAGCAAGGTTGCCGCAATATTTATATAAAAAGCTGGTGTGGCTAAACGAACTACCTAAAAAATTCAACGGCTTGGTGTTGGGCAACGAGGTGCTGGATGCAATACCCGTGCATATTGTGCACAAAACACAAGTTGGCTGGCGTGAGCGCGGTGTAGGTTTTAATAGCAAATTGAATGAATTTATTTGGCAAGATGCGCCTTTAACGCAACCAAACTTAGTAGAACATTTGCCCCAAGATTTGATATCGCATTTGCCTGAAAATTACATCACAGAGGTTAACCCAGCTGCCGTTGCCTTAGTACGCAGCTTGTGTGAAACGCTAGCAACTGGCGCTATTTTGTTAATAGATTACGGTTTTGGTGCGGCAGAATATTATCATCCGCAACGCAACCAAGGCACGCTCATGTGCCATTATCAGCAACTGGCGCACGATAATCCGCTGACGCTTGTTGGGCTGCAAGATATTACTGCACATATCGATTTTACATCTATTGCGATGCTCTGCGAGGTAGCATCCATGCGGCTTGCAGGCTATGTCAATCAAGCACAGTTTTTAATTAATTGCGGAATTTTAACTATTTTGGCGCAATACTCGCCACAAGATGTGCAATATATCAAGCTGGCTGCTGCCGCACAAAACCTGCTCTCACCTGCCGAAATGGGTGAGCTGTTTAAAGTGATTTGCCTGACTAAAAACATCGATGCACCGCTGATTGGTTTTGCGCAGGGCGACAAATCACATACTTTATAACATTAAAATGTTATAAATATCGGCGATTTTAATCCTCTCTCCCTTGTAGGGAGAGAGTTAGAGAGAGGGTAATTTGAGTCTTTTACAAAGTGCCAAAACTTTACGCACAAACCAAACAGATGCCGAAATAGTGCTTTGGTATTACTTGCGCGCACATCGTTTCATGGGGCTGAAATTCAAACGGCAAATACCAGTAGGCAATTACAAAGTAGATTTTGTCTGTTATGAGCAGAAATTAGTGATTGAAATTGATGGCGGTCAACATGCAGAGAAAATTGAATATGATATAAACCGTACTAAGTTTTTAGCGGGCGAAGGTTACAGGGTGTTGAGGTTTTGGAATAATCAAGTATTGAGTGAATTAGAAAGTGTATTAGAGGCTATTCATTTAAAAATCACCCTCTCCCCAACCCCTCTCCCACAAGCGGGCGAGGGGCTTTAGCGTATAATGCGCGCCATGACAGAAATTGAAAATACAGAAAACGATTTGCAAAATGCACATATGCACCGCCGCATCCGCAGCTTTGTGCTGCGTCAAGGCCGCGTCACCAAAGGCCAAGAACGCGCGCTAGAAACGCAGTGGCCTGCATATGGCGTGGAATATGGCTTGCAGGGCATCGATGTAAACACGCTTTTTGACAGAGATGATAGCAAGAAAATCCTAGAAATAGGCTTTGGTATGGGCGAAACCACCGCCAAAATCGCCCAAACTTTACCCGATTGTGATTTCTTAGCTGCAGAGGTGCACACACCTGGTGTTGGCGCGCTGCTTAAGCTAATTGAAGAGTTAGCACTTACTAACATACGCATTATTCAGCATGACGTGGTAGAAGTTTTGCATAATATGCTTGCGGATGCCAGCTTAGATGGCGTGCATATTTTCTTCCCCGATCCTTGGCATAAAAAGCGCCACCACAAACGCAGATTGATTCAAGCGGAGTTTGTAAAATTACTGTGCACTAAGCTAAAAGTTGGTGGTTATTTGCATGTGGCGACCGATTGGCAAGAGTATGCAGAATGGGTGCTGGAGGTATTGAAAGTTGAGTCGCAATTACAAAATACTGCTGTGGATTATGCAGAAAAACCGAGTTACAGACCGCTGACTAAGTTTGAAAATAGAGGAATAAAACTAGGTCACGGCGTTTGGGATATGGTTTTTAAGCGCGCATAAGTCCGTCATTCTGGCGCAGGCCAGAATTCAGACAAAATGAATACTAGCTACACTTCAACAAATAGGCATTCGTCAGCTTCACCTTGACTGGATACCAGCCTTCGCTGGTATGACGAGGTTTAGGTTTGGGTGTCATCTTTAAACAACCACGCCCCAATAACCTTTTCTGCTTCTTCTACGCCTAATTTTTTAGAGCTAGAAAATAGTTGTACAGTCACATTTTCGCCCCAAACTGCCAGCAATTCTTTACGTGTTTTGGCTAAGGTTAAACCTGCCTCGCCGCGCGATAATTTATCACTTTTTGTCAGTAAAACATGCACGGGTTTGCCACTTGGGCAAAACCAATCTAGCATTTGGCGGTCTAGCGGTTGTAACGGGTGACGGCTATCCATCACTAATACCAAGCCGCCCAAACTGGTGCGCTCGCTAAGGTAACGCGCCAACACGCTTTGCCAGTGTGCGCGCATACTTTCTGGCACTTTGGCATAACCATAACCTGGCAAATCGACTAAATGTTTGTCGTCGCCCAGCGTAAAAAAGTTGATGAGCTGCGTGCGGCCAGGTTGTTTGCTGACATAAGCCAAGCGATTATGATTGGCCAGCGTGTTAAGCGCACTAGATTTACCTGCGTTTGAGCGGCCTGCAAAAGCGACTTCGATGCCAGAAGCGGGCGGCAGATCTCTTAAATGGTGAGCTGAGATGTAAAAGGTAGCGTTTTGAAATAGCGGCATTGAATGATTTTACGGTTGTAGTAATAAGTGCGCAAATGCTATCACGAACTGGCTATTTTTGATAAAATGCGCGCTTAATTAATTGAATAACTTGTATTTTTTAGATTTTTTGGAGTTGTGATGCGCCTAGTTTTAGCTTTAATATTAACCTTAAATTTTGTTAGCTTACCCACGCTGGCAGCAGAAACTATAGCAAAAGTAGTTCCTGAACCAGCTGCGCCAAAAGGTGCTGAAAAAATTGCACAAAACGTATGCGCTGCATGCCACGGTGCTGATGGCAATAGTGCGATTACGCTAAACCCAAAATTGGCAGGCCAGCATCCAGAATATTTGCTAAAGCAACTCAATAATTTTAAAGAAGGCAAACGGGCTAACGCAGTAATGGCGGGCATGGTGGCAAATTTAACCGCAGATGAGATGAAAGGTTTGGCTGTATATTTTGCAGGCTACAAGCAAACTTTAGGCAAAGCAAAAAGTAATGGCGCTGGCTCGTTAGGTGAAAAAATTTATCGCGGTGGCATCGCGGCTACTGGCGTGCCTGCTTGCGCGGGGTGTCATGGTGCTAATGGTGCGGGTATTCCAAAACAATACCCACGTTTGGCTGGCCAACATGCTGATTATGCGCTGCAACAATTGCGCACATTGCGTACTGCGGAGCGCGCCAATGCGCCTATGATGATGACAATTGCCGCCAAAATGACCGATGCCGAAATGCAAGCAGTGGCCGATTATATGCAAGGTTTGCGCTAGTTTTTGCAGCACAAGCATTAAAAAGGTGGCAATTACCACCTTTTTTGTTGCCTATTTTTATTAAATTTACTCAAAATGGCATCGGCCTGCAGGCCGCATGGATATTAGGCCCTAGACAGCAGAGTTTTTTATTCTGTCGTGGTTAAAACCACTCTAAAGCTTACATTGCCGTTAACATTACTTTGCAAACTTAAACCATAACCTGCCTGTGTACTATCTTGCGCAGCATGATACAAGCCAACCCCCAAGCCGTTGGGCGATGCGATATGTTTTTTAAATAAATCGCTGGCAATTTGTGTGCTCATGGCCTTGCCGCTGTCAGTTACATCAATATAAAAGCCACTTTCAGGCGTGTTATGCATTTCTACTTTTATCAATGTATCGGGTTGGTATTTGGTTTTTTCTAGCGCGTTATTCAACAAATTATCCAGCACGCTATCCAACACCTCGGCATTAATATCTTGCGGCGGCAAGTTATCTGCAATAAATTCTACGCCATCTTGGGTGTGACGTAATTGCAGATTTTTCCACCAGGCTGACATTTTTTCTAAGCGTTTTTTATCTTCACCTGGCGCTTTTAGTTTATCTAGCGTGGCCGCAATACGCGTGTTAAGCACTGGCAGTTGCTTACGAATCAGTTTAAGCAACGCGTCGCTATCTTTGTCGTCTGTTTGCTCTGCCGCAGTGACTAGCGTACCTACTGATTGCAAAATATTTTTAATATCATGTGTTAAGCGGCTACCCGTTTCGTAAAACGCTTGCATGTAGGCGTTTTGGCGCAGCGTTTCCTCACGCCGTTTTGCCTCATAAAATTCGCCCATAATTTGTGTTAATAATTTTACATGCACATACAAAGCGGGCGAAATTTGCCAGCGCGTGTGCAAGCTCATGTGAAAATCTTTAAAGTTAAAATGCGTAATGTGCTGAGAGGTTTCGCCCAGTTTGCCTTGTGTTTCATCGGCCAACCAACTCACGCCAGAAACCCAAGGTAATGCCGTCATTTCGCCCATTGCCGCTTGCACAAAACCATTGGGGGTCGATTCTATTTCACCCAAAGCGGCAATATTTTTAACCCACTCTTCAAAAGGCAGGCCAATACTTAGTAAATATCGCGACATTAATAGCTCCACACCTGAAAATCGGGTGTTTGGCTTCCAAAAAAAGCTAAAAATCATTAAACCAAAGGCTAAGCCAAATATGGTTATAAACATCACTTGCACATAATTAATGGCCTGAATTGTACCAATGGCATAGCTAGATAAAGTCAATATAAATGCCATCAGCATCAGTAGCAGGGTATAAAAGAAATCCAGCACAGGCTGCTGCCCAGCTTTGTGCGATTGCGTACTAATAAACAAAATAGCCAGCGGTAAAATAGGCGTTAAATAACGAATGACAAATTTAGCGGCTTCTAAATCATCTGAAGAGCCAAGTAATTTAGGCACCACCCACAACAGTAACATGGCCAGTAAATAACTAGCCGCTAAAATATGCACTACGCGATTGGCTTTGGATTCTTCAGAAAAAACGCGGCCACCCAGCAAGCCAAATAAAATGGATAACCACATGGCGGTAAGCCACCAATTAATGTAAAAAAAAGCGATTGAACCCACGCCAATAAATACTGCAATCGCGGTTTTGGTAAGCTTTTCTGTGCTGCGCCACACTGGTTGCCACATTAAAAATAAGCCGTAGTGGCAAATAAAAAATGCCCGTTGCAATTGGGTAGCGCCATCGCCCCAAATTAAAAAAGCATGCAAAGCCAACAACATTAAGGCCAATATACGTTGCGAATTTGCAGCCAGTAAGTGGTTGAGTTTGCTGTAATTAAACATTGGCATAAGCATTTAATAGTATAAATAGTTGAATATGGCCTAGCATAATCTAAAAAGCGCAATAAAAGATAGTGAAACCCCAGTAAAAAATAGCGCAAGCAAACTAAAAACGCTGTGTCAATAAATTGTCACAAACGATGAAATTTCATCTTTTTTGAGTATTTAAAATGAGCGACAATGCCAAAATAGCCTAAGTGTAAGGCTGCGCTAGCTTGGCACAAAACTTGCATTGCAACTTGTAGGTGTGACACGACGATATAAAAAATCACACACAACAATATAGTACAAGGATATTAAAAATGAATAAACAAACAGGTTTTACCTTAATCGAACTAGCCATTGTGCTGGTGATTATTGGTTTGCTGCTAGGCGGCGTGCTGCGCGGGCAAGAGCTGATTAATAGTGCGAGGGTTAAAAACATTACGCGTGATTTTCAAAACGTACAAGTTTACGTGTATGGTTATCAGGATCGCTTTAGAGCGCTGCCAGGCGATGACGCAATCGCTGCAACACACATAGCGGGCGCTACAAATCCTGCTGCAGGAAATGCTAATAATGGTCGAATTGATGGCCAATGGGATTCTGCTGCACCAGCAGACGAGTCATATTTATTTTGGCAGCATGTGCGTTTGGCAGGTTTAGCGCCTGGCTCAACAGTAACGGGTGTTCCTGAGTATGAGCCTCGCAATGCAGCGGGTGGAAGATTAGGCATTCAAAGTATTGCAGCAGGTTTTAACGAAATCAATAATATGCAGGGCGCCTACGCGGTTTGTTCTGACTTAGTATTGGGTAGAGATGCAACACAATTAGATACTACTTTAGATGATGGCAATACTGAAACAGGTAATGTACGTGTAGTGGCTACAGGTGTTCCTGGTGCAGCTCTGCCAACAGCAACAGTGACAGCAAATGCTGCCAATCAACACACGGTGTGTATGTCCTTGTAAAAATATTTTAAATTTAAAAGCCCGCCTTCTGCGGGCTTTTTTGTTTTGGCTCACCCAATTTAGCTATTGCTAGTTATGTGTTTTGAATTAGAATAGTTACAAACTTAGAACATACAACAAATGAGCCCCAATAGCATCACATCAAATATCGTCGAAATCGACAATTTATCCTTTGGCTACAAAGGCCGCATGCTGCATCAAGGCATTAATATGGTGTTTCCGCGCGGCAAGGTAGTGGCTATTATGGGCGGCAGCGGCAGTGGTAAAACCACGTTATTACGCTTAATTGGCGGCCAAATTAAGCCCAATAAAGGCGAAGTGCGGGTAGATAATCAAGTAGTGCACAAGCAAACACGCGATGGCATTTATCAATTACGCCGCAAAATGGGTATGTTGTTTCAGCATGGCGCGCTGTTTACCGATTTATCGGTTTACGAAAACGTGGCTTTTCCCATGCGTGAGCATACAGATTTTCCCGAAAGCATGATTCACGATTTAGTGCTAATGAAGCTAAACGCAGTTGGCCTACGCGGCGCACATAAGCTGATGCCAGCCGAGCTTTCTGGCGGCATGGCGCGACGTGTGTCACTGGCGCGCGCTATTGCGCTAGACCCCGATATTGTAATGTATGACGAGCCGTTTGCCGGGCTTGACCCAATCTCGATGGGCATTATTTGCACGTTGATTCGTACGCTTAACGATGCGCTTGGCGCAACCAGTATTATCGTTTCGCATGACGTAAAAGAAACCTTCTCAATTGCCGATTATGTCTATTTTGTGGCCAATGGCGTGGTAGCGGCAGAAGGCACGCCAGCCGATTTAAGCAAATCTACCTTGCCATTTGTGCACCAATTTGTGCATGGCGAAAAAGATGGCCCAGTACCGTTTCATTATGTCGCTAAAGACTACAAGCAAGAGTTGCTGGAGTTTGAGGCATGAATAAAAAATGATGATACGCTCTAGTTTATTCGTTAGTTTAATTCGTACCTTACGAAATATAGGCAGCCGTTTTACCGATCGTATTTGGCGCTTGGGCGCAGGCGCACGGCTATTTTGGCTGACTATAATATCGTCAGGCGAGAGCTTTCGCCGCATTCATTTAACCATACGTGAGGTTTACGCCACGGGCGTGTTGTCGCTCATCATTATTCTGGTTTCAGCATTTTTTGTTGGCATGGTGTTGGCGTTGCAAGGCTACAACACGCTGCAACGCTATGGCTCGTCTGAGGCAATTGGCGTGCTGGTGGCATTAGCGCTGGTGCGCGAGCTTGGGCCAGTGGTCACTGCATTATTGTTCGCAGGCCGCGCGGGTACAGCTATTACTGCCGAGATAGGTTTAATGAAAGCCACCGAGCAACTTTCTGCAATGGAAATGATGGCGGTAAACCCGATTGCGCGCGTGATTGCGCCGCGCTTTTGGGCGGGCGTCATTGCGATGCCAATTTTAAATGTATTATTTTGCATGGTAGGTATTTTAGGCGGCTATTTAGTCGCGGTACCGCTCATCGGCGTAGATTCAGGCGCGTTTTGGTCACAAATGCAGGCTAATGTAGATTGGCGCGCAGATATATTAAATGGCGTGATCAAAAGCGTGGTATTTGGCGTGGCTTGCACCATGATTGCCTTATTTGAAGGCTATGATGCGCCGCCCACGGCCGAAGGTGTTAGTCGCGCAACCACTAGAACTGTGGTGACGTCCTCATTAGTGGTTTTGGCGCTAGATTTTGTATTAACCTCATTTATGATTAGCTTATAGCAGGAGCAAGCAATGGAAAGAACAACGATAGACTTATGGGTAGGCATTTTTGTGGCGCTAGGCGTGGCCGCCTTGCTTGGCTTAGCGATGAAGGTAGGTAACCTGACTACCAGCAGCATTGGCGAAACTTACATGGTAAGCGCTAATTTTGAAAATATTGGTGGCCTAAAAGCGCGCGCGCCAGTTAAAAGCGCGGGTGTAGTAGTGGGGCGGGTGGCCGACATTCAATTTGACCCAGCAACCTTTGAGGCGGTCGTGAGTCTTAGCGTAGATAAACGCTACAGCTTCCCTAAAGATACGTTTGCCAATATCTACACCGCAGGCTTACTCGGCGAGCAATATATTGGCCTAGAAGCGGGTGGCGATGAAACTGCCTTAAAAAATGGTGATAAAATTACGCAAACACAAGATGCGGTGATTTTAGAGAAAATGATTAGCCAATTCTTGTACAGCAAAGCATCTGAAGAACCTAAAGAAACTGCGCCAGCAGCATCTACTGCGCCAAATGCAACACCATCTGATTCAACCAAAGCAGATGATGATGCGTTAGGCTCAAATCCGCTAGAAGCAATGTAAAGATGCAATGTAAAAATGCAATTTAAATAAGTGTTGTATAAAATAATAAAAAACTAGAATTAAATTTAAAGGAAAAATCATGAAAAAATTATTACTTGCTTTAGGCATGCTATGTTTTAGTGTGGCTGGCTTTGCGATTGAAGGCCCAGATGAGCTAGTGAAAAGAACCGCTGAGGATGTGTTGGCCACGGTAAAAAGTGATGCCGATATTCAAGCAGGTAACCAAGACAAAATATTTGCCTTGGCCGAAGAAAAAATTGTACCAAACTTTAACTTTGATAAAGTTTCGCGCTTGGTGCTAGGTAAAAACTGGACCAAAGCCACGCCAGAGCAAAAAACTGCGTTTCAAGCAGAGTTTCGCACGCTATTAATTCGCACTTATGCCACAGCTTTATCAAAATATAAAAACCAAACCATTGATTACAAACCGTTACGCATGGCAGATGGTGCTACATCGGTCTCGGTAAAAACGGCAATTGTGCAGCCTGGCGGCCAACCCATTGCAGTAGATTATTCGTTAGAGAAAAAAGCCGATGCTTGGAAAGTGTACGATATTGTGATTGAAGGCGTGAGCTTAGTCACCAACTATCGCGGCCAATTTGCGCAAGAAATTCGCCAAAATGGGCTTGATAGCTTAATTAAAAAATTGGGCGATAAAAACAAAGCGGCTGCTGCAAAAAATGCGGCCTCACAAAATACAACAGCACAAAAAGCAGCAAACTAAGCGTGAGCCAAATAAACCAAATTGACAACCGTTGGAACATCAGTGGTGATGTGGTGATTAACACGGTATCAGCCTTGCTGGCTACGAGTAAAAGCCTGGCTTTTAAGGCAGAAACTACCATTGATTTTGCACAAGTGACTGATATTGATACGTCGACGATTAGTCTGATTTTAGAGTGGAAACGGCGCGCGCAACGTGAAAACCAGCGCATTAAATTAATCAATTTACCAGCTAATTTAAAAAGTTTAACGCAGCTTTATGGCGTAGCAGAGCTGATTATCTAAGAAAATTTTTAACTAAGCAGATTTGTACTATTTGAAATTAACACAGTTTGAAATTAACTTATTCTAGCCCCATCTAAAAGGTGGGGTTTCTTTTTTTAACATTATAAAAAAACTATAAAACTAACTATTTAGGTAATCAGTGACCATTCCAGCAATCAATATCGAGCAAGTTCACAAGCGCTTTGGCAGCTTAAATGCGCTCAATGGTATTGATTTGAAAATTCAGCAAGGCGAGTTTTTTGGCCTGCTTGGGCCCAACGGTGCAGGTAAATCGACGCTTATTAACATTATGGCGGGCTTGCTTAAGCCTAGTGCTGGCAGCGTAAAAATCATGGGGCACGATGTTATTAACGACTACCAAGCAGCGCGCATGGCGCTAGGTGTAGTGCCGCAAGAGCTGGTATTTGACCCGTTTTTTAATGTGCGCGAGATGTTGCGTTTTCAGGCGGGCTATTTTGGTCGCGGTAAAGAGAACGACGCGTGGGTGGATGAAGTGATTGAGAATTTAGGCTTAACCGATAAAGCCCACACCAATATGCGTCAGCTTTCTGGCGGCATGAAACGGCGTGCATTAATCGCGCAAGCGTTAGTGCACAAGCCACCTGTAATTGTATTAGATGAGCCGACCGCGGGCGTAGATGTTGAGCTGCGCCAAAGTTTGTGGGCGTTTATTAAAAAGCTCAATAGCGATGGGCAAACTATTATTCTCACCACGCATTATTTGGAAGAAGCCGAAACGCTATGTGAGCGCGTCGCCATGATGAAGCAGGGTGAAATTGTGGCGTTGGATACGACGGCGAACTTACTCAGCAAGTTACCTGGCAAAAATCTACGTTTAAATTTGGGCGTAGCCAACTTGCCCACTAGTTTATTGCCCATGCTAAAAAGTGGTGAAAACGGTATATTTACCTTGGCCTTAACCGAGTTAAATCAAGTGGAATTTGCGCTAAGCGAGTTGCGAAAAACTAATGTTAAAGTGGAAGATATGCAATTGTTAGAAGCCGATTTAGAAGATGTATTTATGACATTAGTAGGTAGTAAATGAGTCTAAAAGAACATTCAAACAGCATCGCCACAAGCCGCATGGATACTGCCTCGTGGCGCGGTGCTTATATGCTGTTTAAAAAGGAATTATTTCGTTTTTGGCGCGTAGCGTTTCAAACCGTGGCCTCGCCAATCCTAACTGCGCTGCTATATTTGCTTATATTCTCACACGCGCTAAAAGGCCATGTGCAAGTGTACGAGGGCGTGCAATACCAAGCGTTTTTAATTCCTGGCCTCATGATGATGTCGCTGTTGCAAAACGCATTTGCCAACAGCTCGTCTAGCTTGGTGCAATCTAAAATTATGGGCAGCATTGTGTTTGTGTTGTTAACGCCAATTAGTTACGTACAGTTTTTTTGCGCATTTTTGGCGGCGGCGATTATTCGCGGCGTGCTGGTTGGGTTTAGCATTTATTTGGTGGCGATATGGTTTGTTGATTTACCAATTTTACACCCCATATGGATATTGACTTTTGCCTTGTTGGGCAGCGCGCTGCTGGGCACATTTGGCATTATTGCAGGTATTTGGTCCGATAAATTTGACCAAATGGCGGCCTTTCAAAATTTTGTCATCATGCCGCTTACATTTTTATCGGGCGTGTTTTACTCCATACATTCGCTGCCGCCAGTGTGGCAAACGATATCGCACTTTAATCCATTTTTTTACATGATAGATGGCTTTCGATACGGATTTTTTGGCCAAAGTGATATTTCGCCTTGGATTAGTTTGGCTGTGGTGACTGCATTTTTGCTGGCATTAGCATGGCTATGCCTAAAAATGTTAAAATCAGGTTATAAGTTACGCGGTTAAATTAAGTGGGTAGTTAGATGTTAAGTGCAGAACAATTAAAAAGTTACATTACCGCAGGTTTAGCTTGCGATTTTATTGAAGTATTAGGTGATGACGGTACGCATTTTGAGGCGACTATTGTTGCCCCCGCGTTTGAAGGCAAGCGCATGGTGCAACAACATCAATTGGTGTATGCCGCGCTTGGTGATCGTATGCGCGCAGAGATACATGCGCTGGGTATGAAAACTTATACACTACAGCAGTGGAATGAATTGAATTTAAAATAGTAATATTGGAGTATTAAAATGGACGCACAAGCAACAATTAAACAAATGGTTACCGACAATAACGTGGTGCTTTACATGAAAGGCAGCCCAAAATTTCCGCAATGTGGTTTTAGCAATATGGCGACGCAAATTTTAGATGCTTGCCAAGCCAAATATGTGGCGGTGGATGTGTTGCAAGACCAAGCGGTGCGCGAAGGCATCAAGCAATATGCTAACTGGCCAACCATTCCGCAGCTGTATGTAAAAGGTGAGTTTATTGGCGGCAGTGACATTATGCGCGCCATGTTTGATAGTGGCGAGCTGCAAACTTTGCTGACAGAGGCTGCATAGTTTGGAAAAACTCATTATTCAAGGTGGTAACCAATTAAACGGTGAGGTAACAATATCAGGCGCAAAAAACGCAGCTTTGCCTATTTTATGCGCATCTTTGCTGGCCGAAACACCGCTGCATTTAAGCGCGGTGGCGGCCTTAAAAGATATTGATACCACTATAAAATTGCTGGGCATGATGGGCGTAAAAATCACCCGTGATGCCGATAAAGTAGTTTTGGATGCTTCGGACGTACAATCGTTTGAAGCGACATACGAAATGGTGAAAACCATGCGCGCGTCTATTTTGGTGCTGGGCCCGCTGCTGGCGCGCTTTGGCACGGCACGTGTTTCATTGCCGGGTGGTTGCGCTATTGGCTCACGCCCGGTCGATTTGCACATTAAAGGCTTGCAAGCCATGGGCGCGGCGATACACATTACGCACGGCTATATTCAAGCTAGCACCCTGCATTTACCTAATCGCCGCCTTCAAGGCGTGCGCCATTATATGGACATGGTGACAGTGACTGGCACTGAAAACCTAATGATGGCGGCCGCGCTGGCGACGGGTAAAACCGTGCTAGAAAACGCCGCTAAAGAGCCAGAAGTGGTCGATTTAGCCGAATGCTTGAACAAAATGGGCGCTAATATTACGGGCGCAGGCACCGATGTCATCACCATAATCGGCGTAGAAAAGCTTAATGGTGCAACACATAATATTGTGTGCGACCGCATAGAGGCGGGCACTTACATGGTGGCTGCGGCGATGACTGGTGGCGAGGTGAAATTGCATAATGCGCGTGCCGATTTACTAGATGCGGTGATAGAGAAATTACGCGAAGCTGGCGCTGAGGTGAAAGTGGGCAAGGCAGAAAACACAATTACCGTAAAAAGTAACGGCAAATTGAAGGGCGTGAATATTCGCACTGCGCCGCACCCAGCTTTCCCAACTGACATGCAAGCGCAGTTTATGGCGCTGAATACTGTGGCCGAAGGCGTGGCAAAAGTGACTGAGACCATTTTTGAAAACCGCTTTATGCATGTGCAAGAAATGCAGCGCTTGGGCGCCGATATTAGCATTGATGGCAACACTGCATTGGTAAAAGGCGTGGAATATTTAGATGGCGCCACCGTGATGGCGACTGATTTACGCGCTTCAGCAAGCTTGGTTTTGGCAGGGCTGGTGGCGCGTGGCGAAACGGTGATAGAACGTATTTATCATCTAGACCGTGGCTATGAATTGTTAGAAGAAAAATTTACTAAATTGGGCGCCAATGTGCGCCGTAGCAACTAAAACATTATGATTACAATCGCACTTTCAAAAGGCCGTATCTTTGAAGAAACCACACCATTGCTGGCGGCGGCGGGCATACGCGCGCTAGAAGACCCTGAATCATCACGCAAGTTAATTATTGGTACTAACCGCGATGATGTACGGCTAATTATTGCGCGCGCGACGGATGTGCCAACTTATGTGCAATATGGTGCCGCCGATATTGGCATTGCTGGCAAAGATGTGTTGGATGAACATGGTGGCGAAGGCTTATACCAGCCACTAGATTTACAAATCGCCAAATGTAAAATGATGGTAGCAGTGCGCAACGATTTTGATTATGAAGCGTCTATTCGCCAAGGCGCGCGCTTAAAAGTGGTGACTAAATATGTAAAAGTTGCGCGTGAGCACTTTGCCGCTAAAGGTATGCATGTTGACCTAATTAAGCTATACGGCAGCATGGAGCTTGGCCCGTTGGTTGGGTTGGCGGATGCGATTGTGGATTTAGTTAGCACAGGCAATACTCTGCGTGCAAATGATTTAAAAGCGGTTGAAGAAATTGGCGATATTAGCTCGAGGTTGGTAGTGAATCAGGCCTCACTCAAGCTTAATCGCACTCAGTTGCAACCTATTTTGGATGCGTTTAGTAACGCCGTGAATAAGAATTAATTTAAAGTAAAAGATATAGTAATGAAAATTAGACGTTTATCTACCAAAGATTCAACTTTTGATGCCGATTTAAAAGCGCTGTTGGCGTTTGAAACTGCGCAAGATGACAGCGTGGATGTGGTCGTCGCCAACATTTTAAAAGATGTAAAAACGCGTGGCGATGCGGCGGTGTTGGACTACACCAACAAGTTTGATAAAACCAATGCCAGCTCAATAAAATCACTTGAAGTTAGCCAAGCAGAACTACGAGCAGCTTTAGATGGCCTGCAAGCCAATACTGGTGCGGCTCTCAGGGCAGCATCCGAAAGAGTGCGCAATTATCACGAAAAACAAGTAATGCAATCGTGGAGTTATACCGAGCCAGATGGCACGCTACTTGGCCAACAAGTGACGGCTTTAGACCGCGTCGGTTTGTATGTGCCAGGCGGCAAGGCTGCGTATCCTTCAAGCGTTTTGATGAATGCAATCCCAGCCAAAGTTGCTGGCGTGGGCGAGCTTATTATGGTGGTGCCAACGCCAAATGGTGAAAGAAACGCGCTTGTACTAGCGGCGGCGGCAATATCTGGGGTGGATCGCGTATTTTGCATCGGCGGCGCACAAGCGGTGGGCGCGCTGGCGTATGGCACAGAGACGATTCCACAAGTGGATAAAATTACAGGCCCAGGTAACGCTTACGTGGCCGCCGCCAAGCGCCGTGTATTTGGCGTGGTGGGCATTGATATGGTGGCAGGGCCATCGGAGATTTTAGTGATTTGCGATGGCAAAACCAACCCAGATTGGATTGCCATGGATTTATTTAGCCAAGCCGAGCATGATGAGCTAGCGCAAGCGATTCTGTTAAGCCCAGATGCAGCATTTTTAGATAAAGTAGCAGCCAGCATGGCCAAGCTAGTAGAAACCATGCCGCGCAAAGATATTATTAGCACATCCATTACCAATCGCGGTGCGCTGATTTTAACCAAAAGTATGGATGAAGCCATTGCAATTAGTAATTACATTTGCCCCGAGCATTTGGAATTATCAGTTGAAAATCCGCTTGAGACGTCTAAGAAAATTAAACACGCAGGTGCGATTTTTATGGGGCGAGATACTTGTGAAGCGCTAGGCGATTATTGTGCAGGGCCAAATCACGTGTTGCCAACTTCGCGCACGGCTAGATTCTCCAGCCCGCTTGGCGTTTACGATTTTCAAAAACGCTCGAGCATTATTTTTGCCTCACCAGCAGGCGCGCAAACTATGGGTAAAATTGCCTCAATCCTTGCGCATGGCGAAGGCTTGCAGGCGCATGCGAAATCGGCCGAGTTTCGTTTAAAAAAATGATGCTATATCTAAACCTTCACGAGCGAAACAACTGCAAGGCGCACGGAACGCAGCGACAGTGTAAGAAGTTCGAGGTAGCGAGTACCGCGCAACGCAGCAATTGTGAGCGCAGTAGGTTTTTATATGAGTAAATTTTGGAGTGATGTTGTTCATGGCTTAACGCCATACGTGCCAGGTGAACAACCAAAGCTTGCTAACTTGGTCAAGCTAAATACCAATGAAAACCCATATAGCCCCAGCCCCAAAGTGATTGCGGCTTTACAGACTGAAGCGGCTGAAACGCTGCGACTATATCCAGACCCAAACTCAGACAAATTAAAAGCTGCTATTGCCGCCAATTTCGGCTTACAAGCCAATCAAGTGTTTGTCGGTAATGGCTCAGACGAAGTGTTGGCGCACGTGTTTCAGGCTTTGCTTAAACACAGTCGGCCGTTGTTGTTCCCCGATATTACTTACAGTTTTTACCCGGTTTACTGCGCTTTGTATGGCATTGAGTCTGAAATTATTCCACTAAACGAGCAATTTGAGATTGAGGTAAAGGATTACGATAGACCAAATGGCGGTATTATTTTCCCTAACCCGAATGCGCCCACTGGCGTGCCTTTGGCACTAAGTGAGATTGAAAAGCTACTTAAATTTAATACAGAATCGGTGGTGGTGATTGATGAAGCTTATGTCGATTTTGGTACTGAATCTGCAGTTAAATTAATTAATACTTACCCGAACTTATTGGTGACGCATACGTTTTCTAAAGGCCGATCATTAGCAGGGCTGCGCGTCGGTTATGCGCTAGCTAATGCCAACTTAATTGAGGCCTTAATTCGCGTAAAAGATAGTTTTAACTCATATCCGATTGACCGTTTTGCCGAGGCTGGCGCCACTGCAGCCATGCAAGATAATGCTTATTTTGAGCAAGCCTGTGCAAAAGTAATGGCCTCGAAAGCCGCACTGGTATTGGCTCTCAGGGCACTCGATTTTGATGTGTTGCCATCTGGTGCTAACTTTATTTTCGCAAAACATAAAACACACGATGGCGCTGAGCTGACTGAAAAGCTGCGTGCGCAAAGCATTATTATTCGACATTTTAAAAAGCCAGCGCGCATTGCGCCTTACCTACGCATCACTATTGGCACAGATGTTCAATCAAAACAATTGCTTGATGCGCTGACCGCAATTTTAAAATAATTGCCAAACGCCACTAAATTGTTGAAATAAAATCTAAATTGCGGTTATTATGTGCAAACATACAAAATATGACAGTAATGTTTTGTAAAAATTATTTTAATTAACACAAAATATTATTTTTTAATCGATTATTAGCTCGGAGGAATACGCACCATGGCACAAACCCAAATGGCACTAGATTCACTAGATTTTGACGCAACTGTAGCGCTAGCCACAAAAGTAGCACCACACGTAGATATTTTAGAAATTGGCACACCTTGTATTAAACACAATGGCATTGAGTTACTAAAAACATTGCGTGCAAAATTTCCAAATAACAAAATTTTAGTTGATTTAAAAACAATGGATGCTGGCTTTTACGAGGCTGAGCCGTTCTACAAAGCCGGTGCAGATATCTGTACGGTTTTAGGTACTGCTGATATTGGCACGATTAAAGGTGTAATTGATGTTGCCAACAAATACGGCAAAATGGCGCAAGTGGATTTGATTAACGTTACAGACAAAAAAGCTCGCACATTAGAAGTAGCCAAGTTGGGCGCACACATCATTGGCGTGCATACTGGTTTAGATCAACAAGCAGCTGGTCAAACACCATTTGCTGATTTGGCCATGGTAACGGGCTTAAACACAGGCGCTAAAGTTTCTGTAGCAGGTGGCGTTAAAGCGGCTACAGTTAAACAAGTGGTTGATGCTGGCGCTGATATTGTAGTAGCAGGCGCAGCTATTTACGGCGCGGCTGACCCAGCTGCTTCTGCAGCTGAAATTACAGGTTTAGCACGTGCTGGCAATGCTAGCGCTGGCGGCATGGGTAAATATTTACCTTGGGCTTTAATTGCAGGTGCAGTATTGCTGGGTTTATATTTGCTTAAAGGTGGCAACTCAACCGAAGAAATGCCAGCTGCAGCTGACGCAGCAATGGAACAAGTTGAAGGTGCTGCAGTAGAAGGCGCAGCAGCTGTTGAAGGTGCCGCTGTTGAAGGCGCAGCAGCGGTTGAGGGTGCTGCAGATGCCGCAGCAACAGCAACTACTGAAGCAGCAACAGCCGCAGGTGATGCAGCAGCTACCGCAGTTGATGCAGCTAAAGATGCAGCTGCGCCAGTTGCCGCTGAAGCTGCACCAGTTGCTGCTGAAGCAGCGCCAGTAACCACAGATGGTTTGGTAGGCGCAGCGAAAGATGCAGCAGGCCAAGCAGCCAAGTAATAATTTTTTAAGCTTTGAAAAAGCCGACCCTGTGGTCGGCTTTTTTATTGTTGGCGTAAGCTTTTTTATGCTGATTTTGCGAAAGCCATTGAATTTAGGTTAAAATGCTTTAAATTATTCATTATCAATTAGTTAATAGCCAAATGCGCCAAGCAGAAGTTACCCGCAACACCTTAGAAACCCAAATTACCGTCGCGATTAATCTTGACGGCACAGGTCAATCTCAATTTAATACTGGCTTAGGTTTTTTAGATCACATGCTCGATCAAATTGCCCGCCACGGCATGTTTGATATTACCGTAGCTGCCAAAGGTGATTTGCACATTGATGCGCATCACACGGTAGAAGACATTGGCATTACGCTTGGCCAAGCGTTTACCAAGGCGATTGGCGATAAAAAAGGCATTCAACGTTACGGCCATGCTTATGTGCCGCTAGACGAGGCACTTAGCCGCGTGGTGCTTGATTTATCCGGCCGCCCGGGTTTAGAGTTTAATTGCCAATTTACCCGCGCTGCCATTGGCGAATTTGATGTAGATTTGGTACACGAATTTTTTCAAGGCTTTGTCAATCATGCCAACGTTACGCTGCATATTGATAACTTAAAAGGTCATAATTCGCATCATCAATCCGAGACCATTTTTAAAGCATTTGGTCGTGCCTTGCGCATGGCAGTAACGCCTGATGCGCGTATGGCAGGCATTATGCCATCCACCAAAGGCAGCCTCTAAACTAAACCTTCAATTGCTATGCAAAAAATAGATATTGCGGTGGTTGATTATGGTATGGGCAATTTGCGCTCGGTGTCTAAGGCGGTGGAGCATGTGGCTTCAGATAAATCAGTTGTTATAACAAGCGACCCAGACCTGATTCACCAATCCGAGCGTGTGATTTTCCCTGGTCAAGGCGCCATGCCAGATTGCATGCGCGAGCTTGATTCTCGCCATCTCAGAGATACAATTATTGATGCCGCAAAAAATAAGCCATTTTTAGGTATTTGTATAGGCATGCAATTATTATTTGAGCATTCTGAAGAGGGTAATACTGCGGGCTTGGGGCTATTTAAAGGCAATGTAAAGCGCTTTGCCGAAAAGCTGGAAGATAATAATGGCGACAAACTCAAAGTGCCGCATATGGGTTGGAATCAAGTTTATCAGGCTAAAAAACATGCATTATGGGCGAATATCCAAGATGCTACACGCTTTTATCATGTGCACAGTTATTACGCCACGCCACTAGATGCTGCGCTCAGTGCAGGTGAAAGTGAGTATCCAAACCGTTTCACTACGGCGATTGCGCGCGATAATATTTTCGCTACACAATTTCACGTAGAAAAAAGTGCAGCGGCAGGCTTGCAATTGCTACATAACTTTGTAAACTGGAAGCCCTAACAATTAAACCTTGGCAAGCTAAGCTTTGGTAAACTGAAAACATTAACTCATTTTTTGTTTTGCAAAATATAACTCAACACTTAACTCAAATTAATAACATCATTTAATAAACTCTTTAATAAAAACTATGCTTATTATTCCTGCAATTGATCTTAAAGACGGCCACTGTGTACGACTAAAACAAGGTGTGATGGAAGGCGCTACCGTATTCTCTGAAGACCCGGGCGCAATGGCGCGGCATTGGGTAGACCAAGGCGGTAAGCGCTTACATTTGGTCGATTTAAACGGCGCGTTTGCGGGCAAACCAGTCAACGAAGGTGCAATTAAATCAATTGTGGCCGCATGTAAAGGCGAGATCCCCATTCAACTTGGCGGCGGCATTCGCGATTTAGAAACCATCGAACGTTATTTGGATGACGGCATTGATTATGTGATTATTGGCACTGCAGCCGTAAAAACGCCAGGCTTTTTGCATGAAGCTTGCTATGCTTTCCCTGGTCAAATTATCGTCGGGCTAGATGCCAAAGATGGCAAAGTAGCGATTGATGGCTGGAGCAAGCTCACTGGCCACGACGTGATTGATTTAGCTAAAAAATTTGAAGATTATGGCGTAAGTTCTATTGTGTATACCGATATTGGCCGCGATGGTATGTTAAGTGGCGTGAATATTGAAGCGACAGTGGCGTTGGCGCAAGCGCTGACTATTCCCGTGATTGCCTCTGGTGGCTTAACCAATTTGGACGACGTAAAAAAACTGTGCGCAGTGGCGCACGAAGGTGTTATCGGCGCCATTACTGGCCGCGCGATATACGAAGGCACAATTAGTTTTGCCGAAGCCCAAAAATTGGCGGATGAGTTAAGCGCTTAATGGGACTTGCCAAGAGAATCATCCCCTGCTTGGACGTAACCGATGGAAGAGTCGTTAAAGGCGTTAATTTTTTAGAGCTGCGCGATGCAGGCGACCCAGTTGAAATCGCTAAACGCTACGATGACCAAGGGGCGGATGAACTGACCTTTTTAGACATTACCGCCAGTTCAGATAATCGTGATTTAATTTTGCATATTATTGAAGAAGTGGCCAGCCAAGTGTTTATCCCGCTGACAGTCGGCGGCGGTGTGCGCGAAGTTTCTGATGTCAGGCGTTTGTTAAACGCTGGCGCAGACAAAGTTAGTATTAACACTACTGCAGTACTCAACCCACAAATAGTTAAAGACGCGGCAGATCGCTATGGTTCGCAATGTATTGTGGTCGCCATTGACGCTAAAAAAGTAGATAATCAACCATTCGAGTGGGAAGTGTTTACCCACGGCGGGCGCAAGCCAACAGGGCTGGATGCAGTCAAGTGGGCGCAATTTATGGTAAACCTTGGTGCTGGCGAGTTGCTAGTCACCAGCATGGATAGAGATGGCACCAAGATTGGCTTTAATAACCCATTAAACCGCGCCATTAGCGATGCGGTAGAAGTGCCGCTAATTGCATCTGGCGGCGTGGGTAATTTGCAGCATTTGGTGGATGGCGTAAAAGTAGGTGGCGCAGATGCGGTGCTAGCGGCGAGTATTTTTCACTATGGTGAATTTACCGTGCAGCAAGCCAAAGCTTATATGCAGCAGCACGGCATCGAAGTTAGACTGTAATTCTTTCTGGAAGCCAGCACTAACTTTGTCGCACAGCGTTTGTCGTATTAATTATACTGTCCGCACTTGTGCTTCCTGTTATTGCAGGCTCCAAAAAGAATTTAAATAGGTAAAAATTAATTGAACTGGCTAGACGAAATAAATTGGGATGAGAACGGTTTAGTACCCGTCATCGCACAAGATTACAAAACGGGCAAAGTGCTGATGTTTGCTTGGATGAACCGCGAAGCTTTGTTGCTGACTGACGACACCAAGCAAGCGGTTTACTTTTCGCGCAGCCGCAATAAGCTGTGGCGCAAGGGTGAAGAAAGCGGGCATACACAAAAAGTGGTTGAGATTCGTGTAGATTGCGACGAAGACGTGATTTTGCTAAAAATTGAGCAAATGGGCGATATTGCTTGTCATACTGGGCGTAATAGTTGCTTTTTTAAAAAGCTAGAAAACGGTAGCTGGAATATTGACCAGCCCGTGCTTAAAAACCCTGAAGATATTTACAAAATTATTGTATGAGCGACATTTTAAACAGACTGGCAGAGTTGCTGGAGCAGCGTAAAAGCGCTGACCCTGCTACGTCTTATGTGGCAAAATTGTATGCCAAAGGCATGGATTCAATACTGAAAAAAGTGGGCGAGGAAGCGACCGAAACAGTGATTGCGGCCAAAGGTGGTAAGCGCGATGAGATTATTTATGAAACTGCCGATTTGTGGTTTCACACGCTGATTATGTTAGCAAAAGCCGAAATTAAACCGCAAGAAGTACTGGATGAATTGGCGCGGCGCGAAGGCTTATCTGGAATCGTAGAGAAAGCCAGTCGGACTGAATAATGACAACTGACTGCATATTTTGCAAAATCATAAGTGGAGCAATTCCTGCCAAAAAAATCTATGAAGATGCCGATTTTATTGCCTTTAACGACATTAAGCCAATGGCAAAAGTACACTTTTTAATTGTGCCAAAATTGCATATAGAAACGCTAAAAGACTGTGATGAATCGCATCAAGCTTTACTGGGTAAAGCATTATTATTAGCGCCAAAACTGGCGGCCGAACATGGTTTAGTTGGTTTTAAAACGCTAATTAACACCGGCCGTGAAGGCGGGCAAGAAGTGTTTCATATTCATGTGCATACATTTGGCGGTGGTGCAGCCTAAACCGCCAAAGATTTAAAGGCAGATGGTGGCACAGTTTAAACCGCAGTAAATTTACTACTGGCCAGTAGGCCTCATAGAATAAGGAGATTGAAATGGGTTCATTTAGTTTATGGCATTGGTTAATTGTATTATTAATTGTGGTGTTGGTATTTGGCACCAAAAAATTGCGTAATATGGGCAGCGATGTGGGCGGCGCGGTAAATGAGTTTAAAAAAGCCATGAAAGACGGCCAAGATAAAGTGGCGGATGAAGCCGATAATGCTGGCACGACATCATCTGGAACTACAATTGAAGGCGAAGTGGTGAGTAAAACGACGAGTAAAACGACTAGCAAAACCAAAGATAAAGTTTAAGCAAAAACGTGTTTGACGTTTCTTTTTCTGAGTTAATGGTCATCGCAGTGGTGGCTTTGCTGGTGATTGGCCCAGAAAAGTTACCAAAAGTGGCGCGTACTGTGGGCGCTTTCACTGGTCGCATGCAGCGCTATATGGCGCAAATTAAAGAAGAAGTAAACCGCGAGGTGCGCTTTGAAGAGCTGCAACAATTACAGCAAGAAATTAAACAAACGGTAGAAACCAAAATCGTTAAACCACTCGAACAAGAGGCAGATGGCCTGAGAGGCAGTATCTATGCGGCTGCTGGCGATGCCAAAATAAAGCCTATAGTTAAAGCAACATCAAAAAAATTAAAATCCACTGCAAATAAATCTACTGCTGTAGCAAAAACACAAACTGCTAAAGCCGCAACAGCTAAACCAAAAATACCAACAACAAAATTACCTGCAGCAAAAGCCGCTAAGTCTAAATGACTGCCCAGTTAAAAATTGACTAGCTGAATGACACCGACTGAATCTTTTATTTCTCACTTAATCGAGCTGCGCAATCGCTTACTTAAAATTGTGCTGGGTTTGGTGTTGGTGTTTATTTGCTTGTTTCCGTTTGCTAATAAAATTTACGCATTGCTGGCTGCGCCTATGTTGGCCAAGCTGCCTGCAGGCGGCCAGATGATTGCCACTGCGGTCACTACGCCATTTTTTATCCCGATGAAAGTGGCCATGATGGCAGCATTTGTTATTTCACTGCCGCATACTTTGTACCAAATTTGGGCGTTTGTGGCGCCGGGTTTGTATGCGCATGAGAAAAAACTGATGTTGCCAGTAATAGCCGCCAGCAGCATTTTATTTTTGTGCGGCATGGCGTTTGCCTATTTTGCCGTGTTTCCCACTGTATTTGGCTTTATCATTGGCAGCGCGCCAGTTGGCGTGGCGGTAATGACCGATATTTCACAATACCTCGATTTTGTGATGACACTTTTTATGGCTTTTGGCCTAGCGTTTGAGGTGCCGATTGCGGTAGTGTTAGTGGCGCGTTTTGGTTGGGTGACGATTGCACAGCTAAAAGAAGCGCGCAGTTACGTGATTGTTGGCGCGTTTGTGCTGGGCGCTATTTTTACGCCACCCGATATTATTTCGCAGTTTATGTTGGCGGTTCCATTGTGGTTGTTGTACGAAATTGGCATATTGGTGGCGCGCTATACAACACCCAAAGATACCAAGCCCAAAACCAATTCAATTAAAGCTTAATTATTCCTATGCTCTGCAAGCCAATATCTATGCGGCTTACAGCGCATCTATATATTTCCAGTAAAAATTTTCAGTAAAACGTTATCACAGTAAAATATAAGTGTTAATTAAATTATTACTATTTATTTTTGGCTGCTGGTTTTGGCCGTTTGCCCACCGCTACTTTTACTATCAGCTCTTTTTCAGCGCGTGCTATTTTTAATTCTGCTTTGTCATTGGGCTTAAGTGCAGCAATAATATTGAGCATGCCGCTGCTATCTAGCACCTCTTTATTGTTAATCGCCAGCAAAATATCGCCTGCTTTTAATCCCGCCACATCGGCTGGGCTATTGCGCAACACACCTGCAATCAGCGAGCCGCTCGCCTGCTTTAACTTAAACGATTCGGCTAGCTCAGGCGTAATATCTTGCGCTTCAATGCCTATCCAGCCGCGCGTCACACTGCCATTGACAGCAATTTGCTCCATCACTTGTTTGGCAATGCTGGCTGGTATGGCAAAACCTATACCCATGCTGCCACCGTTACGCGAATAAATAGCACTGTTAATACCAATTAAATTACCATTGGCATCAATCAGCGCGCCGCCAGAGTTGCCGGGGTTTATTGACGCATCAGTTTGAATAAAATTTTCGTAAGTATTAATGCCCAAATGGTTACGCCCAAGCGCGCTGACTATGCCTTGCGTAACGGTTTGGCCTACGCCAAAGGGGTTGCCAATGGCCAGCACCACATCGCCCACATTCAGTTTTTCGTCGGCGGCAAAGGTAATAGCGGGCAGTTTTTCAGCTTCTACTTTTAACACAGCCAAATCGGTATCGGGGTCGGTCCCCACCACTTTTGCCGATAGTTTTCTGCCATCAGCTAACGCCACTTCAATTTCATCGGCGCTGGCAACCACGTGTTCATTGGTTAAAATTAGGCCTTGCTCGCTCACAATAACGCCACTGCCCAAGCTGCTTTCAGGCTGGTCGTTGCCATTTCCTTGATTATTATCTGGTTGATCCTCAAAAAAATGTTTATATAACGGGTCGTCTTTAAATTGCTCGTGTGGGTTAGCGGCAGATAGTTTGCTAGTGGTAAAAATATTCACCACTGCAGGCATCGCCTTGTTGGCAGCCACGCTATAACTGCCCACTGCGTAGGCTTTTTGCTGCTGTTTAGCGCTATTCGCACTGCTAGGTTCAACCTGATTAATGATAATAGCCTCATTGCCAGTTTCTAGTAAATGTGGGTAAAACATGCGCAGCACAAACAGTAAACCCAAGCAGGCGGTGACAGATTGTGCAAAAATAAGCCAAATGCGTTGCATATATAAAACTTTAAAATTATTTAATGATGATTAGTATAGGTGAACTGCGAGTAAAAAAATATGAAAATAGATGCACTTAACAATTATTTAAACACCTTATTGCAGCCCGAGCGCTTTAGTGATTATTGCCCGAATGGCTTGCAGGTAGAAGGCAAAGCAGAAATTAACAAGATAGTCACGGGCGTTACCGCCAGCATGGCTTTGTTAGAGGCCGCCTTGGAAGCCAATGCCGATGCGGTGCTGGTGCATCATGGTTATTTTTGGCGTGGTGAAAACTTGGCGATTACAGGCATTAAAAAGCGCCGCATTCAATTTTTATTGCAGCATGAAATTAACTTATTTGCTTATCATTTGCCGCTAGACGCACATGCCACGCTAGGCAATAACGCCATGCTGGCCAAGCAATTAGGCTTAACTGTGACTGGTAAAACTGGCGAAAAAGAAATGTTGCTGTTGGCGGAATTAAATGCGCCACAAAGCCTCAAAACATTTGCAAATTTGATTGAAACTAAATTGGCGCGTAAACCGCAAGTGATTGGCGATTTAAATAAACCAGTAAAAACTGTGGCTTTATGCACTGGTGCTGCACAAGGTTATATAGAGCAAGCGCTGGCAGCAAATGTAGATGTATACATTAGTGGCGAGATTTCAGAGCAAACGGTGCATGTGGCGCGTGAAAGTGGCATGTCTTATATATCTGCAGGCCATCACGCAACAGAACGTTACGGTGTGCAAGCATTAGGTGAACATCTGGCGCAAAAATTTGCTTTGCAGCACACGTTTATAGATTGCGATAATCCAGTTTAATCCTGAATTTATTCTATGTATTTCAATTACTTATGCAATTAAAATTTGCTTATTTCGCAATAAAATGTATAATGCGCGGCTTACTTAAACCCGCGTAAATTCCAAAACAATTTAGCCCCAAAAAGGCTACAAGGATGATTGAATGGCAGACAAAAAAAATGAGATTAGCGCTGATAAAAACGCGCTATCTTTCACGGCACCTAGCCAAATTGACCAAGAAAAACGTAATTTTTTAATTACCGCAACTGCTTGCACAGGCGCAATTGGTGCGGCTGCTGTGGCAGTGCCGTTTATTGGCAGCATGCTGCCTAGCGAGCGTGCAAAAGCCGCTGGCGCGCCTGTTGAGGTTGATATTAGTAAAATTGCACCTGGTACATTTATTACTGCAGAGTGGCGCGGCAAACCTGTGTGGATTATTAACCGTACGCCAGAACAAACTGCAGAACTAGCAAAACATAACGATCAGCTTTCTGACCCTGAATGCGAAGTGCCGCAGCAACCAGCGTATTGCAAAAATGCGCATCGCTCGATTAAAGACAATATGGCGGTAGTGGTGGGTATTTGTACGCATTTGGGTTGTTCACCAAGCGCTAAGTTAGAGGTGGGTGGCGATATGGGCGAAAACTGGGCAGGCGGTTTTTTCTGTCCATGTCATGGCTCTAAGTTTGATTTGGCTGGTCGAGTATTTAAAGGCTCGCCTGCGCCAACTAATTTAATCGTGCCGCCACATCAATATTTAACTGAATCCACCTTGTTAATTGGTGTTGATACGGCGGGGGCATAATATGGCTGAAAAAATGGTAGAAACCAAAGGAATATTGGGCTGGATAGATAAACGCTTTCCGTTAACTAGCAATATTAAAAATCACTTAACTGAATATTACGCACCCAAAAACTTTAATTTTTGGTACTTTTTTGGCTCGCTAGCTTTATTGATATTGGTGATGCAGATTGCTACTGGCATCTTTTTAACCATGCATTACAAGCCCAGCGCTGCAGACGCGTTTGCTAGTGTGGAATACATTATGCGCGACGTATTTGGTGGCAATATCATCCGTTACATGCACTCGACAGGCGCATCCATGTTTTTTGTGGTGGTGTATTTGCACATGTTTCGCGGCGTAATTTACGGGTCATACAAAAACCCAAGAGAGCTGATTTGGCTATTTGGCGTGGCAATTTTCTTGTGTTTGATGGGCGAAGCGTTTTTTGGCTACTTATTGCCTTGGGGTCAAATGTCTTACTGGGGCGCACAAGTGATTGTGAATTTATTTTCAACCATTCCGTTGATTGGGCCAGATATTTCAGAATGGCTGCGTGGCGATTATTTGGTTTCAGATGCCACTTTAAACCGCTTTTTTGCGTTTCACGTAATTGCCTTGCCGTTGGTGCTGTTGGGCTTGGTTATGTCGCACTTAATTGCACTGCACGAGGTTGGTAGTAACAACCCCGATGGCGTTGAGATTAAGGCCAATAAAAATAAAGCAACTGGTATTCCGCTCGATGGCATTCCGTTTCACCCGTATTACACGGTTAAAGATTTGGTTGGCGTGATGGTGTTTTTAATTGTGTTTTGCAGCATTTTGTTTTTTGCGCCAGAAATGGGAGGCTACTTTTTAGAGGCCAATAACTTTGTGCCAGCTAACCCGCTAGTCACGCCCGAGCACATTGCGCCAGTATGGTATTTCACACCTTACTATTCTATTTTAAGGGCAATTCCGCCAATTGGTGTGTCGCAGTTTCCTGGCGTTGCGGCCATGGGTTTATCGGTGATGATATTTGCTTTACTGCCTTGGTTAGATCGCAGCCCAGTGAAATCGATTCGCTATCGCGGTACGCTATATAAAGCTTGGTTGGCCGCGTTTGTAGTGAGCTTTGTGGTGCTAGGTTATTTAGGCACAGTACCTTCAAATGTTTGGGGTCAGTTTGGCGTTAACCTGCCGTTGTTGGGCGGTGCAGATCGCGCCACCGTGGTTGCGCGTTTTTTCACAGCTGTTTATTTTGCATTTTTCTTTTTAATGCCTATCTACACCACGCTTGATAAAACCAAGCAAGTGCCAGAAAGGGTCACTGACTAATATGAAAAAACTACTTTTATTGCTGGCTGTGCTACCAGCATTGGGATTGGCTAATGAAGCTAAAATTGGCGTTACTGCACCAATTGATGCAACAGATCATGCATCGTTACAGCGCGGTGCAAAAATATTTGTCAACAACTGCTTAAATTGCCACAGTGCTAATTACATGCGCTATAACCGTTTAAAAGATATTGGCTTAACCGAGGCGCAAATTAAAGATAATTTATTATTTGCGGGTGATAAAGTTGGCGACACCATGAAAGTGGCCATGAACCCAGTTGATGCCAAAAAATGGTTTGGCGTAGCACCGCCAGATTTATCGGTAGAAGTGCGCGCGCGTGGCGCAGATTGGGTGTACGCTTATTTGCGCGGTTTTTACCGTGATGAAACCAGCCCAACCGGCTGGAGCAACTGCGTGTTTGATGCAAAAACCTGCAAAGTCGCCATGCCGCATGTGCTGTTTGAGCTGCAAGGCGAGCAAGTGATGAATCACGAAACGCATAAACTAGAGCTGGTGAAACCTGGCAAATTAAGTCCAAGCGAGTACAACACCTATGTGGGTGATTTAACCAATTTTATGGCTTACATGGCCGAGCCAGGTAAGCAACAGCGCCAGAATTTAGGTTGGTATGTATTATTGTTTTTAGGCGTAATGTTGGTATTGGCGAAAAAAATTAAAAATGCCTACTGGAAAGATATTCAGTAATTTTTTGTACGCAAATAGGTAATTTAGAAAAATTAAAAGGGAAGTAAACAAATGATGAAATTATATTCAGGCTCGGTAGATCCATACAGCCACCGCTGCCGCATTGTGCTGTTTGAAAAAGGCATGGATTTTGAAGTCATCGACGTCGATTTAGCCAATAAAGCCGAAGATTTGGCGATTTTGAATCCTTATGGTGAAGTGCCAGTGCTGGTAGAACGCGATTTAATCCTATCTGAAGCCAATATTATTAACGAATACATCGATGAGCGCTTTCCGCATCCGCAACTAATGCCGGCCGACCCGGTGATGCGCGCGCGCGCGCGTTTATTTTTGTATAATTTTGAAAAAGATTTATTCGATTATATTAAAGATATTAGTTCTGACAACGAAGAAGTTGCCGACAAAGCACGTAAAACCATACGCGATAACCTTACTCAAATAGTTCCGATTTTTAGCAAGCAAAATTACTTGCTGGGCGATGAATATTCGATGCTAGATGTAGCCGTGACACCATTATTATGGCGCTTAGGCCACTACGGTATTGATTTGCCAAACCAAGCGGCGCCATTATTAAAATATGCTGAGCGCCTATTTTCAAGACCTCTTTACGCTGACGCAATGACACCGTCAGAAAAAGCAATGCGTAAATAAAAGCATGGTGGAGTTGATTCCAACTAAGCCTTACATGGTACGCGCCATTCACGAATGGTGCGTAGATAACGGTTTTACGCCACATTTGTTGGTCGTGGTAAGCGCGCATTGCCGGGTGCCAGCTGCGTTTGTAAAAGACGGCGAAATTGTGCTTAACCTTAACTACAGCGCCACCAAAGATTTGCATATTGATAATGACGCGATTGTATTTTCTGCGCGCTTTAGTGGCGTATCGCAAAATTTATATGTGCCAATGGGCGCGGTAAAAGGTATTTTTGCGCGAGAGAACTCTCAGGGCCTGTTTTTTGAGCCCGCCCTGCAAGCCAATAGCCATGCGCCTGCTGGCGATACTGTTTTGGATGCTAATAGTGAGCTTGAGGCAAAACAAAAAAGCAGTGAAGCGGCAGCTAAAAAGAAACCCACTTTAACCATTGTTAAATAACTGACAGTAAAAAAATTGATAAAAGGGCTAGGCGGCAATAAATAAAATTGCTATAGTCACGCCTTCAACAAATTGCCGGGTTAGCTCAGTTGGTAGAGCAGCGCACTTGTAATGCGAAGGTCATCAGTTCGATTCCGATACCCGGCACCATTACTTTTTTATATCTCCCGCACTACTATTATTTTCAAAAAACAGTCAAAACTAATCCATTGGCTTGTTGATTCATTTAGCAATGCAATAATTGTTAGTTTTTAAGCCATTTTTGTTTGACAGCATGTCAAAAAATAAGCATAATCGCGGGTTCGGTTAGGAGGGGTGGCCGAGTGGTTAAAGGCGACGGACTGTAAATCCGTTCTCTCTGAGTACGCTGGTTCGAA
>JANOYU010000061.1:0-109894 GCA_031429035.1 Methylophilaceae bacterium
TTTATCCGAGTCAATGCGGCCATCTACCAGCTCTATTATACGATCACAGCGTTTTGCTAAGCGCGGGTCGTGCGTTACAATTAAAAAAGTGGTACCGCTGATTTTGCTTACCTCACGCATTAAATCAAACACAGTGTCAGCCGATTTAGTATCTAAATTACCTGTTGGCTCATCTGCCAACACCAAAGCAGGGTTCATCACTAACGCCCTTGCAATTGCCGTGCGCTGTTGCTGCCCACCAGATAAATCATTGGTTAAGTGTTCGCCCCACTGTGTCAACTCTACTTTATCAATCAATTCAGTTGCACGTTGGCGCATCACTTCATCGGGGTAACCATTAGCTGCTATTAATGGCAACATGACGTTTTCTATAGCGGTAAATGCAGGTAATAAATTGTGAAATTGAAAGACAAAACCAATCGTATTAGCGCGTAGCTTGGTAATATCTTTATCTTTTAAACCTTCGGTAGCCACACCTGTTAATAATAGCTTGCCGGAAGTCGCGTTATCTAGCAGGCCAATAATATTAAGTAGCGTACTTTTGCCCGAGCCTGATGGGCCTATGAGCGCGCAAAATTCGCCACGTTTTAGGGTTAAATCAATACCATGCAGCACTTCGGTTTCTGCTTTTGTGCCAATGCCATAAGCTTTTTTGATGCCTTCTAAGCGTAAGGTGATATCTGACACTTGCGTATTGTTATTAACCACGAATCGCCACCGCTGGGTCTAACCGTGCAGCACGTTGAGCAGGAAAAACTGCCGAAATAATACCGACCAGCATGGCGCCTAAACCTGCATACACAAAATACATCGGGTCAAAACTTAAGGTAAAAAATGGCGTACCATCAGGGTTTTTAGCTAAGTTGCGCCAAGCAATTAATAAGCCCCAACTGGCTGCCGAGCCGAATATTGAGCCAATTAAGCCAAATAGCGCGCCTTGCAATAAGAATATGCGTAAAATTTGCACACGTGTAGTGCCAGTAGCGCGCAAAATACCAATTTCTTTCGATTTTTGCACGACAGAAACCACCAATACGCTGGCAATACCCAGCGCTGCCGTTAAACCGACAAATAAACGAATCACAAAAAAAGTAATTTTTTGTCCATATAAAGCGGTAAATAATTCTGCGTTGTTGGTAATCCAACTTTCCACTTTTTGCCCAGTTTGCGTTTGTATTTGATCTGCGACTATTTGCGCAAGGTAGGGGTCTTCTAAGTTAATTTCTACGCTAGTAACACCACCTGGCAAATTAAGTAGGCTTTGTGCGGTGCGAAGCGCCACATAAACACTGCTGCGATTACTGTATTTGTTTCCAAAATCAAAAATTCCGCCAACTTTCAAGGTTAAACTTGCGCCCGATGCTGTTTGTAAGATTATTTTGTCACTTAGCCAAACGCCTAAATCTTCGGCAAGCTCTTTACCAATAACAATATCTGAAGTCGTTAAGTTTGCTGTACCAGCCATTATTTTAGTTTTAAGCGCAATCAGTTGCAAAAAGGTTTCTGGCTCTATGCCAGTTAGTCCAATTGCTCGGTTAGCATCTGCACGCACCACAAACCCTGCGCCAGAAACAATAGGTGAAACTACCGTAACACCTTTTATGTTTAAAGCGAGATCACGTACTTTTTGCCATTGATCAACCGAACGTATGCGCTGCGCACGTGGTTGATTTAATATTGCACTGCTTGAATTCGTAGTCGAATCATTTCTTGAATGACTAGTTGCTTGATTCGTTTCTGATTGACGTAGTGACCTTGCAACTTCTTCAGGTGGCAACACAATAATTTGCGCCTGATAATCTAGCGTGCGCCTAATAATACTACCTTGCAAACCATTAATAAGTGACGACATAAATACAATTACCGCCACACCCAACGCAACCCCTGCAATAATAAATAAGGTTTGCAACAAGCCTTCGCGCATAAAGCGTATGGCTAAAATCCATTCAAACGGCAATAGCGCATTCATTTGGCGGTTTTGTTTTCAATAATGCGTACACGCTGGTTAGGCGTTATCGTGCCTATATTGGACAAAATCAAGGCCTCACCATTTTTTAAACCAGCTAAAACTTCTACTTGATTATCCCCACGTAAACCCAGCTTTACGCTTTGGCGAACAGTACGCTTATTACGCACTACCATTACCCATGGCGCATTGCTGCTTGCATCGTGCAAAGTGGAGCTTGGTATTATTAAGGTATTGGCGCGGTGTGCGGTGATAATATCCACCGAAACGGTCATATCTTGGCGTAAATACGCTGGCGGATTATCAACCAGTAACTTAATTTCAACCGAGCCACGCGTGGCATCAATACCTGGGTTTATATAGCTCACTGCTGCCTTAAAACGTTGATAGGAATAAGCATCTGCCGATGCCAAAGCGGCTTGTTTGAGCGCTATTTTTGCTATGTTTTTTTCATCTAACAGCACGGCAATTTGTGTTTGGCCATTGGCTGCCAACTCCATTAACTCTTTGCCAAGCTGCACAATATCGCCCACTTCAACATCACGGCTAATTAGTGTGCCGTCAGCAGGCGCTAAAATCGTATTTTCTTGTAATTTAACTTGGGCTAATTTTAAGCTGGCATTTGCTTGTGCTATAGCTGAATTGGCCAGTGCTAAATCGCTGCCCGATGCTTGATTGGTTTGCACTTGCAAACGCGCAGCGTTGACTTGGCTATTGGCTACATCAAAATCGCGTTTTGCGGTATCAAGCTGGGCTTGCGAAATAAAACCTTTTTGTTTTAGTTCGGCCGTTCGCGCTAATTGCTTGCGCAATTGTTCTAAGTTGCTATTTGCTTGGCTTAACGATTGATTGGCAGAAGGTAAAACCACTTCGCCTAGTTGGCGTAATTTTGCATTAGCCTGCAATAATGTTGCATTAGCATTGGCAACATTTGCGCGTTCCTCAGCATCATTTAATTGTAATAATAACTGGCCACGTTTAACCGCTTGGCCTTCTACAACTGGTATGCTTGCCACCCGGCCAGTTGATTCTGCGGCAATGCTAATGCGCTGCGGGCTAAGAATGCGGCCGCTGGCAACGACTGTTTGGGTTAAGTCGCCAGTTGTTGCATATTGAACATTGACAGGTGTGCCAAGTACAACATTACGTGCAAAGTAGGCAATGATGCAAACCAGTAAAATAATCGATACAATTATTTTAAACTTGGATTGTTTGTACCAACTAGTGACTAGTGCCGGATTTGGTTTAGTTGAGTTTGGTTTAACTGAGTTTGGATTAACTGGCACAACTGGCGTTGATGTCGCAGAAGTTTTATTGAGAGTTACATTTTCTGTTGGATTTTCCATTACTCAGGACAAATTTCTAGCAATATCGCCGCATGGCGGGCAATTTGTGCGTTTTCTTGCGATTGAACAACGCGCACAGCACAAGCGGAATTTGCTTCGCTAACTGTATAAATATTGTCTATGTTGTGCGTATAATTTTTTTCGTCATCTAATACAATTTTTAAGTGATCTAAACGATCGCAAATTAATTGCCTCACCTTTGCGTCGTGCTCGCCAATGCCGCCTGTAAACACAAGCGTATCAATGCCGTTAAGTACTGTAATCATTGCCCCAATTAGCTTGGCAACTGCATAGCAAAACATCTCAATAGCTAATTGCGCATTGGAGTTTGTGGCAGCTGCTTCGTGCAAAATGCGCATATCGCTGCTAAAGCCAGATACGCCAAGCAGCCCAGATTGATGATTAATTAACGCTTCAATCGCTTCAAGCGTATATTTTTTTTCGCGCATTAAATAAATTAAAACACCTGGGTCAATATCGCCGCTTCGTGTGCCCATCATCACACCGCCACTCGGTGTAAAGCCCATGCTGGTATCAACCGACTCGCCATTTTTTACCGCCGTAACGCTAGCGCCATTACCTAAATGTGCAATAATTAAGCGTTTTGGTATGCGTAAATAGGCTGCATTACTTAGTTGCACCACAATTGATTCGCATGAAAGCCCATGAAAGCCATAGCGTTGAATATCTAACAATTGCAGCTCTTTAGCAATGGGCAACACCCTTGCCACATCTGGCATATGGGCATGAAAAGTGGTGTCAAAACAAGCTACTTGCGGTAATGTTGGAAAGGTAAGACGAGTATATTGAATGATTTCTAAAGCGGCTTGATTATGCAGTGGCGCAAACGCACTTGTTGATGCTAACTCACGCACCACTTTGTCGTTAATCAAGCAATGCTGGCGTAAGTTTGGCCCGCCATGTACCACCCTGTGGGCGATTGCGTGGGGCGTTGGTGTATCAAAACTGGCAATATAGCGAACAATGTTTAGTACTGCATCGGTATGATTTGCGACCGATATTGTGGCTTTATGTAAGGTTGTATTGCTGGCATCTTTTACATAAAAATTACTGTTGTCTTTTTTGTTATTTTTATTTTTGAATAATTCAATTTCGCCTTCAAGTAGCGTTTTTAGCTGGAAAGTCTCTGGCGGTGCAGTTTCGTTCAGTATCGTTTCAGTGAAAGATTCAGGGTCAATATCTTCATCAAATAATGATGATTCCATCCTAAAAAAACTAAACTTTAACGAGGACGAACCACTATTAAAAACCAGTATGGTCATGGCTTTCATGCTTAGCTAGCTGCGTGCCATTGCCAATTAAGTATTTCGGGCATATCTTCGCCATGTTCGCTAATGTAATGTTGATGCCGCTGCATGGTGTTCCAATAGCGCGCAGTTTCAGCCTCTACAATATTCGCCAATCTAGGAATGCGCTTAATCGCATCAAGTGTCAGTTGAAAACGGTCTAAGTTATTAAGCACCACCATATCAAACGGTGTTGTTGTGGTACCTTCCTCTTTGTAACCACGCACATGAATATTGTCATGATTGTGCCGCCGATAGGTGAGCTTATGAATGACAGATGGATAGCCATGAAAAGCAAAAATTACTGGTTTATCCAACGTAAATAACGCATCAAAGGCATGGTCTTGCAAGCCATGAGAATGTTCTGATTGCGGTTGTAACACCATTAAATCAACAACATTTACCAAGCGAATTTGAATACCTGTCACGTACTTGCGCAACAACATCACAGCAGCTAGGGCTTCAAGTGTTGGTACCTCGCCTGCACAAGCTATCACCACATCAGGCTCACCTTGGCAACTTGCCCACTGCCAAATACTTGCGCCAGCAGCACAATGCTTCACAGCCGCATCCATATCTAACCATTGCCATTCAGGCTGTTTACCCGCAATAATCACGTTTATATAGTTTTGGCTACGTAAACAATGGTCAGCCACCGATAATAAGCAATTTGCGTCTGGCGGTAAATACACGCGCACTATTTCAGATTTTTTGTTGAGTACATGATCAATAAAACCAGGGTCTTGGTGCGAAAATCCGTTATGGTCTTGTCGCCAAACATGGCTTGTAAGAAGATAATTAAGCGAAGCAATTGGTGCACGCCACGCAATATGATTGCACACTTTTAGCCATTTAGCATGCTGATTAAGCATCGAGTCAATAATGTGAATAAAGGCCTCGTAGCATGAAAAAAAGCCATGCCGCCCAGTGAGTAAATAGCCTTCTAACCAGCCTTGGCACAAGTGCTCGCTTAGCACCTCCATCACGCGTCCATTTGTACTTAAATTTACATCAACATCTAAAGTGTCAGCTACCCATGTTTTGCCTGTGACTTCAAAAACCGCATCCAGTCGGTTTGATGCCGTTTCATCAGGTCCAAACAATCTAAAGTTTTTAGCTTCTGTATTTAATTGCATTACATCGCGTAAAAATTGTCCTAAAATGCGCGTAGCTTCGGCTTTAACACCACCAGCCACTACCAATTTAACTGCGTAATCGTCAAGATTTGGCATAATAAGTGGTTGCAATAATTCACCACCATTGGCATGTGGGTTTGCGCCCATGCGGCGATGCCCGGTTGGCGCTAAAGCAGCAAATTCGGCCTTAAATTGGCCATTTTCATCAAATAATTCTTTTGGTTTATAGCTATTAAGCCAATCCTCAAGCAGTTTTATATGCGCTGGCGTATTGGGCTCATCTTTTTTAAAGTTGCTTATTGGTACTTGATGCGCCCGCCATGTGCCTTCACTTGGTTTGTCATCTACTGTTTTTGGCCCTGTCCAGCCTTTGGGTGTTTTAAATACAATCATTGGCCAAAGCGGCCGCTCGGTCTTTTTAGTTGTTCTTGCGTTTGCTTGAATAGTTTTAATTTTGGCAATAATCGTATCTAGTGTGCTGGCAAGGCTTTCATGCACAATCAATGAATCATCGCCCTCTACAAAATAGGGTTCATGGCCATACCCGCGCATTAAGTAAGTGAGCTCTGCACGACTAATACGCGCCAAAATAGTAGGGTTGGCAATTTTGTAGCCGTTTAAATGCAAAATTGGTATCACTGCGCCATCGTGCGCAGGGTTTAAAAACTTATTTGAATGCCAACTGGCGGCCAGCGCGCCTGTTTCGGCCTCGCCATCACCAATAATACAGGCCACAACCAAGCTAGGATTATCAAATGCAGCGCCATAGGCATGTGCTAAGGAATAACCTAATTCACCGCCTTCATGAATAGAGCCTGGTGTCTCAGGCGAGACGTGACTGGGAATGCCATAGGGCCATGAGAATTGCTTAAATAGGCGTTTTAAGCCATCTGCGTTTTGTTCAATGGCCGGATAACGCTCGGTATAGCTGCCCTCTAAATAAGTATTGGCCACAACGCCTGGTCCGCCATGGCCAGGACCAATAATGAAAATCATATTTAAATCATGTTGTTTAATGATGCGATTTAAATGTACATAAATAAAATTGAGGCCCGGCGTGGTACCCCAATGACCAAGCAAGCGCGGTTTAATGTCTTTAAGTGCTAGCTTTTGTTTAAGTAGTGGATTTTCCTGCAAGTAAATTTGGCCAACCGATAGATAGTTGGCTGCACGCCAATAGGCATGCATTTTGGTTAATTCATCATTAATTAAAGTTTTGGTTTTATTAATCTTAATATTAGAATTAGCCACGATTTGCATTACTTGCTGTAATGCGCCATATGGTATTGCCCACGTCATCTGCAACCAACAATGCGCCTCTTTTATCTAAGGCTACCCCTACTGGTCTTCCGTAGGCTTTTTCATCGTCACTCACAAAACCTGTTAATACATCGATTGGTTGTCCAGTAGGTTTACCTTCCGCAAAAGGCACAAAAATCACTTTATAACCACTGCGTGGTTTACGATTCCAAGAGCCGTGTTGGCCAATAAACATGCCATTTGAAAATTGACTTGGCAGCGAAGTGCCCGCAGATGAAACTAATCCAAGTGATGCAGTATGTGCCCCTAATGCGTAATCTGGCACAATGGCTTTAGCAACAAGTTCATCTTGTTGCGGCTGAATGCGCTTGTCAACATGCTGTCCATAATAACTGTATGGCCAACCGTAAAATCCACCATCCTGCACGGATGTTAAATAATCAGGCACTAAATCACTTCCAATCTCATCTCGCTCATTAACCACTGTAAATAATGTATTGCTAGTTTTATCCCACGCCATTCCATTTGGGTTGCGCAAACCAGATGCAAAAATACGGTGACTACTTGTTTTTAAATCCACTTCCCAAATAGCTGCGCGCCCTACCTCCTGTTCCAACCCTCTTTCTGCTACGTTACTGTTAGAACCTACCGTTACATATAATTTGGTACCATCTGCATCGGCAACAATATTTTTTGTCCAGTGGTGATTAATTGGCCCTCCTGGCAAATCAACTACTTTTTCAGCTGTTTCAGTGATTTGCTTAGTGCCTTCGATATAGTTATAGCGTACAACTGCATCAGCGTTTGCTACATAAAATTGATTACCTACTAATGCCATACCAAAAGGTGAATATAGATTCTCTAAAAATACAAGACGCACATCAGCCACACCATCATCATTAGTATCACGTAGCAACGTAATGCGGTTGGCACTTGGCACACCTGCGCCTGCGCGCTTCATTACCAGGCCCATCACCCAGCCTCTAACTCCATTACCGTCAGGCTTGGGTGGGGCATTTGTTTCTGCTACCAGCACATCGCCATTAGGAAGCACATACATCCAGCGGGGATGATCTAACCCTCTAGCAAATGCTGATACTTGCGTACCTTCAGCTGCTGTTGGTAACTTATTTTGTGGCCAACCTATTGCTGGCGCAATATTTACTGTCGGAATAAGCGTTTTGTTTGGCACGGGCAAAGTAGGTTTAACACCAACCCCTGCTGATAAGGGTTGTTTGGCAACTTCACCACAGGCAGTAAGCATTAATATGCTGGCTAAAAAAGCGGTATATAACATAGTATTTGGCATGCTGTACTTAAGCATTATATTTTGCCCATCAGTACCAATACAATCAGCACAACAACCACTAAACCCAGCCCTCCACTAGGGCCATAACCCCAATTTTTACTGTGCCCCCAGCTTGGCAATGCACCAACTAACATTAAAATTAAAATAATTAATAAAATGGTTCCTATGCTCATGATGCTCTCCAAGTGTGATAAATATACTGTTTAAAATTTAGTTATTATTAGGCGTAACTGAAGATGGCTCTGGCACAATGTCTGGCGGCATATCTACCACGGGTGGTGGAATAATGATTGTTGTGTCACCCCCTGGCTTACCTGGTTCACCTCGAATACCTTCATCACCTACTTCACCAGGCTTACCCTGTATCCCCTCGTCACCAGAATTTCCTGTAGCACCTTTTTCGCCTGCTTGACCAGTAGCCCCTGTTTCGCCAGCAGCGCCTTCAATTGGCACTGGCACAACGACAGTATTAGGCGTTTTATCGCAAGCAGATAAAATAAAACCTGAGAATAATGCAAGTAATACAATTGAATTTTTCATTTTGTTTCCTTTAATTAAAATTAAATATATAGGTGTTAAAATCCGTTTAAATTGCCATGTTCGCCCATGCCTACAGGCTTGGCAGTTGCAATTGACGCAACCATCGCTAACATTCGCACCATTTTGCTGTTTGGTGCGTCCCAAAATTCGGCCGAGTGCGGTACAAATTTTAATAAGGCTAAATTGTGTGAATCTGAACCATGTGGAAACCAAGGCTTTGCAAATACCGTCCACAAACTTTCTATTCGTTCACGGTCACTTATAATTTCGCCATGGCCAGAGATAGAAACATAAGTACTATCATCTTCATTTGAAAAAGCTAAATTCATCACCTGCATATTTTTTACTTTATTCGAGTTTGGATCTGTTAAAAACCAAATTCCGCCTTGCTCGCACATCTCTTGTGGCGACATTGGTCGGCTCATCAACAATCCTTCAGCTTCGTTAAAAGTGGTCAGCATCGCAACCGACATATCTTCAATTAATTCACCAAGCTTGGTTAGCTCAGCATTTTTTTGGGGCTTAATATCCATTCTCAATCCTTTTGTTATAGTAAAAAATAGCTATTTTATTCACTTAAAAACCTTAATAAATCATCAGTAAATCTTTGCTTCTCAGTCACCAATAAACCATGCGGAGCATTTTCATATTCAATCAACTGCGCATTTAATATATGTTTTACTGCTTCTCGGGCAGAGGCATCTATCGGCACAGTTTTATCATCTGTGCCATGAATAATTAAGGTGGGTACTTTGAATGCAGTTAAATCAGGTCGAAAATCTGTGCTTGAAAATGCTTCTACGCAAGTCAATGTGGCTTTTAAATTAGCCAGCATTGAAACACTACGCGACCACTCAAGCACCTCTTGACTGGTTGAGTGGTTCAGCATACTAACGCCATAAAAAGTTTTAAAAAAGTTGGTAAAAAATGCCGCACGATCTTCTTTTAAGCTAGCTGCCATTTCGTCGAATACGCTTTGTGGGGTGCCGTTTAAGTTATCGCCTGCTATTAACATGTAAGGCACAATCGAAGACACTAATACTGCTTTTACTATTGATTTTCCATTATGACGAGACATGTAGCGCGCCACTTCACCGCCACCCATAGAAAATCCAACTAGGGTGGCATTAATAGCCCCTGTTTGCTCAATCACTGCTGCTAAGTCATCAGCTAGCGTGTTGTAATCATAACCATTCCATGGGTGTGTAGATTTGCCAAAACCGCGCCTATCATATGAAATACTACGATATCCCGCATTGGCAACTGCCATTGCATGGTCATCCCAACTATCTGAAGATAATGGCCAACCATGTAAAAAAATTACCGGCTTACCCGTGCCCCAATCTTTATAAAAAAGCTTAGTGTTATCTTTTGTAGTGATGTAACTCATGGCTGTTACTTTCTGTATTTTTAAAGTCTTACAACTATGCTTTGATGGACTTTAAGCGTCTGTACGATAGCGTACATAGAATTAAACGATGCGGTAATTATTGTGTACGGCAAATTAAAAACGTGTTATGTGCTTTAGCGTACAGACGCTATAAAGTGAGCTGATTAAATTATGCAGGTGGTAATTTATATTCATATATTTGTTATAAGGCATCTAAACTTTGTCGCAAAACACAATTAATTGCCCGCGATGTAAAGGCTACGCAGTTCGCGTTCATCGCAGGCATATCGATCGTTTAGTTAGTATTTTTAGGCCAGTGCAACGCTATAGATGCCAAAACCATCTTTGTGGTTGGGTTGGTAATATTAAACAATACGATGTAAATAATGAAAAATTTAACAATGCAAACATGTAGAGATAATCAAACCCAGCAATCACTTTATGGTTAGCTATCTCTAATTTCGCGGAAGTTTATTATTTACTTGCCTACTTGATTGCCAATAATACCGCCAACAGCTGCACCGCCCACTGTGCCAAGTACGCCACCACCAGTTAACACTGCACCAGCAACACCGCCTACACCTGCACCTATGGCGGTGCTTTTATCGCGCGATGACATGCCTGCGCAGCCGCCTAAACTGATTACAAAACACCCCATTACTACTGTTGTTACAACTCGATTAATCTTAGTCATGGCAAACCTACTTTCTCTAAAAAATTAACTTCTTAAATAAAAACACTTGAAACATTACTCGTAATACAGATTCCATTATGGTCATTGCATAACAGCAGTCTGTACGCCAGCGAGCATATAGGCGCTTAATTTTAATTAGTTTAATTAAATTCAATTTAGGTTCGTTACCGTACAGACCTGCATTTGAGCGCGCCATAAAATTATTTTTGTCAATTGACAGCTTTATTGTTTACCCAATCTATTTTTATATAAAGGAATGACCATGACTAAAACTATTACCAGTGTATTTTTAACCGCGTTGCTTGCTAGCGCATTTTCAGTTTCGGCTGCAACCACCCCAGAAAATACCGACGATGCAAGCGCTTTAGGCACATCAGATACACCACAAATTAAGCAGCAAGATAGACGCATCGACAAAAAAAGCAGCAACAAAAGTATGAAAAAAAATAATCGTATGAGTAATTCAGATAAAGAAATGAAAATGATGGATACCGATAATGACGGCATGGTTTCCCGTGATGAATACATGAATCATCATGAGGGCATGTATGGCAAGATGCCACAAAATGAAAATGGTGGTGTGAGCTATAAAAACTCGATGAACAACAAACCGATTGGCACCACCACTGGTGTTAGCAAAAACGGTAGTGTAGATGTGACTAAAGAAGGCCCAGGTAACGGCACAACTTACGGTACTAATTAATTTATGTTTTTAGTTAACTTCAACCCACCTCACTTTTTTTAAGGAAACAAAATGAATCAATTTATCAACACTATATTTGTAGCATCATGTACTTTTGCGGCATATTCAGCTTTTGCAGAAGACAAATCTAATACTAAAGACGCGATGGATGGCTTAACACAAAATCAAATGAGCAGTAAAATGATGGATGCCAACACTGATGGTATGGTTTCAAAAGACGAATTTATGGCTTACCATGAGAAAAAATACAGCAAAATGAAACAAACCAATGGCGGTGTTAGTATTAAAGACATGGATGCCGAAATGAATATTGGCACCACTAAAGGCAACAAATTGCAACCTAGCGACACAAAGAACGCGCCGCCTGCAGCAAAATCTTAAAACAACTGGTATAGCACGAATAAAAAGTGAGCTTTATTGGCTCACTTTTTATTTATCTATTGGCTATGTAATTATTCATTCATTTGAAGCATACCAAATTAACCAAATTAAAAATAATTGAAACGGTAGTCTGGCTATCAATACCCATAATGGTATTTCTGGATAAAGCATGGCGTGTTGCAACATATAAATATTGGCTGGGCTAACCGCAATCGTTAGCAAAATTAAACCAATACCTGCAAGCTTGCGTGTAGGCTTCAGCCATAAAGCCATTGCGCCCAGCAACTCAAATGCGCCACTTACATAAACCGCGGCTAAGGCAAACGGCACATAAGGCGGCACAATTCTCAAAAATAAATCAGGTCGTGCAAAATGCATAATACCGCCGAAAAAAAACCAAACGAATACAAACAACCTGGCCAAAGATTGAGTTGTCAATAATGAATGGTTAATGCTGAGGGGTTTAAACATTAATTAAAGCGCTAGCTTAAACTTAATGCGTTTGATTTTTGTTAAATCGCTCTGCTTCAAGCTCGATAGCTTCAATCGCCAAATCAAAATCCATAGATTTATCAAAAAAGTAATGCACACCTAAGCCTTTTGCCATGCTGCGGTAATGCGGATTAGCGTGATTGGTCAGCATCATTAATATGGGCGGTTTAAAAGGATAGTTCTGCTTTAGTGTGTGCTTAATAACTTCAAAACCATTGCCTTCAGAAAGCTCAATATCTAAAAGCAAAATATCAAACTGCATTTCGTCGAGCAGTGAAATGGCTTTTGATTGGGTTGCAGCCATACCTTCCACAGATAAGTTTTTAAGGTTATTTATCGTATCAAACAATACTTCACGTAACAAAGTTGAATCTTCTACCAACAGCATTTTCATTGGTCTGTTGCCATTTACTTTCAATCGCTTGGCAGGGCTTTTGCCAGTGATGCTGTTTTCAAACGCTGTCATTTGCATATTTACTCAAAAGTTTAATCTCATAAACAACGACTGTAAGCTAAAAAAGATAACACGAATAGTGGGGTTTGACTGACACGCAACTACACGGCTGGATTGATCATAAAACGTTTTTTACTATACGATTAAGCCATTTTTAATGGCATAATAAGTTAAATCGGCGTTGGTTTTAAGGCTCATTTTTTCTAAAATACGGGTTCTATAAGTGCTAACTGTTTTGGTACTAATATTTAGCTCAGCGCCTATTTCTGTGGGGCTAATGCCACCTGCCAATTTAAAAAACACCTGAAACTCGCGGTCGCTCAACCCTTCATGCAGTTGCTTTTCTGATGGATGACTAAGTTGATCTGTCATTAACTCTGCCAACTCGGCCGAGATATAGCGTTTGCCATTGGCAATGGTTCTAATCGCTTTAATAATTTCTGCTGAATCGGCGCCTTTAGAGAGATAGCCTTTGCATCCGCTGCGGATTAAATTGAGCGCATATTGTGCCTCGGCGTAACCACTTAAAATTAGCACTGGTAAATTTGGCGCTACATGTTTTAAATCATGCAAAGTATCTACGCCATTTTTATCGGGCATCGATATATCTAACACCATCACATCATAACTATTTTTGCGCACCAAATTAAGCGCCTCTAGGCCGCTGGCGGCCTCACCGGTGACTTTTAAATCATGCTCTAACTCTATCAGGTTTTTTAGGCCTTCTCGCACAATGCTATGATCGTCTACCAACAAAACGTTTTTCACATTACGCCTTAAGTTTTAAAAAATTAATTATAGACAGAGACTTATAGTTAAACCATAGCACTGTTTGAGTTGAAGAATGTGAAAATTTTATCTGTTAGCTTCCTCAGAGGTATCAGCCGTACCGTCTAAACCTGCCCTAAATACTTGCCAATCGCTTTCTATTTGTACAATAGATTGGTGCAAAATGGGCTGTTTTTGCCAACTACGGCGAATATAAAAGTAAACGCCAATAGCCACTAAAATCGGTAAAATCATGGTTAATCCTAAAATAATGTCACGGTTTGGGCTAGACCATGCGGTGGCAAAAAGCCACATCAAGCCAGTTAAAAGTGACAACATGGCAGCCAGCAATATCAGCATAAAACCAAATAAGCTATTTACTACGCGGTGCACTTCATGGTTAAAGTTTTGTTTAAACAGTGCGGCACGACTTTCTGCCATCACCGCTATATTTTGTTTTAATCGGCTTAAATCTTCGCCAGAATGGCTGTCGAGTTTATTAAAAAAGTGTTTTCTAATAAACTCCATGCGATTTTTTAACAATAAAATAGCCAAAAATTTAAGTGCACTTGTCCACATAATAAATAATAACTATTGCTTATTTAGAATGTGTTTTAGTGCCTAAAATATAACCCAGCAACACGCCAGCGCCCACTGCCACCGCTAAACTTGCTATCGGTTTATCGTGCACGGCTTGTACGGTTTTATCGCGGCTCACTTCATAAGCATGGTTTGCCTCATCTTTAACCAAACCTGTTAACTGATGTGCTTTATCTAAAATCTGTGCTTTTACTTCATAAATATTCGAGCTGCTGGTATATTGCGATAGCAGTGATTTTAAACTTTCAATCACGCTTACTGCTTGCGCTTTGGTTTCGGTAGCTTGGTCATCTATCATATTTCCCAAATATTGCGCATCTTTTTTGACCGTATCGGCGACTTCATCCACATTGGTTCTAACGCTATTGGCCAAGTTGTTGGCTTTGTCTTTTACTTCATCTTGCTTAGGTGAGTTAAACATGTTGGTTCCTTTATTTATTAAAAATTTAATTTCATTTATAACCACTAATTAATTAGATGCTCTGCAAGGCAATATCTATGCGGCTTACAGAGCATTAATTTTTGCACGTATGCTTTTTATGCTAATTTAAAAAGTGTTTTAAGGCTTTCTACCCATTAAAAACGACACAATGGTGATAGCCAGAAACACAAAAAATAATATTTTTGCAATTTCTGTTGCACCAGCGGCAATGCCACCAAAGCCAAACACGGCAGCAATAAGCGCAATCACAAAAAATACCACGGTGTAATGCAGCATATTTATTCCTTTCAAATTTAATCAGCGTACTATCTATTAATTAGTTAATGACTCGTTGTTATTGTTGATTTGAGTCATTTGCCACATAGATGCTATATTATTCATGTGGGTGACTTTTAATCAGCCCAGCTTTGCTGATTGTGCTGTCAGAAAGCGCCTACATTTGTATGTTGATTAAATTGGTAAACTATCAAATAAATGCAATTAATTACTAAATTGTGGAGTTGGGGTGAGCGCATCGTTGCCATGTTGGGCGGGCGCACTATTGCCATGCTGTTTGCAGCACTGGCTATTGCCTTTGGCGCAGTTATTTTTTCAGATAACTGGATAGTATCGATTAGTAATCAAGTTGAACTCATCAGAAAAGTACGCGTTAACATCGCCACTTTGCACGAACTTAAAGCTTCTTTGTTTGAGGCTGAAAGCGCCCAGCGCGGCTATATGTTAACCAAACGTAAAGAATATGTGGCACCTTTTAACAATGCACTTGTGCATGCCAGAAAAAATATTGAGCTTAGTGAAGCACTGGTTAAAGCTACCTCTACAGAAAAAAGCCAATTGATTGAGTTGAAATGGCTAAAAGAAATTTCGGCTAACGTAGAGGCAAAGTCAGCAGAAATGCTGCTGACCATTAAGTTGGTTGAACAGAATAAAATTGATGAAGCAAACCAAGTTACTAATTTAGATATTGGCAGGCAGCATATGCAGCGGTTTGTGCTGCAAACTGATAAGCTGATTGCACAGCAAACTGCCGATGTAGATGCCATGATAGAAAAGCGCAAAAAAACCGTTAATTGGGCGCGTGCATCGGGCATTATTGCATCGCTGGTGTTAATTTTGTTGGTGGTGATGGTGATAAAACAATTGTTAAAAGAGCTGTTAGTTAAAGCTAAATTACAGCAACAAGTGGTGCAAGAAAATGCCAATTATCAAGTAAAATTAAAAGAGCAAACCGTATTACTACGCAGTATGGCACTAGATTACCAAGCCGATGTTGAGCGCGAGCGGCAAAAATTATCGCGCGAATTGCATGACGAGTTGGGCAGCATTTTTACTGCCACCAAAATGGATTTAGCTTGGAGCATTAAAAAAGTAGCTAATTTAGTGCCAGAAGTGGCCGATAAATTGGCCAAAACCACTAGTTATGTGGATGCTGGCATTCAATTTCAGCGGCACATCGTGCAAGAGTTACATCCTTCTATGATTTCTACTTTTGGTTTTTGGCCAGCACTAAAGGCACTAATTAACGATGCCGCAGAGCGCAATAACTGGCGGCTAACGCTTAACTTGCCAGAGCAAACAACCGCACTGAATGAAACCATTAGTTTGGTGACTTATCGCATTGTGCAAGAAAGCTTAAATAACGCCAATAAATATGCCAAAGCCAGCGCAGTAACCGTCGATATTATGCTGGATGCGCATCATATAAAAGTAGAAATTAGCGACAACGGCGTTGGCGTAGATATGCAAGCGCTAAATGCGAAAACACATGGTTTATCTGGCATGCGGCACCGTGTGCTGGCGATTGGTGGCCATTTTGAAATGATTAGCAGCCCCAGCCAAGGCGTATTAATTAAAGTGCTTATTCCATTAGATGTGGCTGCAAACCGCGCAGGTTAATTGTTTAGCCCCGCTTGTAAAGCTTAAATTAAACCCTAGTCACTTTTTCTTTCAATTGTCAGCCATGTTAAATCCAACTTAATGGCTGTAGGCCTGCACTTACAACTAAATCAGCGCTAGCAGGATTTTTAACAAATGGCTAGTTGCGTAGTATGCGTTCATTGCAAAACATCATTTGTTTTGTTTTACATCTTTATTTTAGGAGTAAAAAAATGAAACCATTACATGCTATTCAATTAAGTACACTATCTATAGCACTAGCATTCAGCAGTGCAGCCGTTGCGGCTACAGATGCAAATAATTTTACAGATAACAATTGGCAAAGCTCTCTAGCGCAAGAGTTTTCTGGACTTGATACCTCTGGCAACGGTTTGTTATTGCCACACGAAGCCTCAAAAGGTAAAGCCTTTAACAAAAAAAGCTTTGCCGCAGCCGATGCAGATAAAGACGGCAGCATCGACCAGACTGAATATATTCAACACAAAACCAATATGGGCCAAACCAATCAACCTACTGCCCAGCCTACAAATGGCATCAGTATGACACCTGCCAGCCCTAGCGATACGGCTGCCGAAGCTATGAGCAGCGCCGCGGTTGAGCAACCCGAACCTATCATACAAACTGCCGATGCAGCGGGCAACACAGCTGTAGCCGATAATGCCGAGCCAAAAAAACGTACAGTTGGCGTGGTGGTAGATGACAGCGTGATTACAACCAAAGCCAAAGCGGCTATTTTTAATACGCCAGATTTAAAAACACTGGATATTAGTGTGCAAACGCGCCAAGGCGAAGTGGTTCTAACTGGCACTGTAGCAAACGAAGCCGCCAAAATGAAAGCTGAAGAAGTGGTAAAAAATATCGGTGGCGTGACTTCTGTCACTAATAATTTAGAAGTTAAAACATAAGCTAAATGACTATAGTTTATGCAACTTAAATAGCACGAGAAATTTATAATGCCCTGCAAGCCGCATAGATATTGGCTTGCAGGGCATGTTGTTTAATGTTTATAAAATATATTTAAATTAATGCGATAAAAATGCACAGAAATGTGTGCCTTGTAGCAACTCGTTGGTTACGCCGCCCAACATCCATTCTCTAAATCGGCTGTGCCCATAGGCACCGGTAATCACAATATCGGCCTGCTGTTTTTTTGCTTCCATCATCAATTGCGTAGCATCGGATTCTTTAGAAATTGACACCAATGGCACGGCCGCAACACCATGACTTTTTAACCAAACCGCTACCTCATTTAAACGTAAGGTGGCATCTTGTTTATTATATTCTGTCGCTATTTCTAACAAGGTAACGCGCTTAGCCAACGCCAATAATGGTAATGCATCCATAATAGCGCGCCTACATTCACGCGTATCTTTCCAACCAATCAACATATTATCTAGTTTAAATTGCTTGGTATGTGCAGGCACAGCCAATACTGGCCGGCCAGATTGCATAACAATTTCGCCAGCATGGGCGCTATTGTAGGTGTCGTATAAATCGCTGGGGTGCACGCTAGTAATAATTAAATCGGCTGCGCACGCTTGTTCTACAATGTAATTTTCTACTGGCTGCATGCCAATGCTGGCACGCCAACTAATTGGCTTTTTGTGGTCTTTAAAAGCAGCCCTAAATAACGTCTCCTCGGCAGCAATTTTTTCTTCAATATGTGCTTGCTCGCGATCGTAATAGTCGACCATGGCAAAACTTTTGCCGTACACCATTTGCGTTTGCAGGCCAACCACAATGCCTATTACCGCTGCGTTAGTGCGCTGTGCAAGCAGGTTGGCAGCTTGTAACACTGCAGCATTGGAATGCCAAAGTTGCAAATGCACCATGATGGTTTGGTAGCTCATGCTATTTCTCCTGTTTGGTTTGTCACTATTTTATAGCCCATTTTTAGCATAAACCAACGCCACTACTTTATCTGTGCGCTAACAAACATAGCCGCAATAATAAAGTCTAAAAATAAGCTAAATAAGCAATCTTATGTGTGCTGGCAGACAGAAGTTGACCAAAATCAATCGTAAAATTTAATTTGCTTTAACAGCAATTTATTCAAAATTTTTAATAAAGGAATCATCATGAACTGGGATCAAATTGAAGGAAACTGGAAACAACTTAAAGGTAATGTGCAGCAAAAATGGGGCAAATTAACAGATGACCATTTAGATGTGATTGCAGGTAAACGTGAGCAATTGGCTGGCAAAATTCAAGAGGTATATGGCACTGCTAAAGACGAGGTAGAAAAAGATTTAACGCAGTGGCAATCGACACTAAAGCATGATAATAAAAGCAAAGAAAGTAATGGCAGTAAAAAAATTAGAATGTAATGCAAAATAATAACTTGCTGGAACAAGCCATTAAGGCCAACGAAACCTCATCAGCAATAAAGGGTGAGCATAAATTGGCACAGAGTTCACATCACGCTCCCAGCGGATTATCTGATCATTTTGCATTGGGGTTTACCAAGCTGCTGCGCTGGGGTGCCGATACTTTTTTTGCCAAACGCTATGGGCATCGCGCAGTTGTGCTGGAAACGGTGGCGGCTGTGCCTGGCATGGTGGGCGCGACGATTCAACACCTTAATAGCTTGCGTCGCATGAAAGACGACGGCGGTTGGATTCGTACGCTGATGGAAGAAGCCGAGAACGAGCGCATGCATTTGATGACTTTTATTGAAATTGCCAAACCCTCTTTATTTGAGCGCATTGTGGTAATGGCTGCACAGTGGATTTTCTACATCGGTTTCTTTTTGTTGTATCTCATTTCATCACGCACAGCGCACCGTGTGGTGGGTTATTTTGAAGAAGAAGCCGTCATCAGCTACACGCTTTATTTACAAGAGATAGATGAAGGCCGATCACCCAACGTACCGGCACCTGCCATTGCAAAACATTATTGGAAAATGCCAGCAGATGCCACTTTGCGTGATGTGATACTGATTGTGCGGGCAGACGAAGCCCATCATAGAGACATTAATCACGGCTTCTCAAGCAAGCTTGCTGGCCTGCCAGTTAATGGTCATGCTGCGCCTTATCCAAAGCATGCTGATAGTTTGCGCTTAGACGCATGAATTTTGCCAATTATATGGCTGCCAGCACCTCACAAAATAACTTAATATTTTCGATGACAATTGTTATATCGCTTTTTGGATTAAGCTCTTTACCAGTGGCGGCTGCTAAAAATACTTATTTTCAAAACGATACATTGCATGTTGCCACGGCTTATACCAATATAACACTGCCAACTTTGCGCCGTGGCGATAAAGGTAATGATGTAAAAATATTACAGCAAATTTTATTAGATAATGGCTTTCTAGGCGCTGCAAGTGCTCGGCTGAAAAAAGGTACAGGGGTAATTGCAATTGATGGTATTTTTGGCTCAACAACAGAGTCTGCCGTGAAAGATTTACAAAGACGTTACAAACATAGCGCTAATGGTGTTGTGACACCAACCACATGGGAAACTATTGATGTTTATGAGAACCCTTATCGCTCAGCTTTACCGTGGATATCACAAAAGTTAAAGGTTAGTTAAACGTCATGACGGTTAAGCGAATGGACAACGTCGGCATTGTGGTGGATGCCATTACGCTTAATTAAAGCATCTACAGAAATTAAAAAGGAGCAATGTAATGAGAAAGTTAAAATTACAAATGCAGTTGACGTTAGACGGTTTTGTGGGAGGGCCTGATGGCGAAATGGACTGGATGATGTTTGATTGGGATGATGCGATAAAAAATGATGTAAACAAATTAATTGATTCATCTGACACGATTTTAATGGGCAGAAAAATGAGTGATGGGTTTGTCAAATTTTGGACAAATGTGTTGGAAGACCCTGCAAACCCTGAACATGCGTTTGCTAAAAAAATGCTTGATACCCCAAAAGTTGTTTTTACAAAAACACTTGAAGCATCGCCTTGGGCGAACACGGTGCTGGCAAAAGGCGATATTGTAGAAGAAGTGAATCGCCTCAAAAATCAGCCAGGTAAAGACATTCTCGTCTATGGCGGTGCAGGCTTTGTGTCGTCTTTAATTAAGGAAGATTTGATTGATGAATACAATTTTTTTATCAATCCGAATGCAATTGGGCGCGGCATGACAATATTCGGCAAATTGGAAGATAAAAAATCAAGTTTGAAACTAAGCCATTCGCAATCCTACAACTGCGGAATTGTGGTCAATACCTACTTAAAATAATTTAACAATCATCAGCCTATTTTAATACATATTATTTCGATGCTCTGCGAGCCGCATGGATATTGGCTTGCAGAGCATGTGTTTGATGCACGCATTAAAAATGTTTTCTTAAAGCACTTGCGAGTGCGCTGCCAAGTAATTTGCCACGCCTTCATTGGTGGGTAGCATGCCCGCATCGCCTTTGTTCCAGCCAGCTGGGCAAACTTCACCATTCTCTTCATAAAACTGTAATGCATCTACCATACGCAGCATTTCATCTACATTACGTCCTAGCGGCAAATCATTTACCACTTGGTGGCGCACAATGCCTTGTTTATCAATTAAAAATGAGGCTCTAAATGCCACCCCATCGGCGCTTTCTATGCCGTAATCTTGCATAATATGGCGCTTAATATCGGCCACCATAGGAAACTGCACTTGGCCGATGCCACCTTCGTTAATTGGCGTGTTTTTCCAAGCCAAATGGGTAAAGTGCGAATCGATAGACACGGCAATCACTTCCACCTGGCGCGCTTCAAAATCGTCCATGCGATTGTTAAACGCAATAATTTCGGACGGGCATACGAAGGTAAAATCCATCGGGTAGAAAAACAGTACGGCATGTTTGCCTTTGATATTTGCTGATAATACAAATTCTTCTTGTATGGAGTTGTCACCCATAACCACTGGGGCAATAAAATCTGGCGCAAGCTTGCCAACTAAAACTGTCATTATTATTTCCTTAAATTAAAAAAACATATGCCCTTTATAAAATGAAACAGTTATTGCATCTGTACGTTGGCGCACAGACCTGATGAATGGTAGCGAATATGCTAAGTTTTTATTTAATATTTAAACGGAAACCATCATGCAAAAAACTGATGTACACATTCAGCAAGATATTATTGCGGAATTAAAATGGGATCCCTCAATTGACCCCACACATATTCAGGTTGAAGTGCAACATGGTGATGTGACATTGACTGGCCGCGTGAGTAGCCAAGCAGAAAAGCTAAATGTAGAGCGCTCTGTAAAACGGGTTTCTGGTGTCAATGCTGTGGTGGTTAATTTAGATTATGCAATGCCAGATGCCAGTGTTAAAACCGATATTGAAATTGAAAATAGAGCCATCAACTTACTGCAGTGGATGACCTACTGGGATGATGACGATGTAGAAGTGACCGTTAAAAATGGTTGGGTGACTTTGTCTGGCGAGCTAGATTGGAAATATCAGCAAGAGGCGGCTGTTGAAATGATTCGGCACTTAATTGGCGTAGCTGGTGTGATTGATTTAATGACAATTAAGCAAATTGCATCAACCAACGATATTAAAACTGAAATTGAACACGCATTAAGGCGCCATTTGGATGACGGCGCCCAATATATAATGGTAGAAGTGCGTGCAGGTAGTGTGACGCTTTCTGGCACAGCTAATAATTGGCAAGATGTTAAATTAGCTATTAAAGCTGCTTCTAGCACTTTTGGTGTTTGGAACGTACAAAACGACATAAGTGTGAATCGAGAATAGTGATACCTTTCCCACATTTATTTCAATATGTTTAATCTTTGCTTAATTTTCTTTTCTGGCTGTCCAAACGCTTATCAAAAATAAGGTAATTGCTAACACCACTGGCCCTAATATAATGCCAGATGAACCAAACGCAAGCAGCCCTCCAACCAAAGATACAAACATTAATAATGTGTGCAATTTTAGACGGTTTGCCATTAGCATGGGCCGCAATAAATTATCTACTGTGCCCACCACCAGCACGCCCCACAGCATCAAAATAATTGCTTGCTGCCAGTTACCTTCTACCAATAAAAATAGGGCGGCTGGGCCCCAAATAATAAACGCACCTAACATGGGAATAAACGCCAATAATGCCATGACAAGCCCCCAAAGTAGCGGCGCTGGTAAGCCTAACCACCAAAACATTAAGCCGCCCAAAAAGCCTTGTGCGAGTGAAATGCCCAATGTGCCATAAACGGTTGCGTGTATGGTATCGTCAATATGGGTAAATAAATCAACAGCTTCTCTATCAGATAGTGGCAGCAGTTTACTCAAACCTTGTTTTATGGCGTGCCGATCGCGTAAAAAAAAGAACAACATATAAATAGTTAGAATAAATCCCACTAATTGATACAGCGAGCCTTTTATAAATGCGCCTGCCGAATTGGTAACCCATAAACTAAAGTTTTTAATGGTTTCTGGTAAATTAATTTGCGCCTCAAGCTCTTTAACCAAAGGTGCAAGCCTAGGTTGATCATCAATAATTCGCTGCCATAGTCCATCGTTCACTTTAGCTTCAATCAGTAATGCGCCATTTATAGCCTGCACAGCCAATTGCTGACCAACTAAAATAGCAGGGGCAATTGCCATTAAGCTAATAGCAAACACCGCAACTAAAGTGGCTAGATTCTGGTTTTTAACCTTTAATTCTAACCAAGTTTGAAATGGTGAAAATAGCACAGCAAACGTTGTTGCCCACACCAAAGCAGGTAAAAATGGCAGCGCCATGGCATAACAAAGATAAATACCAATTGCAGTAAAAATAAATAGTAGTAACTTATGCAATTGAATATCAGGCTGCCAATGCACACTTTTTGTTTCTTTAATCAATTTTTGTTCCCCAATTTGATAGTTTTTTAACATTTAAATATGCATTAATTTAGCTTTATTGTCTGTACGCTTTCGCACAGACGATAATTCGAATATGCGTTATAAACAAATATCTACTTAAAGGTGTTTTTATGAAAAAACTAGCCTCTGTGACCTCAAACCAAGCATTGAATTTACCCGCCAAAAACACCATTAATCGGCGTATTGTATTGAGCTCTCGCCCAATTGGAGAGCCCACAATGGCTAATTTTAGGCTTGATGAGGGAAGCGTTCCAATGCCATCCGATGGCCAAGTATTGTTGCGTACTTTATATTTATCGCTAGACCCATATATGCGTGGCCGCATGAGTGATGCTGAGTCTTACGCCGCGCCAGTGGCCATTGATGAGGTGATGGTGGGCGGCACTGTATCAATTGTTGAGGCTTCGCTTAATGTAAATTTTAAATTGGGTGATTTAGTATTAAGCGCAAACGGTTGGCAAGAATATGCCTTAAGTGGTGGCGAAGGGTTGATTAAAATAAACTCAGCGCAATTAGATGCGAAGCAATATGCCAAATCAGATAAGAATATGCAACACCCTTCTCTACATTTGGGGGTGTTAGGCATGCCAGGTTTTACCGCTTACATGGGTTTACTGGATATCGGGCAGCCTAAACCCAATGAAACTGTGGTGGTGGCAGCAGCCAGTGGTGCAGTAGGCAGCGTGGTAGGGCAAATTGCCAAAATTAAAGGCTGTAAAGTGGTGGGCATTGCAGGCGGTGCAGACAAATGTAAATACGTTGTTGATGAACTCGGTTTTGATGCCTGCATTGACCACCATGCCGACAACTTAGCACAGCAATTGGCTGATAGTTGCCATAAAGGTATCGATGTATACTTTGAAAGCGTTGGCGGTAAGGTGTTTGATGCAGTATTGCCTTTATTAAACAGCAAAGCTCGCGTTCCTGTATGTGGCATGATAGCCAGCTATAACAATACCAGTTTGCCGCATGGGCCAGATAGGCTTGGCTTATTGGTTAGCATATTATTACGTAAGCGTATCAAAATGCAGGGGTTTATTATTTTTGATGATTACGCAAGCCGCTACCCTGAATTTGTAAAACAAATGAGCGATTGGTTAAAGCAAGGCAATATTAAATTTTTAGAAGACTTTACAGAAGGTTTAGAAAATGCACCATTGGCGTTTATAGATGTTTTAAATGGTAAAAACTTTGGTAAAGCGATAGTGAGAATTTCTCAACATTAATGCGCAATTCTAAATTTTTCGACCATTTTCTTAATCAAGCTGCTGAAAAAGAAAATGGCGATAAGTTTATGCGTGTTTTTACTTCAAAATCATTTAGACTTTTTATCGTCCTTTGATTTCTTGCCTTTTGATTTATCGTCAGGCTTGTTACCTTTTTGATCTGCAAACATGTTCATTACTCCTAAAAAAATTAAAAATATCTGCGCGTTATTCATTTAACTTGCAGATAAATCGTATTTTAATAATCTAGCAAAAGTAGTCTGTACGCAGGCGCACACAAGTATTAATTAAGCCAATCAATCACTATTTAATACATTAGTTTCTATATGTTGCCTAGCGAACATACAGGGTTTATGCTTAGCTTTATACTCAGTTAAATAAAAATCAATTATTTTTAACTTAGGGATAAAGATGGCTGCAATGTCCAACCCAAAACAAAACCATTTGTTAGATGCGCTATTGATAGGCGAATTTAACCGACTATCCCCAGACTTAGAGCTAATAGAAATGCCATTAGGTAAAGTGCTATACGAGTCTGGCGGAAAATTAGAGCATGTGTACTTTCCAACTACCTCAATAATTTCTTTGCTTTATGTGATGGAAAATGGCGCATCTGCAGAAATTGCCGTTGTGGGTAACGAAGGTATTTTGGGCATATCGCTTTTTATGGGTGGTGAAACCACTTCTAGCCGAGCCATTGTGCAGAGTGCAGGTCACGCATACCAGCTAAAAGCGCAGTTACTTAAAGATGAATTTAACCGTGGCGGCCCTGTGCAGCGTTTACTGCTGCGTTATACGCAAGCGTTAATCACCCAAATGGCACAAACAGCAGTGTGTAACCGACATCATACGGTTGAGCAACAATTATGTCGTTGGTTGCTGCTAAGCCTAGATAGGCTAGCCAGTGACGAGCTAACAATGACGCAAGAGTTAATTGCCAATATGCTTGGCGTGCGACGCGAGGGCGTGACTGAAGCGGCTGGCAAACTGCAACGCGATGGCATTATTCACTATAGTCGCGGCCATATAGAGGTAATAGACCGGCCAAAATTAGAAAAACGTAGTTGCGAATGTTATCAAGTAGTAAAAACAGAATTTGATCGATTACTACCAGCCTTGCACGGGATTGCCACCTAACTATTTTTTAAATTGTTTTTAGCTATGTTCGATACAGCACAGACAATAATTCATTCGCGCGGATAATTAAAAAATTGATGAAGTAAAATTCATAAGGGGTAGCATTCAGTGAAAAATGATTTAGTTACTATAAATATAAAACCTGACAAAATTAAGTCTTTGCCTAGTAAAAAGTCTAAAGATACAGACAAAAAATCAACAACGGTCAAACAACCTATCGTCATCAATGAATCGACTTATAAAGAAAAAATTCGCGCCGAAATAGCCCTAAATTCAATTAGTGATGCTGTAATTTGCACAGATATTAACTGCAATATTGATTATTTAAATATTGCTGCAGAGAAAATAACAGGCTGGACACGAGAGGAAGCCTACGGCTTACCAATAACGCAAGTATTTAATATTATTCACGGTACAACGCGCAAGCCAGCTTTTAGCCCAATAGGCTTAGTTTTACAAACCAACAAACCACGTGTTTTAGCGGATGATACCTTGCTAATTAAGCGCGATGGAACCGAGATAGCTATTGAAGATTCCACCTCGCCCATACACAATTGGAATGGACAGCTGACTGGCGTGGTAATTGTATTTCATGATGTAAGCGCAACCAAAGCCATGGCCATAAAAATGACGCATTTGGCGCAGCATGATTTTTTGACCAGTTTGCCTAATCGCATTTTGTTTAATGACCGTATTACACAAGCTATTACATTAGCCAATAGACATCAAACACAACTTGCGTTGTTATTTTTAGATTTAGATAATTTCAAACACATTAATGATTCTCTAGGCCATGCAACTGGCGATAAATTATTAAAATCAGTGACCGAACGCCTAAAACAATGTGTAAGGGATAGCGATACTGTCAGCCGCCAAGGTGGTGATGAATTTGTTATTTTATTAGCTGAAAATAATAATAGCGAGGACGCTGCTCTTTCTGCACAAAAAATATTAGAAGCATTGCAAGCGCCACACCTCATTGATAAAAAACAACTACACATAAGCACCAGTATTGGTATTAGCGTTTACCCTGCCGATGGCGCAAACGCAGATTCGCTGCTTAAAAATGCCGATACGGCGATGTACCATGCCAAAGAAAAAGGTCGCAATAACTTTCAGTTTTTTACCGCTGACATGAATGCGCGCGCAGTAGAGCGCTTAATTATTGAAGCCAATTTAAGAATTGCATTAGAAAATCAGCAATTTATTTTGCTTTACCAATCAAAAGTAAACATAAACACAGGCCAAATTACTGGGGCAGAAGCCTTGCTGCGTTGGCAACACCATGACTGGGGCGAAGTTGTGCCAGATATTTTTGTGCCTGTGGCAGAAGACTGCGGACTGATTGTGCCTATTGGCCGCTGGGTATTGCGCCAAGCCTGTGTGCAAGCCAAAATTTGGCACGATATGGGGCTGTCGATTACCATCGCCGTTAATATTTCTGCACAAGAATTTTTGCAAAAAGATTTTGTAGAAGGTGTGCGCGCTGTGTTAATAGAAACAAGATTAGCCGCGCAATTTTTAGAGTTAGAAATTACCGAAAGTGTTCTGATGCGCGATGCTGAGTGCAGCAAAACCATACTGCAACAATTAAAAAAAATGGGCGTAACACTCGCCGTAGATGATTTTGGTACTGGCTACTCTAGTCTAAGTTATTTGCAAAAATTTCCCATTGATGTGCTGAAAATCGATCGATCATTTGTACAAAATATAGAATCTGCCAAAGATGACGGCATTATTGTTAGCGCCATTATTAATATGGGCAATAGCTTAAAACTAAAAGTAGTGGCTGAGGGCATAGAAACCCCTGCCCAACTAAATTTTTTAAAAGCACGCCAATGCGAAGAAGGCCAAGGCTACTTATTTAGTCACCCATTAATTGGTGAAGATTTTTCAAGATTACTGACAAAAGAGATGGCCACATTAGAAATGATTAACTAACCCGCATACTTTCTCCCCACGTTCCCCTTAAACGTGGTTTAGCCCTCGATTTTTGAGGGCTTTTTTTAACAAAAATTTATGCAAAAAACTTATGTTCAAAATTAAAATTTTAAATGTAATTTACTGACAATTTTAGTAATTTCACTGGCGCGTTGAAAAGGCGCAGAAACAATCATTAATATGGCACCTTCGTCAATTCTTGCTTTGTATTTATTTAAATCTCTGTTGAAAAATTTAGTGCCAAAAAGTGTTGCTGCCATTGCCGATAACACTGCCCCTAAAAGCATTAATGCGCCCACCAGCACCATCCAATTTACATGCATTGCTTCTGTTATCCAAGGTTGAAAATAATGTGTATAAAGGCCAAACAACAGCCCTACACAAGCACCAATTAATAGGCCTCTTTCGCCACCATTTATCATGTCCGTGCTTTCAAGCGTACTTGCAGCTTGTAACTTTCCAAGATCAGTGCCCGGCTTGGCCAAAAAACAAATATTTTTGTTATCTATGCGAGCTAGCAATAATGCCTCTGAGGCTTGATTAGCAACTTTAATATCAGGTAGCAAAAATTTTAATTGTGGGCGCATATTATCTTTCTAATAAATTAAATTAGTCTTGGGAAATATTTACAGTTGAATAGCCCGTACTAAATTTTCATACCCTCTAAAAGTGAGGCCATGTCATCGGCATGTTCTTCTTCCATTGCCAAAATTTCTTTAATCATTCGTTGCGTCGTTGGGTCATCATTGGCTAAGTAAGCTACAAATTCGCGGTAGCTTTCAATGGCAATACGCTCTGCAATTAAATCTTCTTTTATCATCGAAATAAGCGTATCGCCTGGCATGTATTCAGCATGACTGCGACTACTTAAGCCATCGGGCGAAAAATTTGGTTCCCCGCCTAGCTCAGTAATTCTTTTAGCAATACGGTCAGCATGCGCCATTTCTTCTTTTGCATGTGCTAAAAACTCCGGCTTAACAGATTCTGAATGAATGCCTTTTGCCATAAAGTAATGCCGTTTATAACGTAAAACACACACCAACTCTGTCGCTAAAGCTTCGTTCAATAATTGAATTACCGCCTCTTTATCGGCTGCATAGCCAGTGGTTACTGCACCATCTTCCACATCTTGCCGCGCATTTTTGCGTAAGGTTTTGGTGTCAGTCAGCGCTTGTAAATTACCAGCTGCATTGTCATTGGTGGGGTGAGAAATTATTGGTTGATTCATTTTTATCCTTTAGCAGTAACGTGGTCAATAGAACTGAACTTGTGCCTAGTAAATTTGCCTGCTGGCACCGAGCAGTAGGGAACTATTTATTAACTATCTCTATCTTGTTTAGTGTCGTAATTGGCTGTGTTTTTGAACATTTTTTTTAATCTGGCAAATTGCCTAGCAGCCACCTCTTTTTTTATATTTTGTACATCTTGTATCTCTTTGTCTAGTTGGCTATGTTTTTGAGAAAAGTCCACATCTGTGCCACTTAAAGGTTCGTCATCAAATTTATTGTATCGCTTAGCTTTCAACTCTGACCAGCTGCCGTTATTTCTATCGTGGTGCATGTTTAGCCCTAAATATTAAATAATTAATGGTCTGTATTACAGCTATCAATAGCTTTTTGTTTTTGTTGCCAATCGTCCAGTTGGTTTTCAGCTTCATCTTTTTCAATGCCATACATCACTTGAATTTTCCCCGCTAAATGTTCACGTTTGCCGGCAATCATATCCAACTGATCATCCGTTAATTTGCCCCATTGCTGTTTAACATTGCCTTTAAATTGTGTCCAATTGCCTTCTATTTGATCCCAATTCATTTTTAATCCTTCCAATTTTTTCCTAAAGTAGCTAAGCTTAAGTACATAGAATATTAGATTTATTTTGGCGCAATGTCGGTGTGCTTCCGCACATAAGGTCTATTTATTTACTAATGATTGTTAATATCAAGAAGCTAAAAAAAGATTGTTTTCAGCTTCTAAAATTTCATTTAGTGATTGCGATTTTTTCTCAAAACAAGCCGAAGCTTGATCCCAATCAACTACAGACCACCAAGCTTTTAAGTAATCGGGCCGGCGACTTTCGTATTTAAGATAATATGCATGCTCCCAAACATCGTTAAGCAACACTGGCAGTAAATTTTTCATCAATGGATTATCATGGCCAGTAGTGGTAATGACTTGCAGATTGGCACCATTTTTTAAACTGCATACTAACCAAACCCAGCCAGAACCAAACACCTTTGCGCCTTCTTCTTCAAAGATTTTTTTAAACTCAGCAAAGCTTCCAAATTCACGCTCAATAGCGTCTCGCAGCAATCCTTTTGGCTCGTTGGTGCCAGATGGCTTAATGGCATTCCAAAACATGCTGTGATTCACATGGCCAGCGCCATTGTTGTGAACTGCCGTTTTAATTGAAGCAGGTAGTTGGTCTAAGTTACATATCAGCCATGCAGCTGATTTATTTTGAAACTCAGGTGCACTTTCTAAGGCTTCGTTAAGTTTTTTAACATAACCTGCATGATGATTATCGTGATGCAAAATCATCGTGCGCTTATCTATGGTTGGTTCTAAAGCTGCATAGTCATATTGCAAAGGCGGTAACTTATGTTTTTTTGCCATAAGATTGTTGGCAGAAGGCTTTTTAGCTTGTAGTGGCTGTATGGTTAATTCACTCATGATTTTCTCTTTAATAAAATTTAAATTGCAATTTATATTTTTAGAGAATGGTCGTCTGTACGCTTGCACACATTGCAATTAATTTTAATTATTGTGCGCAAGCGCACATAAAGCTTTTAAAGCCAATTATTAAATTAGACTGATTTAAGTGTGCTAACGAACAGACATATTTTATTAATTCGGTTAGCTTGCTTAAATGACTATCTGTAGCCTTCGACACTTGGACATGTAATGCACATTTCTTTTTGCCGCCTGTTGCGTTTTTAAACATTACAGCGCTAAAAGCAAAGGCAGTTTATATGACAACTGAACATACCAAATTTGGTAGTAATCGATTATTAAATTTTTTACCTGAGTATGATCGCGCTCAATTTATTAACTATTGCGAAGTAGTTAATTTAAACCTAGGCGAAACAATTGGTAACCCTGGCGATACTATTCACTATATTTATTTTCCGCTTGAAGGTGTTATTTCTTGGGAAAAGCGCATTGCGGACAGCCCATATTTGCTTGTAACACTTATTGGTAATGAAGGTATGTTGTGCATTAGCTTATTGCTGGGTGTCAATATTACACCTTGCCGTGCAGTGGTTCAAAAAGCAGGTTTCGCGCTACGTATTCCAGCAGCAGATTTTATTCATCAAATTGATCACAACCCGATGATAAATTTATTGTTTAAACGCTACACCTTTGTTACCTACAGTCAATTATTGCAAACGTCAGCTTGCAACCTTTTTCATGTGCTAGAAAAAAGGCTGGCGCGCTTATTATTGATGTTTCAAGATAGATCACAATCAGATGAATTGCATATTACGCAAGAATTATTAGCGCAAATGCTAGGTGTACGCAGAGTTGGCGTCACTAAAGCGGCGGGTTCTTTGCAACGTAATAATATAATTAGTTATAGCAGAGGCAATTTAATTATTCATGATTTAAAAGGATTAAAAGCTGCGTCATGTTTATGCTATCAAGCGGATAAATTTACCTATGTACATATTTTAGAAGAGCCTGACAAGGGCTTTACTAACGAGCCCGATGTTGACGAAGTATCTGCATAAATCAATTTAATAGCTTACGTTAAAATAAAAATAAGCCATTAGCTTTTGTTAAAATAAAGTAGCTTTCAACTTAGCTAATGGCTGGATTAAAGTCGTTTAATTAACGACATTACTTGGCTTTTAGTCGCATATCATTTTTAACTGATGTAACGCCCTTAACACCTTTTGCCACTGAAGCAGCTGTTGCTATATCTGCTTCCGAATTAACAAAGCCACTTAATTGCACCACGCCTTTAAATGTTTCCACATTAATTTCTGCCGATTTTAAGGTCGGCTCATTTAATACTGCGGCTTTGACTTTAGTGGTAATAACACTGTCATCTATATACTCGCCAGTGCCTTCTTTTTTGGCTGTTGAAGCGCAACCTAACATGGTTGCAAATACTGCAACCAGCAAAAAAGTAGTAAATATTTTAAATCGTTTCATATTTTATATCTCCATAAAAATCTTAATTAATAGTGGTCAATGTTATTGCCACTGGTAACGATAAAAAACCGTAACTTTTCAAATTATCTGCTTATTGTTTAATTTGCTCTGTACGCTGGCGTACTTAAGGTTTAAATTTTTTAGAGTATGGTGTGTTTAAATCCATATTTTTTAAATTGTATTTATCTTTAAGGCCTATAAATGTTTATTAAATATTCAAGTTGGTTTTTTAGCATGCTTTATTTAATAACTTTGTCTGCTTGCACATCAATACCTATCCTAGTTCCAGATATGGCAATGCAATCATCTAGAAAAATTAGCTTAGAAAATGCGCAAGGGCCAATAAGCAACCAAAAAGCAAAAAAAATAATCGAAAGTATTAAAAAAGATGGATTAGAAACTAACATTTTTGACAAACATTTAGCACTTATTTCAGAAATTGCAGGCAGCCCGCTAATGATGGGCAACAAAGTAGATTTATTAGTGGATGGGCCAAGCACCTATGCAGCCATGTTGAGCGCCATAGAAAATGCAAAAGATCACATTAATATGGAAACGTATATTTTTGAGGATGATGAAGTTGGCCAACAGTTTGCAGCCATTTTAATAGCCAAGCAACAAAGTGGCGTTCAGGTGAATTTAATTTATGACAGCGCAGGTTCTTTTAACACACCGAAAGAATTCTTTAGTGCGATGAAACAAAGCGGTATTAATATATTGGAATTTAACCCAATTAACCCATTAGATAAGCGCAAAGATTGGGAATGGAATCAACGCGATCACCGTAAACTACTTATTGTGGATGGGAAAGTTGCTTTTTTGGGCGGCATTAATATTAGCAGTGTGTACTCTAGCGGCTCGTTTGGCGGCTCATCTAAGCGGGCATCAAAAAAATCTAAAGATGGTGAAATGGGTGTGCCTTGGCGCGATACGCACTTGCAAGTTGCTGGGCCAGTAGTTGCTGAGTTTCAAAAAATGTTTACCCAAACATGGCAACAACAAAAAGGTGAGCCATTAGCATTAAAAGATTATTTTCCAGAATTAACAACCCAAGGAAGCGAGATAGTACGCGCAATAGGCAGCAACCCAGATGAGCCATTTAGCCAAATTTACGCCACTTTATTATCTGCTATTAACAGTGCAGAAACGCAAGTATTTTTAACCAATGCTTATTTTGTACCAGACCCGCTGCTACTTGCTGCTATAAAAGATGCGGTTAAAAGGGGCGTAGATGTAAAACTATTGTTGCCAGAAAAGACGGATTCTGCACTGGTATTTTATGCATCGCGATCTTATTACGATGAGTTATTAAGTGCCGATGTGAAAATTTATGAACACCAAGTAGCCCTGCTGCATGCCAAAACTGCCCTTATTGATGGCGTGTGGTCAACGGTTGGCTCCACCAACCTAGATTGGCGCAGTTTTGTAAATAACCAAGAAATAAATGCGGTGATGTTAGGGCAAGATTTTGGCAAGCAAATGCAGACATTATTTGAAGCCGATTTAGCATCATCTAAACAAATTACGTTAAAAGAATGGCGACAAAGATCGATAGGGGCGCGTATTAAAGAGCAATCTGCCCGATTATGGGCGCGTTTGCTTTAGCTATAAAACTTACTTTACAGTCAAGATGAACGGAATTTAAAAATGTATTTTATTAAAAAATTATTTGCAAAAAGTAGCATTAAAATAGTTGCTTTATTGATTATATTTGCCTGCGGCAATGCACTTGCTGCAACAACAAAAATAGCTGCAGATAATTATGTAATCCCATTAATGGGTCAATACAAAGCGTTAAGCAATGATCTGCAAAATAATCAATTTAAACGGCCGTTAGTGCTTAAATCATCAGAATCAACCGATGCGCTTAAGGGTGAAATTTATGCTGTGTTAGATTACCCATTTGAACAAGTCAATGGCGCGCTTAACAACCCTAACCACTGGTGTGATGCACTTATTTTGCATTTAAACGTTAAGTTTTGCCGTGCTATAAACAATAATGCAGGCACTGTTCTCAATATTAACTTGGGTAAAAAGTATGATCAACCTTTGCAAGAAACCTATAAAGCCAAATTTAACTATGAAAGTATAACTACCGCCACCAATTATTTTTCGGTTGAAATGAAAGCTGCTGATGGCCCACTCGGTACAAAAGACTACCGTATTTGGGTAGAGGCAACCCCAATTAACCAAAGCCAAACCTTTTTACACTTTACTTACGCCTACTCTTTTGGCTTTAGTGGTCGGCTGGCGATGAAAAGCTATTTAGCCACCATTGGCAAAGATAAAGTTGGCTTTAGTACTGAAACCACGCAAACAAATGGTGAAGTTAAATATATTCAAGGTGTGCGTAGCGTTGTAGAGCGCAATACCATGCGCTATTACTTGGCAATTGATGCTTACTTAGCGACGTTAAAAGAGCCGCTAGAAAGTCAGCAAGAAAAGCGCTTTGCATATTGGTTTGATAGTACCGAGTTGTACTCCAAACAGTTGCATGAATTGGAAAAAAATGAATATATTCAAATGAAGCGTAAAGAAGTGCAGCGTCAGCGATTAAACTAATGTTTTGAATAAAAGGAAAATGTATGGCATTTGAACTGCATTGTTTAGCTTGGGCAATCATCCTAGGGCTTGCTCATATTTTGATTGCAGGTAATGCTCGCACAAAAGAACTTGGTATTAAGTGGAATATGGGAGCACGTGATGGGAAAACACAAAATTTAAACCCATTGACCGAACGTTTATTAAGGGCGCAATCCAATTTTTTTGAAACATTTCCACTATTTGCAAGCGCAGTGTTAATTGTTGCTGTAAGCCATACGTATAGCACTTATAGCTATTGGGGCAGCCTTATTTACTTGATTGCACGTATTATTTATCTACCTATTTATGCATTAGGAATCCCCGTAGTTAGAACCATTATCTGGCTCTTCTCAATAGCAGGGCTTCTATTAGTACTAATACCCGTACTTATTTAAGCATTTATTTTTAACTAATAATTTAACAATATGACTGCTTTTGTGCGATATGCTGATTTAGCGCCAGAGCAGCTTGCACATGCGGCTTCACAGTTAAATTCGATGTTTGTTGGCTACGATTTAGCTACGCTACACCATAATGAAAAACGGCCACCATTGCTGGCAGCCGTTTAGGTATTGGTAGGGCGTGCGGGGATCGAACCCACGACAAACGGATTAAAAGTCCGCTGCTCTACCAGCTGAGCTAACGCCCCATTTTTGGGAACCGCGATTATGCTGCAAAGCAGCATTTTGGTCAACGACTGATTACATAAAAATGAAAAAATCGTGCTTTATTTTTTAAAAGCACTGTATTGATGTCCATTCCTGAAAAAAGTTGCTTGCATAAACAATTAAGCTGATAACTTTAGCTGTTTACCTTTGAATAGTCAGTGAGCAAAAAAGCGCTGCCTGCTATAATAATGCCAACATTACAGGAGCTTTTATGCGAATTATTTTATTGGGCGCGCCCGGTGCTGGCAAAGGCACACAGGCCACTTTTATCAAAGAAAAATTTAACATTCCACAAATTTCTACTGGCGATATGTTACGCGCTGCAGTTAAAGCGGGCACGCCGCTTGGGCTAGAGGCCAAAAGCCACATGGATAGCGGCGGGTTGGTGCCAGATGCAGTAATTATTGGCATGGTGAATGAGCGCATTCAAGAGGCCGATTGCAAAAACGGTTTTTTGTTTGACGGCTTTCCACGCACCATTCCGCAAGCCGAGGCGATGAAAAACGCTGGTGTAACGATTGATTACGTGGTGGAAATTGATGTGCCAGACAGCGCGATTATGGAGCGTATGACTGGCCGTCGCTCGCACATTGCATCTGGCCGCACTTATCACATTAAATTTAACCCGCCTAAAGTGGCTGGTAAAGATGATGCAACAGGTGAAGATTTGGTGCAACGCGCCGATGAAGCGCCAGATGTAGTGAATAAGCGCTTGGTGGAATACCACAATATGACTGAGCCGCTGATTGCGTATTACAGCGATTGGGCAAATAGCGGTGCTGCGGGCGCTCCGAAACACGCCAAAATTAATGGCTTGGGCGAGTTGGAAACTATTAAAGCCAATATTTTTGCTGCTTTAAAATAAGCGTTTTAATTAAAGCATTAAAAGAGATGCTCTGCAAGCCGCATAGATATTGGCTTGTAGGGCATTAGTTTTTTCTCGTGCTAATTGCTACATTATATTGTAAAACCTTGCCCGTAGAATCTGTGCGAGAAATCGCATTAATTGCACGCCAACTGTATAATTTCGTTAATCATTTAAACTCAAAGAATTTTTAGTCATGCAACAGCAATATCCATTCAAACAAATCGAAACCGACGCGCAAGCATATTGGGAAACCAATCAAACATTTGCTGCTTCTGAAGATTCAACCAAGCCAAAATACTATTGCTTATCGATGTTTCCCTACCCTAGCGGCCGCTTGCACATGGGACATGTACGCAACTACACCATTGGCGATGTCTTAAGCCGTTTTCACAAAATGAAGGGCTTTAACGTGATGCAACCCATGGGCTGGGATGCATTTGGTTTGCCCGCCGAAAATGCGGCGATTAAAAATAATACTGCGCCTGCCAAGTGGACCTATGAAAACATAGAACACATGAAAACCCAGCTTAAACAATTAGGCTTGGGCGTAGATTGGAACCGTGAAATTGCCACTTGCAAGCCAGAATATTACAAATGGGAGCAGTGGCTTTTTACTGAATTGTTCAAAAAAGGTTTAATTTACAAAAAAACCGCAACAGTGAATTGGGACCCGATTGATGGCACGGTTTTGGCCAATGAGCAAGTGATTGACGGCCGTGGCTGGCGCAGCGGTGCGCTAGTAGAAAAGCGCGATATTCCGCAATATTTTATGAAGATTACGGCTTATGCCGAAGAACTTTTAAACGATTTAGACAAACTAGATGGCTGGCCAGAGCAAGTCAAAACCATGCAACGTAACTGGATAGGTAAAAGCTACGGTTGCGAAGTGGAATTTCCAATTCAGGGGCTGGGGGGAAACCTCAAGGTTTACACCACCCGCCCGGATACATTAATGGGTGCAACATACGTGGCCGTTGCGGCTGAGCATGCGCTTGCGACTTTGGCTGCACAAAACAACCCAACTTTGGCTGATTTTATTGCTGAGTGCAAACGTGGTAGCGTGGCAGAAGCCGATGTAGCCACGGCTGAGAAAAAAGGCATGGATACAGGTTTGTTCGTGACGCACCCATTAAATGGCGAGCAATTGCCAGTGTGGGTGGCTAATTATGTATTGGCTAGTTACGGCGAAGGCGCAGTAATGGCGGTGCCTGCACATGATGAACGCGATTTTGAGTTTGCCAATAAATACAATTTGCCAATTAAAGCGGTGATTAAACTTACTGACGATGACGTCTTACCAATGACTGAACATGGCGTTTTGTTTAATTCTGCTGCGTTTGATGGCTGTGATTTTGATGCAGCTTCGCAAGCCGTTTCTGATGCGCTTTCTGCCAAAAACTTAGGCAAACGTCGCACGCAATTTCGCTTGCGCGATTGGGGTGTTTCTCGCCAGCGCTACTGGGGTTGTCCGATTCCGATTATTCATTGCGCAAAATGTGGCGAAGTGCCAGTGCCTGTAGAGCAACTTCCCGTGGTGCTGCCAGAGGATGTGGTAATGGATGGCGTAGGCTCGCCGATTAAAAAAGACCCAAATTTTTACGAAACCGCCTGCCCAACTTGCAGCGGTAAAGCCACGCGCGAGACGGATACTTTAGACACATTTTTTGAATCATCATGGTATTTTGCACGCTATGCCAGCTTTGATGCCGATAAAATGTGTGACGAACGCGCCAATTATTGGTTGCCTGTTGACCAATATGTAGGCGGTATTGAGCACGCAATCCTTCATCTTTTATATGCGCGCTTTTTTAACAAATTGATGCGCGATGTCGGTTTAATTAAAAATGATGAGCCATTTACCAACTTACTCACGCAAGGCATGGTGTTAAAAGATGGTACTAAAATGAGCAAATCTAAAGGCAATACGGTTGATCCGCAAGCCTTAATCGATGCTTACGGCGCCGATACTGCACGGCTTTTTATGATGTTTGCAGCGCCGCCAGACCAGAGTTTAGAATGGGCAGATAGTGGTGTAGAAGGCGCAAGCCGCTTTTTAAAACGTTTATGGAAAGCGACTTATGATCATTTATATGGTGAACATGTTGAATTAGGCGCAGTTACAGCTTACACGCTAGGCGAATTAACGCCTGAATTGAAAGCATTGCGCTTACAATTGCACCAAACGATTGAAAAAGTGGGGGATGATTATGGTCGCCGCCATAGTTTTAATACCGCTATTTCTAGCGTGATGGAGCTGATGAACGCTTTAGCGAAAATTGAAGCAACTGATACATTAACCAGAAGTGTGCGCCAAGAAGTATTGCAAAATGTGGCGCTTTTATTGTCACCCATCGTACCGCATATTTGCCAAGAAATTTACGCAGAGCTATGCCCTGCAAGCCATATTCTACGTGCACCTTGGCCGCAAGCCAATAAAGACGCCATGGTGCAATACAGCATTGAATACGTAGTGCAAGTAAACGGAAAACTACGTGGAAACTTGACCGTAGCGCGCGAAGCAAGCAAAGAATCAATTGAAAAGTTAACGCTTACGCAAGATTATGTGACGAAATTTTTGCTAGAAGGCACAACTGTGCGTAAAATCATTGTTGTACCTAATAAGTTGGTCAATGTGGTGATAGGATAACAGTTGCAACTTCAACTTCGCACTTTATTTTTTGTATTTTTAATCAGCAGCTTAGCTAGCTGTGGCTTTCACCTGCGCGGTGCCGCCGATGTTTCATTTAGCAGCATTTTTATTCAAGGCAACACGTTAATAATCTCTAAAAATTTGAATAAATCGTTAATCACCAACGGGGTAAAAATACTGCCCAGTGCAGAAGGTGCCGAGTTACAGCTTGAAACCTTAGGCGAGGAAAGTGAAAAGCGCATTTTATCTTTAGCAGGCGCAGGTACTGTAAATGAGTTCGAGCTGTATTATCGCATGCATTACCGCACCAAATTAGCCGGTAGCAATTTGTGGAGCAGCCCGCAAACGGTTGAAGCGCGACGTGATTTTACTTACAGCGATGCCAATTTATTGGCCAAACAAGGCGAAGAAAAACGCTTAAACGAAAACATGCAACAAGACGTGTTAAGCAACTTAATGCGCAGGCTTTCTAGCTTAAAAAAATAATTTTTGCATGCGCATTGATTCAAACCAATTAAACCAACATTTAACCAAAACGTTATCGCCACTTTATGTGTTGGTGGGTGACGAGCCGCTTGCACAATCTGAATGCTTAGATGCGATACGTGCCGCAGCACGTAAAGCTGGTGCCGACGAACGTAGTAGTTTTGTTGTAGAGCGCAACTTTAATTGGCCACAAATTACCCAGTTTGGCCAGGTGCTATCGTTATTTTCATCTCAACGCCTACTCGAAATTCATATTCCCAGCGGCAAGCCAGGTATAGATGGTGGCAAAGCGCTGGTTGAGCTAGCGAACAAGTTAATTCCCGATACCACCATTATTATCACCCTGCCCGATTTAGAACGCGAGGCCAAAAATAGCGCTTGGTTTGGCGCGCTGCAAGCTGCCAGTACACTCATAGAGCTCAAAGAAATTACGCCAAACCAGCTGCCACTTTGGCTTAAAAATAGGCTAGCAGCACAAAATCAAAGTACAGATACTGCGACTTTGGCGTTTATTGCGCACCAAGTTGAGGGCAATTTGCTGGCCGCGCATCAAGAAGTGCAAAAGCTCGGTTTACTTTACCCTGCGGGCGAAATTAGTGCGGGTGCGGTGCGCGAATCGGTGCTGAATGTATCGCGCTATGATGCGTTTCAGTTAGGCGACGCAGTATTGGCAGGCGATGCAGAGCGTACCACGCGCATTTTACAAGGCTTGCAAGATGAAGGCGAAACTGCGGTGGCAATAATGAACCCGTTAATGTGGGTGCTGCGGCCACTGGTGCGCATTAAGTATGCTGAGAAGAATGGCGAAAATATCAACAATGCCATGACTAATGCGCGCATTTATGGCGATAGGCAAAATTTGGTCAAACGCGCACTGGCTAGATTAAACCTACGCACATTAGAAGCCGCATTGCAAAAACTGTGTGATATTGATAAAACCGCCAAAGGTGTGATGCAAGGTGATGCGTGGCTGGAGCTGTCTCGGCTGTGTTTTGGTCTAGCCAAAGTCCGTAGTCGCTAGTTTATAAGCCAGCAAAAAAGTATAATCATGATTATGGACATTAAAAACTATATGCAAACTGTCGGCAAAGCAGCGCGCAAAGCCTCACGCGCGATGGCTGCGGCCGATAGCAATGCCAAAAACCAAGCGCTTATTTTTATCGCCAATGCTGTGTTGCGCGAAAAATCTGCGTTGCTTGTCGCCAACAAACAAGATTGCGATGCAGCCAAAGCCAATGGCATGGATGCAGCCATGTTAGACCGCTTGGCGATTACCGAAAAATCTATCACCAGCATGGCCGAAGGTTTGCAACAAATTGCCGCCCTGCCAGATTTAATCGGTGAAATGTCCAACTTTAAATATCGACCAAGCGGAATACAAATTGGCCAAATGCGCGTGCCTTTGGGCGTTATCGGTATTATTTATGAGGCGCGCCCAAACGTGACTGTCGATGCGGCTGGGCTGTGCATAAAATCGGGCAATGCCTGCATTTTACGCGGTGGCAGCGAGGCCATACATTGTAACCAAGCGCTGGCAAAGTTAGTGCATGAAGGTTTGCAAAAAGCTGGTTTGCCGATAAATGCCGTGCAAGTGGTAGAGACTACAGATAGACAAGCGGTAGCCGAGCTAATCACCATGAAAGACTATGTGGATGTGATTGTGCCGCGCGGCGGCAAAGGCCTGATTGAGCGCATTAGCGCGGATGCGCGCATCCCTGTTATCAAACATTTAGACGGTAATTGCCATGTATATATTGATGACGAAGCTGATTTTGCCAAAGCTTTAATAATTTTAGAGAATAGCAAAACGCAACGTTTAGGTACTTGCAATACAGCAGAATCGCTGCTTATAGCGCGTTCTGTCGCCAAAACCATGTTGCCAAAACTGGCAGATATGCTCACAAAACACGGCATTGAGATCCGCGGCTGTGCAGAAACCTGCGCGCTTGTTAGTAATGCCAAAGCAGCGACGGAAGAAGATTATTACACTGAGTATTTGGCGGCAATTATCTCGTGCAAAGTTGTCAGCGGTCTAGATGAAGCCATCGCGCACATCAACCAATATTCTAGCCAACATACCGAATCTATCGTAACCGAAAACTATACCAAAGCGCGCCGATTCTTGCGTGAGATCGACTCTAGCTCGGTGATGGTGAACGCATCCACTAGGTTTGCCGATGGTTTTGAATATGGCTTGGGCGCAGAAATTGGTATCTCGACTGATAAGCTACACGCGCGCGGTCCTGTTGGTTTAGAAGGATTAACATCGCTTAAGTATGTGGTACTTGGCGATGGTCACGTGCGAAAATAGCAAGGCTGCAAGCCAATACCAGAGCGGCTTCCAGAGCATTGGTTTGAATAACATGATAAAAGGCTTTTGAATTGAAGCTTATTGGTTTGCTTGGCGGTACGTTTAATCCCATCCATTTTGGTCATTTGCGCATGGCGCAAGAGTTGGCCGATGCACTAAACCTTGACGAAGTACGATTTATTCCCGCCGCCAACCCGCCGCATAAAACTACGCCAACTGTTTCTGCCCAGCAACGTGCAGCCATGGTGCAACTGGCGATTGACGATAATCCACTTTTTAAATTAGACGCGCGTGAGCTTGAAAGAGCGGGCGCATCTTATACCATTGATACGCTGATTTCTTTGCGTGAGGAATTGGGCAGCAAGGCATCGCTTTTTTTAATGATGGGCAGCGATGCGTTTACCAAACTGGATAGTTGGCATCGCTGGGACGAGCTATTAAATTACTGCCATATTATTTTGGTGCAAAGGCCAAACGCTAAATCTGAAAAATTGTCTGACAAAATGACCACGTTTTTAAGCCAACATTACACAGAAAATTTGGATGATTTAGCAGAAAAAACAGCAGGTTATATACACATGCAAGCCATTACTGCACAAGATATTTCGGCAACTCACATTCGTGAAAAGCTAGCCACTGGCAACAGCGCAAAATATTTAATGCCCGATACAGTGCTGGCTTACATTCAACAACAGCAACTTTACAAAGCGCTATAAGCCAAACTAAACAATTTTGGCGCTTGAATACGCGCTTCCAAAGTCGATTCATTTTCGGCCAAGGCAGGCATATTTGGCTCAATTTGATTGGCCACCCAGCCATGCAAAGTTAACTTGCGTGCTGTTATCGCTTCCACAGTCAGCAAGCTATGGTTAATGCAACCCAGACGCATGCCAACCACTAAAATAATCGGAATATTCAATGCCACCGCCAAATCGGCCATCGTTTGCTTGCTATTTAGCGGCGCTGAATTTAAAGGTACTAGAAATCCACCCGCACCTTCTACAATCACAGTATCCGCCAGCTTAGTTAAGGCTTCAAATGATTGTTGAATCACCGAAATTTCAATTTCAACACCTGCGCTTTCTGCAGCAATATGCGGGGCTATTGGCTCTTTAAAACTGTAAGGGTTTACTAAGTGGCGCGGCGCTTTTACATTGCTAGCAGCTTCTAGTTTTAGCACATCTTCGTTCACACATGCACCATCTACAAACTCGCAGCCAGCAGCGACTGGTTTCATGCCGATAACTTTGTAACCTTGCGCAACGTAATCACGAATAAGCTTACAAGCAACGTGGGTTTTGCCGACAGAAGTATCTGTTCCAGTAACGAAGTAGGCAGCCTTCATTTACGTTTTACAAATTCGATAGGGGAAAACTCCTGCCCTGCAGGCCGCATGGATACTGGCCTCCAGGCATGCCCATAAATCACTTCAAAGGTGGCTGGCAGCTTGCCGCCATCTTCTTTTAAGCCCAGTCTAAATTGCTCATAATTTTGCGTTAGGTTTTGCAAAAATCCTTTGCCTTGCAAGCCGCGTGCGCGGCCAGCAGTCGCATTGTGTGCGCCTATGCTTTTTAAGTCGGTCATCACACCTTTTACATTGTCATAAGTCAGCGTGTAATGCTCTACATCCAACACTGGCGCGCTAAAGCCAGCACGCGTGAGCGCGTCGCCAATATCGTGCATATCGATAAAGCGGCTAACGTGGGTATGTCCATTGCTGGAAGCGGCACGCAGCTCTTTCAGCGTATCTGGCCCAAATGTACTAAATATAAATAAACCTTCTGGCTGCAACACCCGCGCCGCTTCGGTAAAAGCCGCATCTAAATCATTACACCATTGCAAGGCCAAGTTACTCCATAACAAATTAGTGCTGTTGCTGGCAATGGGCAGGCTTTCAATATCGGCGCACAATAAATGTTGCTGACTGAATAATTTATTAAAAAAAGGCCGTTGTTGCTTAGTCTTTTGCAGCATGCCAAGCGCTACATCTAGCGAAATGACTTGCGCGTTTTTAAACTTTTTTTGCAATGCAAAGCTGCCAGCACCAGTGCCACAACCCGCATCTAGTATGGCTTGCGGGGCGATAGCAATCAAACTTAAACGATCCAACATTTCTTCGCGCACGCGTTTTTGCAACACGGCGGCGGCATCATAACTATTGGCCGCGCGATTAAATGATGCACGCACGCGCGCTTTGTCTATTCGATACGCATCGACAATAGCATCCATTAAACGGTGGGCTCTAAAAACTGGTTGAGCGTTTCAATAAATTGATCGGTATGCGATAAAAATGGCGCATGCGCCGCACCTGAAATCACCCGCAAAAAACCTATCGGCAATTGTTGCATCATCCAATGTGCGGCTTGCACTGGTGCCAAAGTGTCGCGATCACCATGAATTAACAAAGTAGGTTTACGAATTAGCGGAATTTCATCACGCAAATCAGAATCTAATAAAATATTTAAGGCTCGGCCAAGTGTCGTTTGCGTAGGTGTTGGGCGGGTTTCAAAACTTTGACGTATTTGTCTGATGACAGCGCGTCGATCGCTAGATTGCATGCACTGCAAAGTTAAAAATTGCAGCATGGCGGCCTTGTAATCGTGGCTAACGTTATCGGCAAAGGTCTCAAAATTGGTGGGGTCTATGCCTGCATCCCAGCCTGCTTTGCTAACAAAACAAGGCGTTGTGCCGCATAAAATAAGGCGGCGAATGCGGTCAGGCTGGTTTAAAGCAATACGTTGTGCCACCAAGCCACCAAACGACCAACCTAACACATCTGATACGCCTGGAATTTGCTGCGCCACTTCATCGGCAATGGCATGTAAGTGAAACGGCTCTATCGGGCGACTATTACCATGGCCAGGCAAGTCGACCAGATACAACATATATTTAGCTGATAAACGCTTAATTAATGGCTGCCAAACGCCACTATGCATACCCCAGCCGTGCAGCATTACCAATGGTTGGCCTTGGCCAATAATATCTACATGAACGCTCATATCATTACCTTCTCTGCATTATTTAGCGCTTCTGCTAACTTAATCACATCTTGCTCGCTGTGCGCGGCACTAAGCGAAATGCGCAATCTACCCGTGTTAACTGGCACCGTAGGTGGCCGTATCGCAGGCACTAAAATGCCTTGCATTTGTAAGTGTTCACTTAAGCTAAGAACCGCTTGGTTACTGCCAACTATCAACGGTTGCACGGCAGTATTAGATGGCAATAACTGCCAAGTTTTTAGCTGCAAATTTGCCTTTAGCTTGGCAATTAAATGCTGCAAATGCGCACGCAAATCGTCACCGTTTTCGATTAAATTTAACGATGCCGATAAGGTTGCAGAAAGCGCAGGTGGTGCTGGCGTACTGTAAACATAGCTTTTTGCCGTTTGAATTAAATAATCAACAACCACTTGCTGACCCGCCACAAATGCACCAGCTACACCCGCTGCTTTACCCAGCGTTGCCATGTAAATAATGCGTGGCGAGGAAATATTAAAATGGCTTAAACTGCCACGCCCATTTTGACCCAGCACGCCAAAACCATGCGCATCATCTACATATAAATAGGCATCATATTGTTCACATAACGCTAAATATTGTGGAATCGGCGCAATATCGCCATCCATACTAAACACCGCATCTACGGCAATTAATTTGTGTTTTGCAGTGCTGGCTTTTAATAATTTTTCTAACGCTGTCACATCGTTGTGCGCAAATCGGTCAAATTGTGCCAGCGAATAATAGCCGCCGTCATTCAAGCAGGCATGATTTAATTTATCGGCAAAAATCGCGTCACCACGCCCTACCAGCGCGCCTAGCACACCAATATTGGCCATGTAACCTGTGCTAAACACCAAGGCAGCAGGCATTTGCACAAACTTTGCCAGCTGCTTTTCTAAATTATCATGATAACGATGATGACCTGTTATTAAATTAGAAGCCCCACTGCCCACACCCGAATCACCCGCCGCTGCTTGCATGGCACAAATCAGCTCGGGGTGATTGGCCAAACCCAAATAATCGTTACTACAAAATGACAAATATTTTTTGTCATTTGTAACAATATGCTCCGCTTGCGGCGAATCTAATAGCCTGCGTTGACGCAATAAGCCATCGGCTTGGCGTTGATCTAACTGTTTTTGTAACGCATTTAGCATAGATTAAACTTCTTTAAACCACGTCATTCCCGCGTAGGCGGGAATCCAGGTCACTTACATGCCAACTTATGTAACTAGCTGCTGCGCGTTGCGCCGTTTTATAGCTGCCATGCCAAAATAGCATATGTAAGCTACTCACAAAAAAATGTCCCTTGACTAGATTGCTGGCTGCTCGGCAATGACGATATTGGATGTTGCATTAGATTTTATTGATACCTAATTTATCAAATAATGCTCTATCCGTCGCCGCCTCTGGATTGCCTGTAGTTAGCAATTTTTCACCGTAAAAAATAGAATTTGCACCTGCAAGAAAACATAAAGCCTGAATGCCTTCATGCATGCTTTGGCGCCCTGCAGATAAACGCACATAGCTTGCTGGCATGGTGATGCGCGCTGCAGCAATGGTGCGTACAAATTCAATTGGGTCTAACTCATCCGTGCCGTGTAATGGCGTGCCTTCTACTTGTGTTAATAAATTAATCGGCACGCTTTCTGGCGGTTTTTCCATATTTGCCAATTGTGCCAGCAAGCCAGCGCGTTGATTGCGCGTTTCGCCCATGCCGATAATGCCGCCGCTGCACACGTTAATATCGGCGCTTCTAACGCGGCCAAGCGTATCTAGGCGGTCTTGGTAAGTGCGCGTCGAAATCACATCGCCATAAAACTCAGGCGCGGTGTCCAAGTTGTGATTGTAAAAATCTAGCCCCGCGTCTTTTAATTGCTCGGCCTGGCCATCTTTTAACATGCCAAGTGTGGCGCAAGTTTCCAAACCCATCGCTTTTACTTCGGCAATCATTTTCAACACAGGCTCTAAATCGCGCTGTTTTGGCCCGCGCCAAGCTGCGCCCATGCAAAAACGGGTGGCGCCACTATTTTGCGCTTCTTTTGCGGCAGCAAGCACGTCTTCCAACTTCATCAGTGGCTCGTCTTCCACTTCGGTATGGTAACGCGCTGCTTGCGGGCAATAACCGCAATCTTCACTGCAACCACCTGTTTTTATGGATAAAAGCGTGCTGACTTGCACCGCGTTTGGGTTAAAGTTTTCGCGATGCACTGTTTGCGCTTTGTTCATTAAATCGCTAAATGGCAACTCAAACAACGCGACGATTTCATCAACCGACCAACGGTTTACAGTGACATTTTCCGTTTTACAGGTTTTTAGCAACTCTGTGTTTATAATGGCTGTATTAGCAGGGTTTTGCGTGGTTTCTAACATAAGCAAGCTTTCTAATTTAAAATCATATATGTACCTGATTTAACAAGGCAATTATAAGCTGTAAAGATAATATGAAGCAACTGCTAAACAAATGGTTAATAAATAGTCAACTGTCAAATTACGAATTTAATATTAGCGCTATTAAGCGCATCGTTTTTAAACCACACTGTGTTTTATGCAAGCAAAATATCGAGCAAAGTGACAAGCAACTACTCGCTAGCATCCATGCGGTCTGCAGGCCATGCCTAAATGAGCTGCCTTGGCATGCAAAAACCAGCTGCCCACAATGTGGTTTGAGCAGTAATGGCATAGTTTGCGGCAGCTGTTTAAATAGCCCGCCCGATTTTGATGTGACAAAAGCAGTATTTTTGTACACCTACCCAATTGACGCGATGATGTTGCGCTATAAATATGGTAATAGTTTAAATTTAGGTGACACTTTTGGCGAATTTTTAGCCGAAAAAGTGAATATTGAGGATTGCTTAAAAAGCATCGATTTAATCATGCCCATGCCCATGCACCCGCAACGGTTAAAAGAGCGTGGCTTTAACCAAGCACTGGAAATTGCTAAAGTTTTAGGTAAAAACCACAAAGAAAAACTAGACTATAAAAGTGTGATTCGCCAAACGCTAACCCCGCCACAAGCCAGCCTGCCGCTTAAAGAGCGCGTTAAAAACATCAAAGGCGCGTTTAAAGTGAATGCTGACTTGGCAGACAAGAGAATCGCCATCGTTGATGACGTAATGACTACAGGTGCCAGCTTAAACGAACTCGCCAAAACCCTTAAAAAAGCCGGTGCGGCTCATGTAGAATGCTGGGTTATCGCTAGAACTTTGCCGCACAAATAATCAGTATTTATTGCCATTAGTTGCTGGCTAATTATTTAGGTGCTCTACAGGCCTTATAGATACTGGCTTGCAGAGGCATTGTTCATTCTCGTATATATTAACTGGTGTTAAAAGATAAATAATTTATGTTCCATATCGCATTATTCGAGCCTGAAATTCCGCCCAATACCGGCAATATTATTCGCTTGTGCGCCAATACTGGCGCGCAATTACACTTAATTGAACCATTGGGATTTAAGCTGGAAGATAAACAACTAAAACGCGCGGGTTTGGATTATCACGAATATGCGAATTTAACTTTGCATAAAAATTGGGCTGATTTTAAGCTGGCAATGGCAGGCAAGCGCCTATTTGCAATCACCACCAAAGGTAGCCAAAACTACGCAAACGTGCAATTTAAAGCAGGCGATGTATTTGTGTTTGGCCCCGAAACGCGCGGCCTGCCAGATGAAATTCGCGCAGAATTTTTACCCGAAGCAAGATTGCGCTTGCCGATGCTGGCGGATAGCCGCAGTTTGAATTTATCCAATAGTGCTGCTGTGTTGTTGTATGAGGCTTGGCGGCAGCTAGACTTTAAGCATGGACTATAAGCCGCATGGCCTATAAGGGCTATTGGAAAGCTTTGATTTATTTCAATAATTTAGGTAAAGTGGTGGGTCTTGCTAGTTTTTGAGAGTAGAAGTTATTGAGATGGCTAACTTTGCTTTTCCCAACCTGTTTTTGCCTAGCCTGGCTAGTTTAGACTTAATTGTTATAGCAATTATTTTGCTGGCTATATGCTTTTGGTTGGTGGCTTTTAAGTCTGAGGCACGCTTTAAAAAAAGCCTACAAAAATTATCTGATAACTCTCTATACGAATCGCAATTCAAATGCGTATTGTTTAACGCGGGCAATAATCCATGCAAACTAGCGCTTAAATTTGAAATCACGCCGATACTCATCAAAAATACACCTAGCTTGCCTTTGCATGGTTGCAACGCACAAAAATGTAGTTGCAGCTTATTGCAACACGACGATAGACGTACAGGTAACGATAGGCGAGATAAAGAAGTTTTAGATAAAAGAAGAAAATCTATTTACGCGAATAAGCGCTTATTAAAAGACCGCAGAAGAGCCTCTATTAGAGAGTTTTTATTGCCACAGTATAGAGTTTTTAGTTAGTTTCTAAATGCCATCGGCTTTTTGCGCGCGACCCAGCAAATCCATCACGGCATCCTTGGCCGATTTTCCATGGCTTAAGGCCTGATTCACCTCATAAGTAATTGGCATATCCACACCCAAGCTATCGGCACGGCGCATCACCTCGCGTGCGGTATTAACACCTTCAGCAACATGGCCTAAACCTTTTAGCACATCCTCTAGCGCCTTGCCAGAGGCTAATTGCAAGCCAACTTCTCTATTTCTAGAGTATTGGCCAGTGCAGGTTAGCACCAAATCACCTGCGCCTGCTAAGCCCATAAAAGTCTCAGCTTTTGCACCCAGCGCCATACCAAAACGGGTAATTTCGGCAAGTCCACGTGTAATCATGGCAGCACGTGCGTTATTACCAAAGCCCATACCATCCGAGATACCAGCGGCAATCGCCATCACATTTTTAACGGCACCGCCCACAGAAACACCCACCACATCGGTGCTGTTGTACACGCGCAAATTACCACCGTGAATTAAGTTAGACGCTTGCAGCGCAAAGCTGTTATCTGCTGCCGCCAATGTTACCGCGGTGGGTAAGCCGCGCACTAGCTCTGCGGCAAAGCTGGGGCCTGAAAGCGCGCCCCAATGTTGACTCGCGCTTAGCTCCTCTAAAGCAACCTCATGCGGCAATTTTGCGGTTTCAGGCTCTAGACCTTTATGTGCCCAAATAATCGGTTGTGTTGATTTTAACGCTTTAATTTCTTTTAAAATATTGCGAAAACCTGCGGTTGGTACAACAGATAAGATTAAATCTGCGCCATTGATTGCGGCCGCTAAATTATCTTCCACTTGCAAATTATCGTTGAATTTAAAATCGCCCAAATATAGCGGGTTAGCACGCGATTTACGCATGCCCGACACATGGCCGGCATTACGCGCCCATAAGCTTACTTGATGCGTTTGGCTAATATGCATGGCCAGTGCCGTGCCCCAAGCACCTGCACCTAACACTGTTATTTTAGCCAATTAGTTAAAACCTCTCACTAATTAAAACCCCACAGTTTATCGACTTGCACAAAACCTGTCACGCCATCGCGGTGTTTTACCTTAACCCAGTTATTGTTAGCGCCTCCGGCTACTAGCTCTAACACCACATCTTTTTCTACGGTGGCAACCAACGCAGATGCCGCATCTTCAGCCGCTTTTATTTCCGTTTTTGCTAACACCAACACAGTGTGCTTGGCGCTTAATGATTTGGCTTCTAACCAACTTAAGCCACCTAGGTTATCGCGCACTTTAATCCAATCACCCAAATTAACGATAACTTCAACTGGGTAACTGTTGCCTAAAATATACAGTTTTGTGGCTTCTTTAGACGGCGCATCGTAAGTGATGGCTTTGGCTGATGCGATAGAACGAAACTCTAAAGCAGACGCCGAAAACGAAAATGCTAGGCTTGCAGTAGCAAAGCCTAGCATAAGCAATTTTTTTAAATTAATTGGCTTTGGCAGCATTTTCTGCTTGTTGCTTTTGTTGCGCCTGTTCTTTTTGCTGCACGTACAGCGCTTCAAAATTAATAGGGTTTAGCAGCACAGCTGCAAAACCTGCTCGCGTAACCATATCAGATACCGCCTCGCGCGCATACGGGAATAAAATGTTTGGGCAGGTGACTGCTAAAATTGGCTCTAAATTTTCTGCTGGCACATTGCGAATCGCAAAAATACCCGCTTGTGTGGCCTCTACCAAAAACGCAGTTTTATCACCAATTTTTGCAGTGACCGTCACTTTAATGGCCACTTCAAAAATACCTTCATCTAATTTTACAGCCGAGTTACCCAGCTCTACATTCACCTGTGGCGCAGTGCGCTCAGTAAAAATTTGTGGCGCATTTGGCACCTCAATCGAGGCATCTTTCACGTACAGCTTCTCAATACCAAAGCCTGGTTGCGCGTCTTGTGTGGCCTCTGCTGCTGCAGCTTTATTTTCTTTTGCCATGTATGTTCCTAAAACTATTAAAGTTGGTTAATTAAAAAACTATTTTTTACTGCAAACATTTTAGCCGCTTATTGGCTTTTATTCATTACTTTTTAACGCTGCAATAGCGGGTCTAGCCCGCCTGCCAAATCTAGTGCACGTAATTCATCAAAACCGCCTATGTGCTGCTCGCCAATATAAATTTGCGGCACGGTGCGGCGACCCGTTTTTTGCATCATCTCTAGGCGCAATTCTGGTTGTAAATCAACCCGAATTTTGCTGATATCCTTCACGCCTTTGGCAGTGAGCAGCCGCTCGGCATTAATGCAATATGGGCAAACTGCTGTTGCATAAATTAAAACCTTAGGCATGACTATTTTTGACATTTTATCTAGCTTGTTGCCTTAACTTTTTACTAATGGCATTTTAGCTTCAACCCAAGCATCCAAGCCGCCCTGTAGATTATTTAATTGTGTAAATTGCTGTGCTTTTAAAATACTGCAAGCGCCTTTTGCGCGCATGCCTTTTTGGCAATGCACCAATACCGGTTTATCTTTAAACTTTTCAATTTCTTTCATACGCGCAGCCAGTTCGCCCACCGGAATATGCTTAGCACCTTGAATATGTCCCGCCGCAAATTCTGCTGCGTCGCGCACATCTAAAATAAGTGGTTTACTGCGATTCATCAACACCACAGCTTCAGTCGCATTAATGTTTAGCACGCCGCCCGCACCACGATTGAGCATAGGCCAAAGCAAAGCGATGCCAGAACCCACTGCCAAACCTATCATCACTGCGTTTTGTTTTACAAATTCAAACATATTTTATCCAAACCAATTTTACTTGTCTCTAAAGTGGTGCTTAAGTGATTATTTTCAAGGCATTATTGTTTTTAGCTGCGCTTTTACTATGCGCGCTTGTTGGCGGCTATTATAATAGATAACGCGATGAAACTTTTAACATTTTAGCAACTTAAAAAACATGACTATCACTCCCGTAATTTTGTTAATTTTAGATGGCTTTGGCCACAATCCTAACACTCAGGATAACGCCATTGCGCAAGCGCGCACGCCAAATTTAGATGCGTTAAAACGTGATTTTCCCAACACGCTCATTAACGCATCTGAGCATTATGTGGGCCTGCCCGATGGTCAAATGGGTAACTCAGAAGTTGGGCATCTTAATATTGGTGCGGGTCGCATCGTGTTTCAAGATTTTGAGCGCATTAATAATGCAATCGCCAATGGCGAGTTTTTTAAACATGCCGCATTAATAAAAACCTTACAAAATTTAAAAACCAATAATAAAGCACTGCATATTTTTGGTTTGCTGTCTGACGGTGGCGTACATAGCCATATTGACCATATTCTGACCATGCTGGATATGGCTGCAAAAAATGGCCTAAGCAAAATTTACATTCACGCTTTTTTAGATGGTCGCGATACTCCACCAATTAGCGCTGTGCCTTATTTGGCCGCGCTGGAAGATAAAATGAAAGCACTTGGCGTGGGCAAAATTGCATCCGTTTCTGGCCGTTTTTATAGCATGGATAGAGACAAACGCTGGGAACGCGTTGCGCCTGCTTACCGCATGATTATTGATGGCGAGGCTGAGTTTGTTGAAGCCACCGCCAGTGAAGCTTTGCACAACGCCTATGCACGCAAAGAAACTGATGAATTTGTTAAGTGCACCGTCATTCGCAAAGCAAATGAGGCGCCGATTCGCTTAGAAGATAATGATGCCGTTGTTTACATGAATTTTAGAAGCGATCGCGCACGGCAACTAACCGATGCGATTTTAAACGAAAAATTTGATGGCTTTGTGCGCAGCCGCGTGCCGAAATTATCGGCTTATTTTACGCTGACACAACATGATGCAAACCAGCTAAAAGCCACGCCGATATTCGCTGCCACGTCAGTGCCCAACACTTTTGGCGAATATATTTCAGCACTTGGCTTAACGCAATTACGTATTGCAGAAACTGAAAAATATCCGCATGTGACTTTCTTTTTTAATGGTGGCATTGAGGCCGTTTTTAAAGGCGAAGACCGGATTATGGTGCCTTCGCCCAAAGTGGCCACTTACGATTTACAGCCAGAGATGAGTGCGCCTGAAATGACGGATAAATTGGTTGCAGCCATTACGAGTAAAACTTATCACGCAATTATTTGTAACTACGCAAATGGCGACATGGTAGGGCATACGGGCAATATCCATGCGGCTATCGAGGCAATAGAAACACTGGATACCTGCGTTGGTCGCGTAGTTGCTGCGGCGCAAAGCGTTGGCGCAGAGGTGATTATCACCGCCGACCACGGCAATGCCGAGCAGATGCACGACCACCAAGCCAACCAAGCACACACACAACATACCACCAACTTGGTTCCGTTTATTTACGTGGGACGTAAGGCCAAGGTAGCTAGCACTGGCGCGCTTTCTGACCTTGCGCCAAGTTTGCTGGCCATGATGGGCGTGCCACAACCACGCGAGATGACAGGTAAAAACCTGATTACATTTGCGGCTTAACCATTAAATGCTTAACCAGCACATGCGCCAATGGCTATTTATTTTATGTTTGTGCACTTTTAGCGCAAGCAGTTTTGCTGCAAAAAAAATTGACGTAGCTAAAGAGGACCTTAGCGACTTACACGAGAAAATTGATGCGCTAAAAAGAGAGTTGGACAACAACCAAAGTGCACATAAAGATGCAACAGATGCACTTAAAGACAGCGAAACAGCCATTAGCGGCGCTAATAAAAAACTGCGCGAGATTAATCAAAAACAAAATAAAAATAAAAATACGCTCAGTACGCTTAAAAAACAATCATTTAGCATTAACGAAAGCCTAGGCGAGCAGCAAAAACGCTTAAGCAGCTTATTGCGCCAGCAATATATGCATGGCGACCAAAGCTACACGCAACTTATTTTGCAAAATAAAAACCCCAGTGAGATCGCGCGTGATGTGAAATATTTTAGTTATATTGCCAAACAGCACGCCAAAGTGATTGATGACATGCAAGGTAATTTATTAAAAGTAAAGCAATTAAACAGCCAAACTAGCCAAGCGCTAAAACAAGTGGCCGAACTAAAAGCCAAGCAAGAAGCCGAAAAGCTAGCATTACAGCAACAACAAAAAGAGAAGTCAAAAGTAGTTAAAACGCTTTCTAAACAAATAGTTGCGCAACGTAATGAAATTGATAAACTTAAACGCGATGAAAAAAGTTTATCTAACTTGGTTGAGCGTTTGGCTAAGATTATCCCCAAAAAGATTAAAAAATCGTCCAAGAAAAAGCCCAACAAAGCCAGTGATGATGGCAACGAAAAGCCCAACGAAGTGCTGGCAAAAAATGAAGATACGCCTAGCGATGCTTACGCTGGCAGCAATTTTTCTGCGCTTAAAGGCAAACTGCGCTTACCTGTGCGTGGCGAGTTAGTTAATCGCTATGGTGCAGCTCGCTCGGATACTGGTGTATCGTGGAAAGGCCTATTTATAAGGGCTGCAGAGGGTAGTGATGTGAAATCGGTGGCTGATGGCCGCGTGGTATTTGCCGATTGGATGCGTGGCTTTGGCAACCTCATTATCGTCGACCATGGCAGCGGTTATATGAGTTTATATGGCAATAACCAAGCCGTGTTGAAAAATGTGGGCGAAGAAGTGACGGCAGGCGATGCGATTGCCGCTGTGGGCAACAGCGGTGGCAACGAAAGTAACGGTTTATATTATGAATTGCGCAAAAACTCCGCGCCTTTTGACCCACTCAGTTGGAGCGTGCATTAAGTTTTATAGTTAATTTATTGCTTATTTATTTTTGCTTTAGCAATTAAGAAACTACCAATTAAAAAGCACCCAAGTGGGTGCTTTTTTGTTAATGCCAATCAGTTAATTACTTAGCGGCTTCTGGCGCAGCTGGAGCGGCTTCAACAGGTGCAGCTTCTGTCGCGGCAGCAGGTGCTTCACCAGGAATAACTGGCATAGGTGTGCCGGCCATGGCTTCTGCGTTAATTTTATCTTGCTCTTCTTTGGTGCGGGTAACGCCTGGCACTAATTCTTCAGCTGATGGTGTGTAACCGCCCACTGCAGCTTCTGGCGCGGGTGCTGGTGCGGCGGCTGGTGCAGTTTCGGCCGCAGGAGCCGTTTCTGGCGCTGGTGTTTCTGCTGGCTTTTCGCCACAAGCCGATAACAATAGTGCAGCTAATAATGCTGGAGTTGCTAACAAAACGTTTAAATTTTTCATATTATTTCCTTTAAGTTTTAATGTGACTATGACAAGTTAAACCTGAATAAAGTTTAATGCTAAGCTTTAACGAAGCAAATCTTGCGCCAAACTACAATTGGGGATTGCCTATGCGAATTTAAAGGGCTAAGTAAAAATTAATTAATAATACTTGCCGAAATAAGTTTGCCTTTGGCATAAGCCTCTGTTTCATATGGGCTGTTGCGATAACCCTTGCGGCACGACCAAACATAACGCCACAGCGTCATACCATGCAAAAACTGCGACACATGCGTTAATTCATGCCCAAGCAACTCTATGCCACGCTGAGTATTTGGTTGATACGCGCCTGCGCGCAAATATATGCAATTTCCCAGTACCACTGCGCCCATATCGCTCCGCAGCCAAAATGGTACATGTCCATCCACAATACGTGCACGCTCAAGCACAATGTAGGCAAAAAATGGCTTAAAAATAGTGCGCTCTTGCACTGTTAATGGGCGACCAGCATCAAAAATAAAGCTTAACATCTAGGCTTATTCACCCATCACATGCAGCAACACGCGTCGCGTCATGGCATCAAACCGATGCTCGAACATAAAAATACCTTGCCACTGCCCTAGCGCGACTTTACTTTCAATAATCGGAATTGATAAACTGGTTTGCGTGAGCGCGCTACGCACATGCGCAGGCATATCATCACTGCCTTCGGTGGTGTGAATAAACAAGCTGTCGCCATCGGGCACCAAGCGGTTAAAAAAGGCTTCCATATCTACCAACACATCACTGTCGTAGTTCTCGTTAATCAGCAAACTGGCCGATGTGTGCTGAATATATAGCGTAAGCAAACCTGTGCTCAAACCCAATGAATTCGTCCATGTCAGCACTTGTGGCGTAATGTCATACAGCTTGCGGCCGTGCGCATTTATGCTAATTTGCTTTGTGAATTGCTGCATAACTATCCTTAATATTTAACCCTTATTATCGTTAGTTTTTAGCATCTGCTCAAGTTGCATTTTTTGGCGCATAATTTACTATTACTGCGCAAGTATGGAGCTTTTAAATGACAATTAATGCCGAATTAGATTTGTCTTTTACACGTATTGTTGATGTGCCGCGTGAAAAAATATGGGCAGCATGGACAACGCCAGAAAAACTTTTGCCGTGGTTTTGCCCGCTGCCGTGGATAACGGTGGAGTGCGAAATTGATTTGCACCCTGGCGGCAAATTTTATACGGTGATGCAATCACCCGAAGGGCAGCGGTTTCCAAATGTAGGTTGTTATTTAGAAATTATTGAAAACCAAAAACTCAGCTGGACCAACGCGTTGGAACCTGGTTATCGCCCCGTTAATCCACCACAAGCCAGCCCAGGCCATGAATGTGCGGAGTTTTTAATGACGGCATCGATTATCTTGGAAACCGTTGCTGGCGGTACAAAATACACTGCGCTAGTGAAGCATGCCAATAAACAAGCCCGCACTAAACACGAACAAATGGGCTTTAAAGAGGGTTGGGGCGCATGTCTTGACCAGCTGGTTGCAATCATTAAAAAAGGCGTCAACTAAAATATATATGATGCCCTGCAAGCCAATATCCATGCGGTCTGTAGGGCATCAATAATTAAGGTATTTGGTTATAGTTAAATTGGCGCAGTCTAATTTGGTGTAAAATACCTGTCTAATCAAAGCTAACCGCCCTATGAAAATTCTCACTGCACAAAATCGCAACATCATTTTAGTTACCTTATTTATTATGATAACGGGTAACTTTGCGCTATGCCGCCGATTGTTAGAAATCTACCCATTAAACGCCGCAAATTTCACGTTTTTATTGTCACTTTTCTCATTTTTTGCCATTACCACCACTATGTTTTTTTTGGCAATTTGCCACGGTAAATGGGCGCGCTGGTTAATAGCACTATTTGTATTTGTGGCTGCGCAAGCGGCTTATTACATGGATCAATTTGGGGTAATTGTAGATACCGAAATGATAGACACCATGTTGCAAACCAATGCGCGCGAGTTTGCAGGGCTTATCAGCACTAATTTAGTCATGCGCACTTTATTGCTTGGTATTTTGCCTGCTTGGCTAATCATTAAATATTGGCCTGCAATACTTGATTTTAAAACCGAATTAAAATCTAAAGGCAAACTATTGCTCATTTTATTGGTGTTAATGGTTGCTGTAGTTGCGCCATTTACAGCAGGTTACGCATCGTTTATTCGAGAGCATAAAATAACCCGCATGTATGCAAACCCCACTTTTTTTAGCTATTCTGCTATTAAATACATCACGCTAAAATTAAGCTCTAAAACAGTACCCGCTTTCACCCAAACCTCTGCAGATTCTGTAATAGATAGCCAGCCTAACCACGAGCGCGAATTGATTATTATGGTGGTGGGGGAAACCGCACGTGCCGATCGATTTTCACTGAATGGCTATAAACGCGAAACTAACCCTGAGCTTAAAAAACAATCAGTTATTAGTTTTAGTAATGTCGCCTCATGCGGCACATCGACATCTATCTCAGTACCTTGCATGTTTTCTGTACTTACAAGAAAAGAGTTTAATAAAGAAAAAGCTTTATAAATGGAAAACGCTTTAGATGTGCTGGCCAGAAGCGGCGTAGAGGTGTTGTGGCGCGATAATAATTCTGACTCCAAAGGTGTTGCATTAAGAGTGCAGTATGAAAACTTTCAAAGTCCTACTCTCAACAAATCGTGCGAAGAAGAGTGCCGCGATATTGGCATGCTGGGTGGGCTAGATAAATATATTGCATCTAAAAAAGATAAAGATATTTTGATTGTGCTGCACATGATGGGCAACCACGGGCCAGAATATTACAGAAGATACCCGAAAGCATTCGAGCGCTTTACGCCCATTTGCAAAAGCAGCGATTTACGTGTGTGCTCGCAAGCAGAAATTGATAATGCTTACGATAACGCTATTTTGTATACCGATTATTTTTTATCGAATGTCATCGAATTTTTAAAAAAATATGACGATAACTATGAAACAGCCATGCTGTATGTAAGTGACCATGGGGAATCGCTAGGCGAGCACGGTTTTTACTTGCACGCCGCGCCCTATGCCATTGCGCCAAAAGAGCAAACACACGTGCCAGCAATTTTATGGTTTGGGCAAAACTTCGACTACAAACTTGATCAAGCAAAGCCGTATCAAGATTACCCTTTAAGCCATGATGATTTATATTGCATACTGCTAACAGGTTTTGAAGTTGAAACAAAAACTTGCCAAGCCTACAAACAAATATTATTTAGTAATACGCACTTGCAATCGCGCTTAGAAGAACGCATTAAAAAGTAAGCGATTACCAGCCGTAAGGATAACCGTAACCTAAGCCCAAACCAAAGCGACTGCCGCGCCAATGGCGGCCTGCAGGGCCTATTGGGATTGGGAAACCGCCATAAAAGCCGCGCCCATAATAGGCGCCAAAACCTGATCCCCAAAAAGGATCGTAATATTGATTTTGTGCTCGTTCACGCTGCAACTGTTTTTTGGCAGCCATTTTTTCTTGCTCGCGCTTGTTCATTTCATCGGCAATTATATTTTGCTTGGCTAGCTCGTTACTTTGCTGAATATAATCCAGCACTTTTGCATCGACACCTTTTTTATTTAAATCAAGCACTTGTGTCGATGTTAGCTCGTAACGCGAGTTGCTATTTTTAATTTTGGCCACTATATCATCGCTACTTTTTCCTGCTTTGCTGTCAGCCACAATTTCATCCAAACTTACCGTAGCCACTGGCGGCGGAATTAGTTTTGCCAATTCTTCTGGGGTAATTCTTTCTACTTTACCTGATTGCATGCCGGTGCCAGAACCAGAAGTAGCGCAACCCGCAAGTATAAACAAGGAGAGCATTACAAATATTAAACGTCTCATTTTGAACTCACTTTCTTTAAAGCAGGCGATGCGCCTGTAATGCTAGCATCAAAATCATGGCGCTTGGTTTGGTATAAGGCCATCACTTTTTTAACATAGCCGCGCGTTTCTTTATATGGTGGTATGCCCTTATACTTGTCAACAGCGCCCTCACCCGCATTGTAGGCGGCCACAGCTAATGTGACATCACCACGAAAATACGACAGCAACCAGCGCAAATACGCAACCCCACCTTTAATATTTTGGCTAGCGTTGTAAGCGTTTTTTACATTAAATCGGTCGGCTGTGGCAGGTATCAGTTGCATCAAACCATGCGCATCGGCGTTAGATTTTGCGTTAATCTTAAAGTTAGATTCAGCGGTAATAATTGATAACACCAATTTGGCATCGACTTTGTACCAATCAGCAATAGTGCCAACCAAATCAAGCACCCAGCGCTTATTTTTAGGCAACTTAGCCACGTAATCATCAATGCCTTGTGCGCCTTTAAAATCGTTAAACGCTAGCACTGGTGGGCGCTCTGGGGCAACTGCCTCTAACACGCACAGCGGCGTATCGTTAGTTTTAATCTCAATAGTTTCTAACATTTTTTGCGCTTCATAATGGCCATGGGTAGACGCTATACCAAATAAATTGGCGGCATAATCGCGGTTAGCTGGCACACCACGGCCAAATGCATACAACATGCCTAGCCTGTACACGCCTTCTGCGCTGCCATAGCGCGCCGCCTCGCAATACAAATTGGCAGCTTGCCATGCCGAGTCACTACTTTTTTCATCTGAGACTAAAATGCTAGCGCGCTCGAGTAAATCTTTAATAATCGGCGGTTCATTATCAAAAATCTCCAACTCGGTTTGGCTATAGGCATAGCTAAATTGGCTTGCAAAAACTAAGCCAACCATTAAAAAACACCGTGTTAGATGACGATACAAATTTGCTCTATTTCACTGCTTTATTAAACGTCATTTTGCCTGCCTTATAATCTATTACGACAGTATCTTTGGCCATAAAATTCCCTGCCAAAATTTCACGTGCCAACGGGTTTTCAATCTCACTTTGAATCGCCCGTTTTAGCGGCCGTGCGCCATATACTGCATCAAAACCTGCGCTGGCAATTTCGTTAAGCGCTGCCGCACTGATGGCCACATCAATATCCATCGCATGCAAGCGCTGGGTGAGTAATTGCAGCTGAATGCCCGCAATTAATTTCACGTTTTCTACATCTAGGCTATGAAAAACGACCACCTCATCAATGCGGTTGACGAACTCTGGCCTAAAGTGGGTTTTTACTTCGCCCATCACTGCCAACTTTACTACTTGATAATCTTGGTCGGCCATATTTTGTATCATTTGACTGCCCAAATTGCTGGTCATAATAATTACCGTATTTTTAAAGTCCACGGTACGGCCTTGACCATCAGTCAGGCGGCCATCGTCCAACACTTGCAACAATACATTAAAAACATCGGGGTGCGCTTTTTCAATTTCATCTAGCAAAATCACGCTATAGGGTTTGCGCCGCACCGCTTCGGTCAGCGCACCGCCTTCTTCATAGCCCACATAGCCAGGCGGCGCACCTATCATGCGCGATACGCTGTGTTTCTCCATATATTCAGACATATCAATACGAATTAAATGGTCCTCAGAATCAAACATAAAGCCTGCCAACGCTTTGCAAAGCTCGGTTTTACCCACGCCAGTTGGACCTAGGAATAAAAAACTGCCATAAGGCTTATTTGGGTCGCTCAAGCCACTGCGGCTTCTACGAATCGCGTCAGAAACCAGCCGCACTGCTTCGTCTTGACCAACCACGCGTTCATGCAATTTGCCTTCCATTTTTAGCAATTTTTCGCGCTCGCCTGTCATCATTTTGGCTACAGGAATACCCGTTGCGCGGCTTACTACCTCTGCAATTTCGTCCGCGCCAACTTCAGTGCGCAACATTTTATGCTTGGTTTTTGTGCTATTTTCTTCTACGCTTGAAGCGTCTTTTAATTGCGCCTCTAGCGCGGGTAATTGGCCATATTGCAACTCGGATACTTGCTGCCATTCGCCTTTACGGGTGGCTTCTTCCATCTCAAACTTAATTTTTTCAATCGCCTCTTTTATGTGCGCGCTGCCTTGCACTTGGGCTTTTTCGGCTTTCCAAATCTCTTCTAAATCGGCATACTCTTTTTCTAATTTGGCAATTTCGTCTTCTATCAAACCAAATCTTTTAAGTGAAGCTTCATCTTTTTCGCGGCGCACCGCTTCGCGCTCAATTTTAAGTTGGATGGCTCTGCGCTCAAGCTTATCTAGACTTTCTGGCTTGCTATCAATTTCCATTTTAATTTTAGAGGCCGCTTCATCAATCAAATCGATGGCTTTATCTGGTAAAAAACGGTCGGTAATATAACGATGCGATAGCTCAGCCGCTGCCACAATGGCAGGGTCGGTAATTTCTACACCATGGTGTAACTCGTACCTTTCTTGCAGGCCGCGCAGAATGGCAATGGTCGCTTCCACCGTTGGCTCGTCAACCAATACTTTTTGGAATCTTCGCTCAAGCGCAGCATCTTTTTCAATGTATTTTCGGTATTCATCTAATGTTGTAGCACCCACACAATGCAGCTCGCCACGCGCTAGAGCGGGCTTCAGCATATTGCCTGCGTCCATCGCGCCCTCAGTTTTGCCAGCACCAACCATGGTATGAATTTCATCAATAAAAACAATCGTTTGGCCTTCATCCTGCGCTAGCTCTTTTAGTACACTTTTTAACCGCTCTTCAAAATCGCCGCGGTATTTAGCACCTGCCAACAACGCTGCCATATCTAAAGACAGCACTTTTTTGTTTTTGAGTGATTCTGGCACTTCACCATTCACAATACGCTGTGCCAAGCCTTCAACAATCGCAGTTTTACCCACGCCAGGTTCACCAATTAACACTGGGTTATTTTTAGTGCGGCGACCTAATATTTGAATGACACGGCGAATTTCATCATCGCGCCCAATCACTGGGTCCAGCTTGCCAAGGAGTGCGCGTTCAGTTAAATCTAGCGTGTACTTTTTAAGCGCTTCGCGATTATTTTCGGCATCTGCACTATCATTAGTATCACCGCCACGAACCGCATGGATACTGGCCTCCAGAGCACCTTTTGTTAAGCCATTTTGCTTCAATAATTTGCTTGTTTCACCTTTATCATCCGCCAACGCAAGCAAAAACAGCTCGCTGGCAATGTATGCATCGTTGCGCTTTTGCGCCAGTTTATCGGTGATATTGAGTATATTATTGAGATCGCGCGAAATGGCAATTTCGCCATTGCTTTGCGGCGATTTTGGTAGATTTGCCAGCGCAGTATTTAAGCCAGTTTTTAGCGCGTTTATTTGCACACCCGCTTTTAACAACAGCGATGCAGTGCCGCCATCTTCTTGATTAAGCAGTGCTAATAATAAATGTGGTGGCTCAATCGCGGTATTATCTGCGCCCAGCGCAATACTTTGCGCGTCGTTAATCGCCTGTTGAAATTTAGTGGTGAGTTTATCAAAGCGCATACGGCCTCCATCATTAGCTTAAAACTAATGTGGGGCACTTTTGGTAGGTTTCAATACAATTTATTTAGTTAGTGGCACTATTTGCAACCCATCTGCTTGTGTGTTCCACACTAAATAAGGTGCGTTTTTATTTTGTAACAAAAATGGATAATCGACTTTTTGGCTGCTGCTGGCAAGGGTTTTGGCCTCATCCCAACTTCTGCCACCATCTGTCGATTGCATGCCAAAAATACTGCTTTTTCCATCTTTAATCTCTCGCCAAACCAGCCAGACACTCTCGCCTATGCTTAATAAACTTGGGTGTCCCGCTTGCTTGCTGTTATCACCAAATTTTTTGGCTGGGCTGCTGGCCCACGCCACGCCATCCATGCGACTGTAGTACAAGCCTGGTTTCTTGTCGTTACCATCAAAATAGGCCATGTGGTAACCCCACCAAGCGTTATTTTTTTGGTTTGGCTCTGCGCCTTCGCCGCCAGATGCAATCGCCGCACCGTGATGCGGGCAGCCATCAAGTACCCAATGCCCAAAAGTGGCGCGATGTAGCTGTGGTTTTGCGCCAGCTTTGGGAATCTCGGCAATGTTATGGTCGCGCTCACTGCCTTCAAACACATGCCGCCAAAGCGCCACTGTCGTACCATCGGGCTTATTGGTGGTGACAATACGGCAGCATTCGCAGCTGCTATCGGCTAACTTTTGCTCTTGCGCAAAACTAGCGCCTTTATCTGTAGAAACCGCATAATAAATGGCTGCCCCATCATACTTTTTTCCTGCTGCTTTGGCAGCCAACAAATCACGTTTATCTACCCAAGTCACTGTAATATCGCCATTAGTTGCTACATTGAGTGAATCAAAACGGTGGGTAATTTCGGCTCTATCATGGTGAACGATATAAGGCTTTTCAAAACTTTTACCACCGTCAATTGACCTTGCAAACCAAATATAGCCCGCATATGGCGTTTTTAAGGTTTCCGTCCAAGTGACGTAGATATTGGCTCCTAGGGCAGTTATTTTAGGTCGCGCTTCGCCATCTGCGCCTATTTTTTGTGCAGTTTGATTTAGTTTAATTGGCTTGCTAAAAGTTTTGCCTAAATCGGCACTGTTATCTACCTGCACAAACCCATCGTGCACGCTAGCGCGCCACAGCTTGCCAACATGATCAAATGCCACAGAAACCGCCAATTGACTGGCGGCATGCTGGGTATGTGCCTCGTGTGATTGCACGTTAAAGTTTAATAGCAAACAGAATATCAATAAAAAATAACGCATTCGTTTTATCCTAAAATGGATTCCCGCCTTCGCGGGAATGACAGCTGTTAATAATCAAACTTAAGTTGCAAATAACCAGTCCTCTGCGGATACGGGTGAAACGCATAACCTTGGTAATTATTTAAATTATCTATGCCTACACTGGCGGTTAATCGATTCGCAAATTTATAATTGGCTTTTACATCCACAAAAAAGTATTTACTGGTGCCCCCAAACGTGTCTGGGTTGCTATCACTGTTATCCAGCGTATTGTATTGCCTGCCACTATAACGCGCACCTAGCGAATAAGTTAAATTTGGGTTTTGATGATAAGTGGCGGCCAACTTATATTGCTGCTTAGGAATACGCACAGGTTTGTTGCCGTTGCTGGCGGGGTTAATGCCATTTTTCAAAATTTCTGCATCGGTAAAAGTAGCATTTGCCAAAATATCTAAACCATGAAAGCCAACATCCTCCCAAATGGTAGAAAGCTCAATACCATTGGTACGCACATGATCAATATTTTGAATAAACGAACAAGTAGTGGCCGCGCATGTGCCTGTGCCAAATGGAATTGCAGTACCAATACCCACCGTTTGGCTAATCAATGCGTCAAATTTACTCTCGTGGAACAAACTGGCGCGCACTAAGCCATTAGCAAAGCGCCTCTCAGCTGTAAATTCGCCAGAAATCACTTCCTCTTCTTTCAAGTCTGGATTATTTTCAACCAAGCTTGTGCCTTGCGTTTGCTGTTGAAAAAGCTCACTTACCGTTGGAAAGCGGAAAGCTTGACCAATTGACGCCCTAAAGCCCCAGGCAGGTTCTGGTTCAAAACTGAGTGAAAGTTTGGGTGAAAATTTAGTCTCAGATTGATCTTTATAATTGGCTGTTCCCAATAACCCACCCAATATGGTTTGGTTACGACCATCACTCGCTTGCCAATATTCGGTGCGGCCACCCAATGTCAACGCCCATTCTGGGTTTATCTGCCATTTATCTTGCACAAATAAAGCCTGTGTTTGCGTTTGCCCACGTGAAGTTGCGGTTAACAAACCTTTGCTACCGCGCGACCAATCTGCGGTGTCATTGGTTTGGCTTTGCAAATTATAGTCATCAACGTGATAGCCAAACTCAATGGTATGGTCTTTAGGGCGTACTGTATTTAATCTCAAGGTGCCGCGCACTTCTAGCGCAGTCCAGCCAGTGCCAGCCAAATCTGTCACGCGGCCAACACGGTTGTTATAGGGGTTACCAGCAGCAGTGCTGCCAGTGGCAGATACAGTGGAAGCACTATTTTTATCTTTTTGGTAATCGTAATCAGACAAAGTCACTTGCCAATCAAAAAAGCCTTTGCTGTTACTTTTTACATCAAGCGCTTGCATCACATGAAAAGACTCCACTTCGGCTGGATTATTAAAGCCGTTGACGTCATAATTTTGACCATTAAATGTCACACGGCCGTTGTAAATATCGTTACCCGCTGTATCTTTAATATAACTTTTTACATCTAAGCGACTATCTAAATCCCACACGCCCAACGTATAAGCGACTTTAATTTCAGGCGTAATATCATAGCTAAGCTTAATTTTTGCGTTAATTTGCTCGCTTTTATCGATGCCGGTTGCGCCAAAAGTAACGCGATTTTTACCTGTTGGGTCTTTATCTAAAAACGCCCCTATAACAGCAGTTCTGCCGCCAGCTGCTGTACCAAGCGCAACACTGTTAGCAAATTGCATCGGTTGGCTTTCTGATTCTAACCTATCAATACTGGCAAAAAAGCTTAAATCGTTGATTTTATTACCAACAGAAAACGTTTCGTGGTTGCCCTTAAACGTTTCATCTGTGCCATACAGCTCAAAATTTTGTGCAAAGGCTTGTGCGCTGGCGTGTGCCTCAAATTTTGTTGGCATACGCGTGTTTAAGCTAATGACGCCGCCCAACGAATTACCTGCGTAAAGTGCCGAAAATGGGCCATACAATATGCTCACGCTATCAATTTCTTCAGGTGAAACCATTCCCCAGCGCGGCGCAAAACCAAAGGAATTACCCAGTAAATTTGAAAGCAAAATGCCATCGGCATACAACAGCGTTTGTGCGGATGACAAAGTGCCTGTGGTTCTAGTAGCTATAGGGCCGTTGCGGTCACCAATATAGCGCTCGCGCACTTGAAAGCTGGGCAAATATTTCAGCGTTTGCTGCGATGTGGTGGCATTTACCGTATCTTGAATTTGCTGCCTGTTGTAGCTCTCCACCGCTGCTGGGTGATTAATAATACGGCTATCAAGCGTGGGCGCGCTTACGTTAATTTCGTCTAGCTCAATATTCTCTTTATGCTCGGCAAAAGAAAATTGGCTAAAACCAAATAAAATACAAAAACCAAAAAATAAATTATTTTTCATACTAAAAACTCCAAATAAATAAAACCATTGGCCAATAAAAAGCCAATACAAAAGATTATTTAGTTGAAGCTGGGCGGCGCCTGTGCAGGCGGTGGAAGTGTTGAAAAAGGTGTGCTAATGACTTGAGTTGCCGCAGCAATATGCTGTGCTGTAGCAGTTAAAAATACAATAATTGGCGCATGTGGTGCTTGCAAAGCCGCATCAATACTGGGGCTAGCGCAAAATGGGCAATGCTGTAAATGGTGTTGAATACCAGCTGGTGATTTTTGTGAGCCTTGTGCTGGCAGTTCGGTCGCCAATTGTTGGCCCTTGGTGGTCAGTACTTGAATGGTGATTTTCTCACCACTTGTTGTACAAACCTCTTGCACAAACCCCGCGCTGCTATTGGCTTGCAGGGCATGTGAAATGCTAGGCGCAAGCGACGCAAATACAATCGCCAATAAAGCGATTTTATTTAAAAACTTAAATAAATTTTGCGGCAACATCCGCTTATTTTAGCATTATTGGTTAAAATGCAAAATACTTATAAATTATAAGGCGACAAATATGGCAGGCGGTAGTTTATTAATGCTTTTAGACGACATTACCACGATGTTGGACGACGTTTCGGTAATGACCAAAGTGGCAGCCAAAAAAACTGCAGGCGTGTTGGGCGATGATTTAGCGCTAAATGCTCAACAAGTTAGCGGCGTAGATGCTAGCCGCGAAATACCAGTGGTGTGGGCGGTAGCAAAAGGCTCGTTTATTAATAAACTAATCTTAGTGCCCGCCGCATTAGCCATTAGCTATTTTATCCCGTGGTTAATTACGCCATTGTTAATGATAGGCGGCGCATTTTTGTGTTTTGAAGGTTTTGAAAAAATTGCGCATAAGTTTTTGCATAAAGATGAAGCAGAATCGCATGACAAAGCCATTGAACAAGCAGTGGCCGACCCAAAAATTGATATGGTAGCGCTGGAGAAAGATAAAATTAAAGGCGCAATTCGTACCGATTTTATTTTATCAGCCGAGATTATTGTCATCGCACTAGGCACGGTGGCAACTGAAGTTTATAGCAAACAAGTGACAGTGGTTTCACTCATCGCGCTGATTATGACAGTTGGCGTGTATGGCTTGGTGGCAGGCATTGTTAAGCTGGATGACCTTGGCTTGCACCTGATGCTAAAAAAAGGCACCAGCCTTTACAAGCAGATCATCCGTAAAATTGGTTCAGGCATATTGGCTTTTGCACCAAAATTAATGGGGTTTTTAAGCATTGCTGGCACCGCCGCCATGTTTTTGGTGGGCGGCAGCATTATTGGGCATGGCATTCCCGCTATTCATCATTTAAGTGAAGGCTTAGTGGCCAGCGTACAAAATTTACCTGCAGTAGGCGGCGTGCTAAAAGTAGCTGGCCCCATGCTGGTAGATGCAATTGTTGGCTTAATTGTGGGCGCGATTTGTGTGGCGTTTTACATTGGATTTAATAAATTGCGACACAAACATTAAGCATGTCATTAAATTTATATCATTAAATGCATGCCCTGCAAGCCAATATCTATGCGGCTTGTAGGGCATATTTTATTCATCACCGCTAAAACGCTGTACCAGCTTATTCGTCATCACTGAAGCGCTGTTCTTTAAACGGGTCAGCTTCGTTGTGATAACCACGCACTTCCCAAAAGCCACGTCTATCATGCTCGTGCAGCTCAATGGCTTTTAGCCATTTTGCGCCTTTCCAGGCATAGCGTTTTGGCACAATCATACGCGCTGGGCCGCCATGGTCGCGGCTTAGTGGCTTGCCTAACACCGAATGCGCAATCAGCACATCATCATCTAACAAAGCTTCTAGTGGTAAATTAGTGGTGTAATTATCATAGCCATGTAACGTCACAAATTGCGCGTTTGGCAATGGCGCGGCCAGCGCTAAAATAGTTTGCGCGCTGACGCCAACCCAATCCATATCCAGCTGACTCCAACGTGTGACGCAGTGAAAGTCTGATACATCGTGCATTTGTGGCAAGGCATTAAACGCATCCCAGCCCAAATTTAGCTCATTTTCTACTAGGCCATACACACGCAAGTTCCAATTTCCAAGCGCAATTTCTGGCTTTATACCCATATCTAAAACAGGAAAATTTTTGACCTCAGTTTGCCCAGCAGGCACGCGGATATTGGCTCCCAGTTTGCCTGCAGCAGCACCTTTTTTGGCAATGGCAATTTTGCCTGCAATGAGCTTTTTCCAATCTGGCACTTACCTACCCCCACGCGTGAAAACGCTAAATTTATTTCTTTTCAGTTTTAAAGCTATCCCACAATAAAAGCGCGACACCCACGCAAATCGCGCTATCGGCCACATTAAATGCGGGCCAGTAAAAATTATTCACGTGAAAATATAAAAAATCTACCACATAGCCCAACGTAAGCCTATCGTACAAATTGCCAATCGCGCCACCTAACACTAGGGCCAGGCCAAGGCAAAAAAGTTTGTTGTGCAGATTTTTTATAATTAAATAGGTAATCACAACAATAGCGACGACTGAAATAGCGGTAAAAAACCACTTTTGCCAGCCGCCGGCATCGGCTAAAAAGCTAAACGCCGCGCCTTCGTTATGAAAGCGCACCAGCTCAAAAAAGCTGGTCATGGGTTGGCGATCGCCATGCTGAAAAGCTTGCTCAATTAAGTGTTTGGTAAATAAATCTAGCGCGACGATAACGGCACTTAAGCCAAACCAGCGATAGCTATTTTTAAGCATATTTTCTAACTTCGCCCGCACCAAATAAATTGCTCACGCAGCGGCCGCAAATCGTTGGGTGATCAGCATCCACGCCTACGCTTGCCACATAGTGCCAGCAACGTTCGCATTTTGCTTGCGAGCTTGGTTTTACCAGTATTTTTTGCGCATCTTTAGTTGCCGCTTTAAACACTTTTGCGCTGGATGTAATCGTCACAAATTTTAAGTCATCGCCCAAGCTATTTAGCGCATCAAAACTTTCCGCATCTGCATAAAATTCCAGCTCCGCTTGCAGGCTTGATCCAACCTGACTGGCACTGCGTAACACCTCAATTTCTTTAGCTGCATCTGCACGAGCAGAAACTACTGCCTTCCAAGCCGCTATTCTATTGGCTTGCAGGGCATGTGCTGGGATGTCGTACCATACATCTTCAAACACACTTTTGTCTTCACCCAAGTTTAAGGTGTGCCAAATTTCATCGGCAGTAAAACTTAAAATGGGCGCAATTAAGCGCATAAATGTGTGTGTAATATGAAGCAGCGCGCTTTGCGCGGCACGGCGGGTGGGCGAGTTTTCGCCACTGGTATACAGCCTATCTTTTAAAATATCCAGGTAAAAACTGCCTAAATCGTCACTGCAGAAACTCACCAACTTTTGTACCGCTAAGTGAAATTCGTAACGCTCATAATCGGCCAATACTTCGGTTTGTAGTTTTTGTGTTAAATATAGCGCGTAACGATCAATTTCTAGCCATTGTTCAACTGGCAACAAGTCTTTGCTCGCATCAAAATCAGCTATATTCGCCAGCAAAAATTTTGCTGTATTGCGAATTTTTCGATAGCTATCGGCCACGCGTTTTAAAATTTCGTCACTAATTGTCAGCTCGCCAGAATAATCGGTGCTGGCCGCCCACAAGCGCAAAATATCTGCCCCATAAGTATCCATCACTTTTTGCGGCGCGACCACGTTGCCTTTAGATTTACTCATTTTATGGCCGTTGCCATCCACCACAAAACCGTGTGTCAGCAAGGCCTCATAAGGCGCACGACCATCAATAGCGCAGCCTGTGAGCAAGCTAGATTGAAACCAACCGCGATGTTGATCGGAGCCTTCTAAATACAAATCTGCAGGAAAGTTAAGTTCTGGCCTGCGCTTAAGCACAGCTGCATGTGTAGCGCCTGAGTCAAACCAAACATCTAAGGTATAAGTGACTTTTTTATAGTCTTTATTGATGCCACTAGAATTGTCACAGCAAGCCGCACTGGTATTGGCCTGCAGGAAAGCAGCCTCATCTAAACTAAACCAAGCTTCAACGCCACTTTTTTCTACCAGCAACGCTGCGGCTTCTAGCAAATCTGCGGTTTGTGGGTGCGGCTCACCTGTTTCTTTATGCACAAAAAATGGCATCGGCACACCCCAGTTTCGCTGCCGCGATACGCACCAATCTGGCCGATTTTTAATCATCGCTTCTAAACGCGCGCGGCCCCAAGCGGGGAAAAACTCGGTTGCATCTACGGCTAAATTTGCCAACCTTCTTAAGCTAGTCCCCTCGCCCGTAAGCGGGAGAGGGTTAGGGAGAGGGGCATTTTTTGCTACTTGCATAGCTTGCCCCTCTCCCCCAGCCCCTCTCCCGCTAACGGGCGAGGGGAGTCCTGCAGCATTCATGCCAATAAACCACTGATGTGTGGCCAATTGCATGAGCGGTGTTTTGTGGCGCCAACAATGTGGAAAGCTGTGATTTAAACGTGCACTTGCGAGCAAAGTACCGTTTTCTTGCATCTTAGCCAAAATGACATTATTCGCTTCTTGGCGAGTTAAGCCTCTGATTGCTTCAAACTCAACCAACTCGCTATTAAAGAATTTGCCATCACCACCCATTAAAATACGTGGCTTTTCATTGGGGAAATTAGCTTTCATTACCAGCCAGTCATCATTACCATGCGCAGCGGCAGTATGCACTAAGCCAGTACCTGCTTCGGTAGTAACATGTTCACCGCAAATGATTGGTACTTGACGTTTGTCAAACGGATGTGCGGCAAGTAGCAACCCAAACTCTCGACCATATTGCGAACCCAACATCCACCACTGACCATCTTCAACACCAAATCTTTTAAGGGATACTTCCAGTAGCTCATGCGCAAGTAGGAATGTGCCCTTTGTCGTGTCAACAATGCAATAAAGCAAATCAGGATTAATGCTAATTGCTTGATTGGCTGGCAAAGTCCAAGGTGTTGTTGTCCATATAACAGCAAACACTTCTTTATCTTTCAGTAAATCTTCGCTTATTTCAAATATTTGAGTTAAACGCAGATTGTTAGTTACCCTAAACCCCACATCAATGGCTGGTGAGTTCACATCTTCGTACTCCACCTCAGCCTCAGCTAGCGCACTGCCGCAATCCACGCACCAATGCACAGGCTTGCTGCCCTGGTACAAATAGCCATTATCTTGAATTGTTCCCAAAGCACGCATGATGTCGGCTTCGGTTTTGAAATCCATTGTTAGGTATGGGTTGTCCCAATCGCCCAACACACCCAAACGGATAAAATCTTTCTTTTGTTTTTCTACTTGTTCGGCGGCATAGGCGCGGCATAACTCACGAAACTTAGCGGGGTCAATATTTTTGCCGTGGGTTTTTTCTACCACCAGCTCAATCGGCAAGCCGTGACAATCCCAGCCTGGCACATACGGCGCGTCATACCCCGAAAGCGTTTTAGATTTAACGATAATATCTTTTAAGATTTTATTAACGGCATGACCAATATGAATATCGCCATTGGCATAAGGTGGGCCATCATGCAGAATGAATTTTTTTGCGCCTTTGCGCGATGAACGAATACGCTCGTACAGCTTTTTATCTTGCCATTGTTTTAACCATGCAGGCTCGCGCTTGGCCAAATCGCCGCGCATGGGAAAAGGCGTTTCAGGCTGGTTGATTTTATATTTGTTTTGGTTGGTATCTGTCATTTTGTTATTTCAAAAAATTTTCTTGCCACGTCAATATCTACCGCAATTTGCGCTTTTAACGCTTCTAAGCTCTCAAACTTCATTTCTTCGCGAATTTTGTACAAAAATTCAACATGCACATGTTTTCCATATAAATAATCATTAAAATCAAGCACATGCACCTCAAGCAATAGTTTTTGTACACCGCCTATGGTTGGTCTAACACCCAAATTAGCGACGCTTTTTAAACCTTGCAATTTGCCTGTACTCAATTTTACGGCATAAACGCCTGTTAGCGCAGGCCGCTCGTGCTTAATATGCACATTGGCGGTAGGGAAACCCAGCTCGCGACCACGTTTTGCGCCATGCACAACTTTGCCGCTAATGCTGTAATGGCGACCTAATAACTGCGCGGCTAAATCTAAATTACCCGAAAATAGCGCATCGCGCACACGTGTGCTAGATACCCGTTCTGCATTAAAATCGACGCGTGGCATTGAAATAAGGTCAAAATCAGCCACTTTGAAGTCATTAATATTACCAGCACGTTTGGCGCCAAACTTAAAATCTTCGCCCACCAAAATCGTGTTGGCATTCAGTTTGTCGCGCAACATGCTTATAAAATCTGCTGCATTAATGGCGGCAAAGCGCTGATTAAACGCGCACACGAATACTTTTTGTATGCCTGCCGCTTCAAAATATTCTAATTTCTCGCGCAAATTACTAAGCCGCGCGGGCGCATTAAGCGGCGTAAAAAACTCGCGCGGATGCGGCTCAAACGTCATTACAGCTGCTGTTTTACCTAGCCTGTAAGCCGCATCAATATTGGCTTGCAGCAGTGCTTGGTGGCCTAGATGCATGCCATCAAAATTGCCAATAGCTAAGGTAATGGCTTCGCAAGGTTGGGCTGGTAAATGGCGAAAAACTTGCATGTAATTACAATGTACGCTTGTTAAAATCGCGCGGCCTAAAGCCCAACAAGCCAAGCACAGCAAAATAGCTAAATGCCCCTGCCAATACCAATAATGTAATCCAGCTTAGTTTGGTAAATGTGATCATGTGCAGCCAATCGCCCGCAACATTTGCCAGCCAATAAAGCACGCCAGCCATCGCCAGTAAGGCTATCGTTAATTTACTAAAAAATGCAAACCAGCCTGTTTGCAGATGATAAATGCCATCGCGGCGCAAATGATAATACAGCAGCCCAGCGTTGATACAGGCACCCAAGCCTATTGCCAGCGCCAAGCCTGCGTGCTTTAAATCGAGCGCAAATACAAACACCAAATTAAGCATTTGCGTAATCACCAATGTAAAAATGGCAATTTTAACGGGCGTTTTTACGTTTTGCCGCGCATAAAAACCTGGCGCCAATACTTTAACTAAAATTAAGCCTATTAAGCCAACACTGTAGGCAATCACCGCGCGCTCGGTCATAGCGACATCATTTGCAGTAAATTTTCCGTAATGGAACAAGCTGGCAACTAAGGGCTTTGAAAGCACAGCCAATGCCACCGCTGCAGGCGCGGCCAGCAAAAATGTCAGTCGCAAGCCCCAATCTAACAGCTGGCTGTATTCGCTCTCGGTTTTATCCACAAATGCCTTAGATAAACTCGGCAATAAAATCGTGCCAAGCGCCACGCCCAATACGCCAGTGGGAAACTCCATTAGCCTATCAGCATAATATAGCCAAGAGATGCTACCCGTTTGTAAAAAGCTGGCAAAAATATTGTTAAGCACAATTGATATTTGCGCCACAGATACGCCAAAAATAGCGGGGCCCATTAATTTGAGAATACGCCTAACACCTTCATCTTGCCAATTCAACTCGTAGCGTGGTACCAAGCCTAGATTGTGCAAATATGGCCACTGAAACAATAATTGCAACACGCCACCCACAAACACCGCCCATGCCAATACATGTATGCTGTTATTAAAATGTGGCGCAACAAATAAGGCCGCGATAATAAATGACACATTAAGCCAAACTGGCGTAAATGCGGGAATTTGAAACTTGCTGTAAGTGTTTAACACGCCGCCAGCCAGCGACACCAACGAAATAAACACAATATAAGGAAAGGTGATGCGCAATAGCTCAACCGTGAGCGCAAACTTGCTGGCATCTTTAGCAAACCCTGGCGCAGTTAAACCCACAATTAGCGGTGCTGCTAGCATGCCAATAATGGTCACCACTACCAAAAAAATGCCCATTAAACTGGCCACATGGTTAATTAACGCATGCGTTTCGGCTGGCGTGCGCTTGTTTTTATATTCTGACAAAATAGGCACAAATGCTTGCGAAAATGCGCCCTCTGCTGACACACGGCGTAATAAATTGGGGATTTTAAAGGCCACAAAAAATGCATCGGTGGCCAAGCCTGCGCCAAAAATTCGCGCAATTAAGGTATCTCGCGCAAAGCCTAAAATGCGCGATAAAAATGTCATGCTGCCCACATTGGCTAACACTTTTAGTAAATTCATTAAAAAAACATCTTTTACAATAATTAAAATGGCGAATAACTGAATTTTAGCACGCCATGCCAGCTATTTTGGCTAAAGCTATTTTTACTTTGTACTTGCCAAAAGGCATTAAAAACACTAATATACGCGGTTTCGTATTTAACACCTTTTGGTTTAGGATTAGAAACACATGGCAAACACCGCACAAGCACGCAAACGCGCACGTCAATCCGTAAAAGTAAACGCACACAATGCCGCGTTACGTTCAACTTTGCGCACTGCAATTAAAAAAATTATTAAAGCGGTAGAGGCTGGCGATAAAGCTGCCGCTGCTGCTAGTTACCAAGAAAATGTGATGGTAATTGACCGCATTGCGGACAAAAAAATCATTCACAAAAACAAAGCAGCCCGTCATAAAAGCCGCCTAAGTGCTGCTATTAAAGCCATGACAGGTGCATCTGTTGCTGGCGTTAAAGCAGTTAAAGCCACACCAAAAGCAAAACCAGCTGCAAAAGCTGCTGCTAAGCCAGCCGCAGCCAAAAAAGCTGCCGCACCAAAAGCAGCAGCCGCTAAAAAACCTGCTGCTGCAAAAAAACCAAAAGCAGAATAGTTATATTGATTTGTAAAAAAAGCCGAGTAATGCTCGGCTTTTTTGTTGGTTGTTATTTTCAACCTTCGACTTTAATTACCAATATTTAACTCACTGCGTGCAATCAACGCCACATTCAACGCAGCATCCAAATCCTTTCCAATCACCGTATAGTGTCCCATTTTGCGTGCTTTACGCGGCTCGTGTTTTCCGTACAAATGCAGCTTTAAATTTGCATGGCTGAGCGCCTTATTCCATGCGGGTTCCAGGGCTGGTGATTTGGCATCGTGAATATTAGCAAACCAGCTATCACCTAAAATATTCACCATCACCGCATCGCTATGCAAGCTAGCATCGCCCAATGGCAGCCCAGTCATCACGCGCACTTGCTGTTCAAATTGGTTGGTGACGCAGGCATCAATGGTGTAATGGCCACTGTTATGCGGGCGCGGGGCGATTTCGTTTACTAACAATTGCTTGCCGACTACAAAAAATTCCACGCCCAGCACGCCAACGTAATCTAACTTTTCAGCGAGTTTTTTAGCCAGTTCTTGCGCGTTGGCTTTAACCACCTCAGAACATCTTGCTGGCACAATGCTAATGTCCAGTATTCCATTGAGGTGGCTGTTTTCAGCTGTAGGGAAAGCCGCAATATTGCCTTGCGCATCTCGCGCCAGCACCACTGACACTTCTAAATCCAGTGCCAGCATTTGTTCTAACACACAAGTTTCGTTGTTAAATTCTGCAAACGCTTTTGTAGCCTCTGCCTGATTTTTCACCCGCGCTTGGCCTTTACCATCGTAACCAAAACGCGCGACTTTTAAGATTGCAGGGTAAAGCTCACTGGCATCATCTGGCAATTCGCTCACGCTATTAATCACCGCAAATGGTGCGACTGGCAGGCCAGCATCTTTAATAAAGCTTTTCTCAAGCACGCGATGCTGTGCAATAGACACACAATCAGCAGAAGGCCTAACTGTGGTAGTAAGCGCTAACATTTCTAGCGATTTTGCGGGTACATTTTCAAATTCAGTTGTTATTGCAGCACAAGTTTCTGCCATTTGTTTAAGCGCAGCTGCGTCATCAAAATTAGCACAAATATGCACATCGGCAATTTTGCCTGCAGGGCTATTTTTATCAGGGTCTAATACAGTGACTTGATAGCCAAGCTCGTGCGCAGCAATCACAAAAAAGCGACCAAGCTGGCCGCCGCCTAACATGCCTAACATCGCTGGTGGATTTAATACTTTTGCTGTCATGATTGTGCTTTATGGCTTCTCTGTCAAAATCATATTAATCACTTTATCACTTTGCGTGGCGCGAAATTCTGCCAATTTTTTTGCCAAGTTTGCATCGTGATTAGCCAAAATACTTACCGCAAATAACCCAGCATTGGCAGCGCCTGCATCGCCAATGGCAAAGGTGGCGACTGGTATACCTTTAGGCATTTGCACAATCGATAGCAGTGAATCTTGGCCTTGTAAATGCTTAGTTGGCACTGGCACGCCCAATACGGGCAACGTAGTTTTTGCTGCCACCATACCCGGCAAATGCGCTGCACCGCCCGCGCCTGCGATGATAATTTGGTAGCCCTCTTTAGCTGCGTTTTCGGCAAACGTAAACATTAAATCGGGCGTGCGATGTGCAGAAACCACTTTGGCCTCATACGCCACACCAAAATCTGCCAGCATTTGCGCGGCAATTTTCATCACTGGCCAATCGCTGTCTGAGCCCATAATAATGGCAACTAAAGGTTTATTCATTCAAATTTTCCTAAATCAAATAATGATGAGGTTATCGCGATGGATTAATTCAGATTCTTCCACATAGCCCAAAATTTTCTCAATCTCGCTGCTGGCTTTTTGCTTGATTTTTCGCGTATCTGCCGAATTATAATTCACAATGCCGCGCGCAACCTCAACGTTTTTCTCGTTTACACAGGCCACTACATCGCCGCGCTCAAATTGGCCTTGCACATCAATCACGCCAATGGAAAGCAAACTTTTGCCATCAGTTTTAAGTACTTTTACTGCGCCAGCATCCAACACCAGCGCGCCTCCCAGCCTTAAGTGATCGGCTAGCCATTGTTTTTTGGCGATGGTTTTAATTTGCGTAGATTTTAAATGCGTGCCGATGGCTTCGCCATTGGCAAGACGGATTAAAACGTCTGCTTCGCGGCCTGACGCGATGACGGTATGCGCGCCGCTGCTGGCTGCGCGCTTGGCGGCGAGTATTTTGGTGAGCATGCCGCCCGTGCCAACATTGCTGCCCGCGCCACCTGCCATTTGCTCTAATTCTACATTGCCTGCGGTTTCAAAATTGATGAATTTTGCATTGCTATCTTTGCGCGGGTCAGCCGAATACAAGCCTTGTTGATCAGTTAAAATCACCAGTGCATCGGCTTCGATTAAATTTGCAACTAGCGCAGCCAAAGTATCGTTATCGCCAAAGCGAATTTCTTCGGTCACCACGGTGTCGTTTTCGTTGATGATAGGAATGACATTTAAATCTAGCAGCGTTTAGAGTGTGCTTCTAGCGTTTAAATAGCGCTTGCGGTCACGCAAATCATCGTGGGTAAGTAGTATCTGCGCGGTGTGCAGGCCATGCACAGCAAAACAACTTTCGTACATTTGCACCAAACCCATTTGGCCGACTGCAGCAGCAGCTTGCAGCTCATTCACCTCAACTGGGCGTTTTTTCCAGCCCAAGCGTTGCATGCCTTCGGCCACTGCGCCAGACGACACCAGCACTACTTGCTTGCCTTGTTTCACAAGCGCGCTAATTTGCGTCGCCCAAGCCGCAATTGCGGCGTGGTCTAAACCTTCGCCGTTGTTGGTCACAAGGCTAGAGCCGACTTTAACAATCAGCACCTTACTATTGGCCAATAGGCTATTCTGTAATAGGGATTTGCTCATTTTCTAAGGCAATTTTCTTAACTTCGTCTAGGTGATCCATAATCGCGTAAGTGAGCTCTTTGCAACCCATGCCACTAATGGCGGAAATGGCGAATACGCGCCCTTTCCAGCCATAATCTTTGACGAATTTTTTCACGACATCCGCGCTGTCTTGAATCATGTCTATTTTATTTAACACCAGCCAGCGTGGCTTATTATAAAGTTCTTCGTCATATTTTTTCAGCTCGTTGACGATGGCTTTTGCCTCAGCCACTGGGTCGGTCGCTTCGTCAAATGGCGCAATATCCACCAAATGTAGTAATAATGACGTACGCTGCAAGTGGCGTAAAAACTGGTGCCCAAGCCCTGCGCCCTCTGCCGCGCCTTCAATTAAACCTGGCACATCGGCAATGACAAAACTGCGCTCTGCATCCACGCGCACAACTCCTAGGTTTGGGTGCAGCGTCGTAAAAGGGTAATCTGCTACTTTTGGTTTTGCCGCAGAAACACTGCGTATAAACGTTGATTTACCTGCGTTGGGCATGCCAAGCAAACCAACGTCGGCCAACACTTTCAGCTCCATATACAGCTCGAACTCTTCGCCTGGTTCACCCTTGGTGCATTGGCGTGGAGAGCGATTGATGCTTGACTTAAAGTGCACATTGCCCAAGCCGTTATTGCCGCCGCGGGCAAGTTGTACTTGTTGGCCATGTTCGCTTAGGTCAACAATCATGCGCTCGGTAGCCTTATCCGAAATCACCGTACCAACAGGCACACGCAAGATAGTATCTTCACCTTTGGCGCCGTAGCATTCTGCGCCACGGCCATTTTCGCCGCGTTGACCGCGAAAAGTACGCGTATAACGATAATCGACTAGCGTATTGATGTTGCGATCGGCCAACGCATAAATGCTACCGCCTTTGCCACCATCGCCGCCATTAGGGCCGCCCATCGGTTCATACTTCTCGCGCCTAAACGTGGCCACGCCATTTCCACCATCACCCGCGTAAACTTTAATAGTAGCTTCGTCTATGAATTTCATCTTATATAAAACCTAATGTGCAACCTTATGCTGTTACCTAAATAAAAAAGCCCCATCAAACGATGAGGCTTTAATCATACTACTTAAACTTAAACTGCAACAATATTCACCAACTGGCGACGCAGTGCACCTTTGATACAAAATGTGACTTTGCCGTCTATTTTTGCAAATAGCGTGTGGTCTTTACCCATGCCAACGTTTTCGCCCGCGTGCATTTTAGTGCCACGTTGACGTACGATGATGCTGCCAGCAGAAACAACTGTTTCGCCAAATGCTTTAACGCCCAAACGTTGTGAGTGTGAATCGCGACCGTTACGTGAACTACCGCCAGCTTTTTTGTGTGCCATGATTAATCCTTTATATCTTTAAACTAAATTATTTAGCTGCAATTGCATCAATTTTAATTTCAGTAAAACTTTGGCGATGGCCTTGTGTTTTACGATAATGCTTACGGCGGCGGAATTTGAAAATCATTACTTTATCTGCACGGCCATGAGAAAGCACGGTCGCGCTCACTTTAGCACCTGCAATAATTGGCGCGCCAATCGTGGTTTTTTCGCCATCTGCAATCATTAACACTTTGTCAATAACCACTTTGCTACCCACTTCACCTAATAGTTTTTCAACTTTTAGCGTTGCGCCAGCCTCTACTTTATATTGTTTGCCACCCGTTTTAATAACTGCGTACATGGTTTTAACCTTGCTTTTCTATACTTCAAATGAATCGCGCATTATACGCAAATTATTAGATTAAGCAAACGCTAAATTGCCAAATAAGCACGCGCTGCCTGTGTTAAAATTATAACATCTTAGAAACGGCTCGGCACGTGAATCTCAACAACATTCAATCTCACATTACAGAAGACATGCAAGCAGTCGATACAGTCATTCGGCAATCGCTACATTCTGAAGTTTCGCTCATCAATACCATAGGCGAGCACATTGTTAACGGTGGCGGAAAGCGGCTACGGCCCGCACTGGTGCTAATTTCTAGCGGTTTGTTCGGGAAAATTCAAACGCCACATTACGAGTTGGCAGCCATTGTAGAGTTTATTCACACCGCAACGCTGTTGCATGACGATGTGGTGGATGAAAGTGCCATGCGGCGTGGCAAAAGCACCGCCAATCACCTATTTGGCAATGCCGCCAGCGTGCTAGTGGGCGATTTTCTATACTCGCGTGCGTTTCAAATGATGGTAAAACTGCAAAACATGCGCGTGATGAAAATTTTATCCGAAGCGACCAACATCATTTCAGAAGGCGAAGTGTTGCAGTTGATGAACATTCACAACCCCGATGTAACCGAGCAAGAATATTTAAAAGTGATTCACTTTAAAACTGCCAAATTATTTGAGGCGGCAACGCGCTTGGGTGCGGTCATTAGCAACGCTAGTCAGCAAGATGAAAACGCACTAGCACAATACGGCATGCGGCTTGGTACAGCGTTTCAGCTAATAGACGACGTGCTGGATTTAAGCGGTGATAGCGGCAAAATTGGCAAAAATTTAGGTGATGATTTAGCCGAAGGCAAGCCGACGCTGCCATTACTCATTGCGATGCATCGTGGCAACGCAACTGAATCCGCCACTATTCGTAAAGCTATTCAGCAAGGTGGTTTAGATGAGTTGCCTGCGGTAGTGGCTGCTGTTAAAGCCACCGACGCACTCAATTATGTACGTAAGGTGGCTGAAAATGAAGCCAAACTTGGTTGCGAAGCTATTGCACACTTGCCAGCATCTATTTACAAACAGGCTTTGATAGATTTAGCCGAGTTTGCAGTTAAACGGGATTTTTAATTTTTTAAAATTTAATGAGTTAAGTGGTTTTAATTGAATATGCTTTAATGTCCAGAAGTTAATTTAAGCCCAATCATAGAAACAATTAATAAAACCAAAAATAAAATCCTCCAAAGGGTGATAGGATCACCCATTAAAACCATACCAATGATAGCAACTCCTACTCCTCCGATTCCTGTCCAAACTGCGTATGCTGTTCCAATGGGTATAGATTTTGTTGCTTGCTCCAAAAAACTAAAGCTTAAGATGATACAAACGTAGAACACGATAGACCATGGAATATTCTTGTGACCATCCATAAATTTTATTGCAACTGCAAAGCCCATTTCAAATAAGCCCGCAAGAAAAAGATATGTCCATGCCATTTCTTAACCCTTAAAAATTATATTATTTGTTTGCTAGCTTTAGTTTAAAGTAATAGGCTCGCCACTTTCTGCATGAAAATAGCTCAAATGCGCGCAATCACTGGTGCCGCTAGTTAGGCTACCATCAAATAAAGCTTTGCCTTCTACATCCACCACTGCGTAGCCATTGTGATACAGCGTAATCTCCGCCAACTTTGGTACTAATTTGGGGGCTAATTTTGCTGCTTTCTCTCGCATCGCAAAGCTAATACACGTTTCATCTTCGTCTTCGCTCACCACTTCCCATTTATTTTCGCCGGTAAGTTGCGCCAACCAACCTGGCAAATCCACCTCTACACGGCAAATAATCGGCGCATCCCAAGCTGGGTGGTCGATATTGTTCAGCTCAACTATTTCTGCTGCGTTTAATGGTAAATTACTATCGGTCATTTTTGTCCTTTATGCTTGTGCCACGCCAACTGTTAATAATTAAATGGTGACTATATGACGTTATTCAAGCAATTTTAACGCCAATAACGCACTTTTGTTGCACACTTAGTTTAACGATGCCATGATTGCATTAGTTTACAAGCTTTAAGGGAAAATAATGTTTGATTTTTTAGTGCCACTTTCTGATTTACTGCGCAGCGAACCTACTTTTTTTATCGGTTTCTCAGTAGTTTTTGGCTTAATGGTGGGCAGTTTTTTAAATGTGGTGATTCATCGTCTGCCAAAAATGATGGAAAATACCGAAAAAGCCTACGTGGCCGAGGCTTATGGTGTATATCCTGCAGAACCACTGCCAACCAAGTACAACATTGTTACGCCACGCTCGGCTTGCCCACACTGCGGGCATAACATTAGCGCGCTAGAGAATATTCCCATTATTAGCTATTTAATATTGGGCGGCAAATGCAAAGGCTGCAAGGCAAAAATTAGCCTGCGCTATCCATTGATAGAGGCCTTAACTGGCGCGTTAATTGGCGCGGTGGCGTTTAAATTTGGTTACAGCAATGCATCGCTATTTGCGTTTATTTTTGTGTTTGCATTAGTGGCATTAACCTTTATCGATTTTGATACCCAATTGCTGCCCGACGACATTACGTTGCCGTTGCTGTGGCTGGGGCTAATTTTTAACTTTAATACTGGCTTTGTAGATTTAAAATCAGCTGTATTAGGCGCAATTTTTGGCTATTTAATTTTATGGGCGGTGTATTGGCTGTTTAAAATCGTCACCGGTAAAGAAGGCATGGGTTATGGTGATTTTAAATTATTAGCCGCAATCGGTGCTTGGTTTGGCTGGCAATTATTGCCTGCAGTGATTTTACTTAGCTCCGTAGTGGGTGCGGTGATTGGTATTGGCTTGATTGTATTTAAAGATAAAACACGCGGAACCGCGATACCATTTGGCCCATTTTTAGCGCTGGGCGGCATTGCGGCGCTGTTTTTTGGGCAGCAATTAGCCAGCTTTTATTTGGCCTAGCAATGTTTGTAGTTGCGCTTACAGGCGGCATTGGAAGTGGCAAAACGGAGGCCGCAAAAATATTTGCCGAGTTAGGCGTGCCAGTGACAGATTTAGACGCAATTTCGCGCCAACTTACCGCAGCAAACCAACCATTAATCCATGATATTGCCACCATATTTGGCAAACAATACATTACGCCACAAGGCGCATTAAACCGTGCTGCCATGCGTGACTTAATTTTTGATGACGCCACTGCGCGCGAAAAATTAAATGCGCTGATTCACCCTGCCATTTACGATATTGCCATAAAACAGCTGGCGCAAAACAAACAAGCACCCTATCAAATTTTAGACATTCCTTTACTGGTAGAAAGTCCGCGCTATTTGTCGTCTATTAATAAAATTTTAGTGATTGATTGCAGCGAGGCCATGCAAATTGCGCGTGTTAAGCAGCGCAGCCAACTTGCAGAAATTGAGGTTAAAAAAATAATTGCAGCGCAAACGCCACGATTACAACTTTTGGCACTGGCTGATGATGTGATTGAAAATGACAAAAATGTTGCAGAATTGCGCGAAAAAATATTACTCATTCACCAAAAATACCTTAATACTTGCATAGTTAGCAAAACTATCTGATAATCTGCATTAATTTATTATTATAAGTTAGCAGACTTATACGTCATGTCGAGCTACGAATTTCCATTTAACGAGCGCATTCGCACTTTTCTGCGGCTTGAAGATTTGTTCTCAAAAATTCTGCTGAATGTAGAAGATGGCGAGCAACATAATCACCATACCGCGCTTATTTCTTTGCTACAAATGTTAGATATTGTCGATCGCGCCGACCTGAAAATGGATTTGGTGGGCGAGCTAGATCGTCAACGGCTAAATATGCAAAACCTGCGCGGCAATCCAATTATTGCCGAAAAAGAGCTGGATAAAATTCTGCGCGAAGTGGGCGCTTGCTCAACCGCTTTGCGTGCAGATAGCGCAAAATTTGGCCAACATTTGCGCGAAAACGAATGGCTAATGAGCATTAAGCAACGTGCTGGTATTCCCGGTGGCGTTTGCCAGTTCGATTTACCTTCTTATCATCATTGGTTAAACTTAGATTCTAACCGCCGTAAGAGTGATTTTGATGGCTGGCTAGCACGCTTTATGCCCATGCATGAGGCCATTAAAACCATTTTACGCATATTACGTGGCAGCGATACGCCGCGTAAATTTACTGCGCATAATGGCTTTTATCAGCAAATGTTGGGCGGTGCCAAGCCAGCACAAATGCTGATTATTCATGTGCTAGATGACTGCCCGTGCTTTCCTGAGGTTAGCGCTAATAAATATGCCATTAATGTGCGATTTTCGGCGCTTGATTTTGTGCAAAAACCCAAACAGTGTGACCATGATTTAGAATTTAGCATGACGCTGTGTAATTTGTAGTTTGCCCTTATAAACCTGCAAAATAGTAGTAAAATCATAGCATGATCATGCCAATACCAACCAAGCAGGTAGCCTGCCCCACTTGCAAAAAACTCGTAATTTACGACACCAATAATCCGTTTCGGCCATTTTGCAGCGAGCGCTGTAAAATGATAGACTTAGGTGATTGGGCTAACGAAAATTACCGAATTGCCGAGAATAAACCAACAGGATTAGACGATGAAATGGATTAACTATATTGTGGTGCTGGCAAGCTTATGTTTGCTAAGCGCTTGTGAGGTCAATAACAGTGTGGCAATTATAGACGCCTGGGCGCGCGCAAATGCGCCAGGGCAAAGCGTGGGCGCGGCTTATATGACCTTAATCGCTGCACAAGATAGCACCATGATTAAGGCAGAATCTGCGATTGCCAGTTCGGTAGAAATTCACAGTATGACCATGAATAATGGTGTGATGAAAATGCGCATGTTAGAAGAGTTATCTTTAACCGCTGGCAAGCCAGAAAAACTTGCGCCTGGCGGCTTTCACTTAATGTTGTTTGATTTAAAAAAACAGTTGATAGTGGGTGAAAGCGTAGAAATAACGCTCAACTTTAAAGATAACACGGGCAAAATTAGCCAGCAAACAATCACCTTGCCAATTAAAGAATCAGCAGATTAATTTTGTTACAACACAAAATCTGCTTTTAAACTACGCTGAAAAGCCACGCCGCGCGCGCCATAACTTAGTGCAATCGGCAAATCTGTCAAACGCATGCCGCCTAACGCATACACTGGAATAGAAATTTGTTGCGCCATTGTAGTAAAAGCTTGCCAGCCTAAAGGCTCTACCTCTGGGTGACTTAAAGTAGATTTAATCGGTGATAGCACCACAAAATCTAAATTTAGCGCCTGTGCGTGTAAAAGCTCCTCTGAATTATGACAAGATGCCGCGACTAAAAAATTTATCGGTAAATCTGCTGCAGGTTTGCTTTTTAATAGCATTAAATCTTGGCTTGGCAAATGTACACCAGCAGCACCTAAATCACGCGCTAATGCTATATCTTGGCTAATCAACACCTTGGCTTGATAGGGTTTTGCCAAGGCGATAATTTGCTGCGCAATGTTTATAAGTTGTTCTTTTGGCAGATGTTTTTCGCGTACTTGCACAAGCCTAAGCCCCTTATTCAATGCGGCTTGCAGGGCATCTAAATAAACACTTTCACCCAGCTCTGCTACATTGCTAATGGCATATACTGGCGGCAGTGCTAACGCTTTCATGATAGGTAAATTGGCTGGCAAAATTGGTGTAACGCTGATATTTTGTGCATTTTGCCAGCTTAATTGCTGGCCTTCATGCGGTGTCGGCTCACCTTGCCAAGCGGTTACAAAATAAAAATGTAAGCGCACAGTTTTGGCATCTGAATCATGTGTGGCAGGGTAATTAAATTGTCGCGTTATCCATTGCTGCGTAATGGTTGGCTTAATACCTAACTCTTCAGCCAGCTCGCGCGTCAACGCATGTTCAGGGCTTTCGTCAGTCTCAATTTTTCCACCAGGAAACTCCCACCAACCAGCCCAGCCTTTGCCTTGCGGCCTGCTGGCTAATAAAAATTCATTTTGACCATTGGCATTTTTACGCTGCAAAATGGCGACAGCAACATTAATTATTTTACTCATGCGTTCATCTGCAATTTATCCGCAAGTTTTGTTTTACCAGAATAGTCACGTGCAAATTGGTACGCCACACGGCCGCTACGCGCACCGCGTGTATGCGTAAAGCTAAGTGCAGCGCGGCTTGCAGCCTCATCCCATGCAATATCAAAAGTTGCCAACCAACTTTTGCAAATAGCCAAATATTCATCTTGGTCAAACGCGTAAAACGATAACCACAAGCCAAAACGCTCCGCCAATGCGGTTTTTTCCTCAATGGTGTCACTCGGCCTAATTTCACCGTCAGCATGCTTGGTGGCCAAATTATCAGCCATAAATTCTGGCATGAGATTTTTGCGGTTAGACGTTGCGTAAACCAACATATTTTCGGATGCGTTCGAAATCGAGCCATCTAACACCACTTTTAGCGCTTTATAACTTTCGTAATTGGCTTCAAACGTTAAATCATCGCAAAAAATAATAAATTTTTCTGGGCGATATTTAATCAATGCCACAATTTCTGGCAATTGCACTAAATCGTGTTTTTCTACCTCAATTAGCCGCAAGTTTTGTTGCGAGAATTCAGTCAGTAAAGCCTTGATTAAACTCGATTTTCCTGTGCCGCGCGCACCTGTTAGCAATACATTATTGGCCGGCAAACTAGCTAAAAATTGCTGCGTATTGCGCACAATTTCTGCTTTTTGTGCATCCACAAAATGGATATTGTTTAGTGAAATTTGATGCGGATTTTGCACCGCTTGCAATTGGCTTTTGCCGTTAATTTTTAGCCAACGCCATGCAGTTGTTTTCCAATCGACAGATGGCATTTGCGCTGGCAGCAAGTTTTCTAGCTTGCTAATTAAGCTTTCGGCGCGGGTGATTAAATGTTCAAGTTTATCCATTAACTTCTGTAGTCTGCATTAATTTTCACATAATCATAACTAAAATCGCAGGTCCATACTGTGCAATTTTCGCTGCCACGATTCAATACAACACGCACCAAAATATCCGATTCTTGCATAATCGCCGTACCTTGTTCTTCTTTATAGCTTGCCGCTCGGCCACCTTTTTCGGCCACCAATACATCACCTAAATATAATTCCATATTGCTTACATCTAAATCATCAACGCCTGCGTAACCAATCGCCGCTAAAATGCGGCCTAAGTTTGGGTCGCTGGCGAAAAATGCGGTTTTAATTAAGGGTGAATGAGCAATCGCATAAGCCACTTTGCGGCATTCTGCTTCAGTTTTGCCGCCTTCAACTCGCACCGTCATAAACTTGGTGGCACCCTCGCCATCGCGCACAATTGCTTGCGCTAATTCAATAGCAACGTCGGTTAACGTGTCACGTAATAGCATAAATTCTGCACTATCTTCTGTTATCTCCGCGTTACTTGCTAATTGAGTGGCCATTATAATTAGGCTATCATTGGTGCTGGTGTCGCCATCTACCGTGATGCAATTAAATGATTTATTGACGGCATGTTGAATGATACTTTCGAGTGCTGATTGACTGACTGCGGCATCGGTGGCGATGTAGCCCAGCATGGTGGCCATGTTTGGGTGAATCATGCCGCTGCCTTTGCTAATGCCGGTAATTGTCACATCTTTACCGTCTAATTTAATTTTTCTTGACGTACCTTTGGCGACAATATCGGTGGTCATAATCGCTTCGGCCGCGTTCAGCCAATTATCTTCCTTCAAGTTTGCAATCGCTGCTGGCATGCCAGCAATCACTTTATCTACTGGCAGCGGCTCTAAAATAACGCCTGTCGAAAACGGCAAAATCTGATTCGATTTTACGCCTAACAAGCCAGCAAGCGCCTCGCAGCTTTGCTTGGCGCGATTTAAACCATCATCACCCGTGCCCGCATTGGCACAGCCTGTATTAACCAAAAGCGCGCGAATACCTTTTGCCTCAGCTAAAAATTGTTTGCACAAAATAACTGGCGCCGCGCAAAAACGATTTAAGGTAAACACACCTGCCACTTTACTATTTTCAGGCAAAGTTATTACCAACACATCTTTGCGGTTAGGTTTGCGCACATGCGCCTCTGAATAGCCTAATTGAATGCCTCTGACAGGCAATAGGGACGCGGCTTCTGGGGCATTTAAGTTAACAGGCATGCAAGTGCTTTCAATAATTGAATTACCACTATTTTAACGTAATAGTTTAGCTGCAAGCAGCTTACTACATTAAATTTGCATTATTTCATACTAACAATTGCCACAAGCTTATTTACAAGTGCTAAACTATTGAAAACATTAAAAATAAATAGTTTTTTAAGGGTGGGCACATGTTAAATTCATTGTTGCATACAACTCATGTGGAAGATGCGCTAACGCAAACTGCGCCAGCCGATAGCGCACAAACTCAAAACAATCTACAAGCTAAACAGCAGCATATTCGTGTAGAAAAAATCAAATTACTGTATCAACAAAGTCTCACACCAATTATTTTAAGTGCAGTTGTTAGCTTGTTTTTAGTGGCTTCGCTGTGGACTAGCGCCAACCAACAACGCTTACTTATTTGGCTAGGCAGCGCCTGCTTGCTTGCAGGCTTGCGCGCGGTTCTTATGTCAAAATTTAAGCTACGCAACCCGCAAGGCGCGGCTGTACTAGCCTGGGAAAAGCCCTATTCTATTAGCCTGTTGGCGGTTTTTTTAGTGTGGGGCTTAGGCCTAATTTGGGTGATGCCCAAAGATAATTTAAGCGCGGTATTTATTATCAACAGTGTATCAATTGGCCTAGCTGGCGCAGCTATCTCTTGGTATAGCCCGCTACGTTATTTACAAATGGCTGCGATTTCGCTAGCGCAAATTCCCATGATTGTGGTGCTATTAACGCTGGGGCGTGAAGAGGCTTTTTGGGTGGGCATAGCCGCCAGCTGTATGTATGTATCGTGCATGGTGACCAGTGTGTTTTTGCATAAAACCTTTAACGGCAATTTAGAGCTGGCATACGATCTTGAGCAAGCCAAAAAACAAGCAGAAGACTTAGCCTGCACCGATACGCTGACTGGTTTAAACAATCGGCGCGCATTTTTTGCCAAAGCCGAGCCGCTGTTTGCTTATTGCAAGCGCAACGCACAACCAATAAGCGCGCTGATGTTAGACATAGACCACTTTAAAAAAATTAACGATAATTTTGGCCATGCGGCGGGCGATATTGCGCTGCGAAATTTAGCGCACTTAATAAAAACGCATCTGCGCGAATCGGATATTCCGTGCCGATTTGGCGGTGAGGAATTTGCTGTGTTGTTACCCAATACCAATGTCACAGAAGCCACAGAAATGGCCAATTTACTTAAAAAACGCATGATGGAAAACACCATTGCGCTGGCCGATAACGACGCACTTTCAGTCACCGCCAGCTTTGGCCTTGCGGAGACTGGCGAAACAGTAGAAGACTTGTTGAACAATGCCGACAAAGCCATGTATGCCGCCAAACATTATGGCCGCAACCATGTGATGAGCTACTGCCCAATTAGCAGACAATTTACTTAATTTAACTTTAAAATTAATATACGAGAGAAAAACAATGCCCTACAAGCTGCATAGGTATTGGCTTGCAGGGCATGTGTTTTGATAACTGAATCTAGTCGCAGGTTTTAAATTGCAAATAGGCGCTGGAGCTCAGCTGGGGTTTTATCCCCTTGTCGCGCCTTCGGCAAAGAAAGTTATAAGCACGGCAGATGGAGAGCGGCTAGGACTGTTTGAGCGCTGAATGAATTTTGAAGGTGAGTTACGCAGCCACCCATATGTAGCCTTTTTCTTTCCCCTATTTCTCTTAGTTAAGCAAAAGAAATAGGGGCGCTGACAAAGCGAAAAAGTACTTTTAAAGTCAAAATGGATTCCCGTTTTCACGGGAATGACGGTTTTTGAAGCGAGGTTTAAGCCCGACGCCAAGTCGTGCCTTGCGGCGTGTCTTCTAAAATAATTCCTGCATCTTGTAGTTGTTTTCTAATGGCATCTGATAAAACAAAGTCTTTGGCTTTTTTAGCTTCAGCCCTATTTAAGATGAAATCGCTAATTTGGGCTTCTGACAGAGCTGTAGAAATTGAGCCGTTAACAAAATCCGAATCATAAGTAGCACTTGTCATGTTTGCTATAGGCGATTCTAGTGCTAAATCACCAAACCTAACGGATTTACCTTGTAAAAACGCATCTGGATCACGTTGTAACAAACCCAATAAACCGCCCAAATTTTTAAGTAATGCAATAGCTTCTGGTGACTTTGTTCTAGCCAAATCAAACAACACTGCAAACGCTTCTGGGGTATTAAAATCGTCATCAATTGCCGCCTTAAAGCGTGTCGCTTGGGGATGCTGCCAATCAATGCTGCAATCAGTCACCTCATGGCCTCGCAGGGCAGTATATAGGCGCGTCAGCGAGGCTTTGGCATCATCTAAATGTTGATCGCTATAATTTAACGGGCTGCGATAATGCGCACGCAAAATGAAAAAACGCACCACTTCGGCATCGTACTTTTCTAGCACATTGCGAATCGTAAAAAAATTGCCCAGCGATTTCGACATCTTTTCATCGTCTACTCGCACAAAACCGTTGTGCATCCAGTAATTAGCCATTTGGCAGCTGTTTGCAGCCTCACTTTGCGCAATTTCATTTTCGTGATGCGGAAACTGTAAATCTTGGCCGCCACCATGAATATCAAAATGTGCACCTAGGTGATGCGCGCTCATTACCGAACATTCAATATGCCAGCCTGGGCGGCCAGCGCCCCAAGGTGAATCCCAATTCGGTTCGTTCGGTTTCACCGATTTCCACAGCACAAAATCCATCGCGTCTTTTTTATTACTATCAACATCCACGCGCTCGCCAGCGCGTAAATCGTCTAAACTTTTGCCCGATAACTTGCCGTAACCTACAAAGCTACGCACGCTGTAAAATACGTCGCCATTTTTGGCCTGATAGGCAAAACCTTTTTCAATAAGCTTAGCAATCATGGCAATCATGCCGTCAATATGCTGTGTGGCACGCGGCTGAAAGGCTGGGGCTTGCACGCCTAGCTTGGCAAAATCTTCATCCATCGCATCAATAAAACGCTGCGTCAGCGCACCAATACTTTCATTGTTTTCATTGGCACGCTTGATAATTTTGTCATCAATATCGGTAATATTGCGTACGTAAGTCACCGCATAATCACTGGTGCGAAACCAGCGATTGACCATATCAAACACCACCATTACCCGTGCATGGCCCAAGTGGCAAAAATCGTACACGGTCATGCCACATACATACATGCGCACTTTATTGGGCTCTATGGGCGTAAATATTTGCTTATCACGGCTTAAAGAGTTATATATTTTTAACATTTGCGCATTATAACTGGCTTAAATTGAACAAAATAGAGGATATATGCGAAATTAGCGCTTTAATGCAGAGCGGGCTATTGGATGTTGGCTATGCAATTGATAGAATAGCGTTTTTACTAACTGTTTAAAGTCAACATAATGAAAATTCACAATGCTTTGTTATTCAAAATAATCGCGCCCATGGTTTTGGTTCTTGCTTTTGCATCGCCTTTATTTGCAGATGAGCTAAAAGATATTTCGCAAATGGCCGAAAATGGCCAGCAAGCCGCCGCGCTAGAGCGTATTAATACCTACCTTGCAGCCAACCCAAAAGATGCGCAAGCCATGTTTATGAAAGGCATTATTTTGGCCGAAAGCGGCAAGCGCGAAGAGGCGATTAAAGCATTTACTGATTTAACTGAAAAATACCCTAACCTACCAGAACCTTACAATAATTTAGCCGTATTACACGCCGATGCTGGCCAATATGATAAAGCCAGAAAAGCCCTTGAAACTGCCATAAAAACCCACCCAAGTTATGCCACTGCGCACGAAAATTTAGGCGATATTTATGCGCGCATGGCGTCAGAGGCTTACGATAAAGCGCTGCAACTAGATGGCGGCAATACCCGCGCGCAAAGCAAGTTATCGCTAATTAAAGATTTATTTGGCACAGGCAATAAAACTACCATTGCAGCAAAAGTGCCCGATGCAAAAACTGCAAAAACAGATACCAAACCAATTCGCCCAGCGGACAAAAAAGCTGATGCCGCTAAAGCTGAGCCAGCAAAAGCCGATCCAGTAGCTAACGTTGCATCTGGTGATGAGCAAAGCATAATGGATGCCGTCAACAATTGGGCTAAAGCTTGGTCTGGCAAAAATTTAGATGGTTATTTTGCCAGTTATGCCGATAGCTTTAAACCGGCCAAGGGCGAAAGCCGCAAAGGCTGGGAGCAAACCCGCCGCGAGCGTATTGGTAAACCTGCCAGCATTAATGTAGAAATTACCAACCCAAAAGTAGTGCTTGAAGGCGCAGATGCAGCAAAAATGAGCTTTAAGCAAATATATACTGCGGGCGGTAAACCAATTCGCACTAACAAAACGTTAATACTTAAAAAGGCTAACGGTGCTTGGCTCATCGACCAAGAAATCGCATCGAACTAATCGCAGGAATGGTCTATATAAGCTTAAATGTTATTGATTGAAAAAGTGAATTTTTTAAAAGCTGTTTTTGTAGCCGCAGGTATTTTGTTGCCTTGGAATGCCACTGCAATTAATCACGGCAGCATGACAGACCAACTTTTAAGCAAGCGGCTTGGCAATAATATGGTAGAAAGTTTGCTGGTTAAAAGCCTACTAGAAATTACTGAAGGCAAAACCAAGCAAGCTTTTAGCACTGTAAACGAGTTGATAAAAGCTGCGCCAAATTTTAAGCTGGCTTATTTAATTCGTGGTGATTTACTGAGTGCGCAAGCACGCGCACTGGAAACCTTTGGTGATTCAAGCGCAACCAAAGCAGATGGCGCCCCTAGCGCCGAAGAGCTAAAAGGCTTGCGTGACGAAGCGCGCACCCGTATTGAATATTATTTATCGACCAAAAAAATATCGCAACAACCCAATTTGATGGTGGAATTTGGCCAAGGACAATCGCATTTAATTGTAGTAGACACCTCTAAATCGCGCTTATTTTTGTATAAAAAAGTAGATAACGGCCTGTTATATGTTGCAGATTACTACATCACTATAGGTAAAAATGGCGCTGACAAACAAACTGAGGGCGATAAACGCACCCCTTTAGGCTTGTATTTTGCTGGTGCAAAGTTAAATCGTCAGCTAGACGATTTTTACGGCAACGGTGCTTACCCACTAAATTACCCCAACGAGTTAGATCAACACCAAAATAAAAACGGCTCTGGTATTTGGTTACATGGCACGCCCACCAACACTTACAGCCGCCCACCGCGCGCCAGTGATGGCTGTGTTGTGCTGAGTAACCCAGATTTAAACGCATTAGCGCCTATTTTACAAACAGGCAAAACGCCCGTCATTATTGGCAGCAGTATAGAATGGTTAGAAAACGATGCTTTTAAACAAAAATTAGAGGCGCAACAAGCAGATAAAACTGCGCTAAAAAATGCCATTGAAGATTGGCGCAAAGACTGGGTGGCACAAAATACCGATGCCTATTTAAGCCATTATTCTAAAAAGTTTTTTTATAGCGATGGTGATTTGCAAAAATGGGCAGATTACAAACGCAGCATTCAAGCCAGCAAACCCAAGGTAGCCATTGATATTAACGATATTAGCCTGTTTGGCTACCCTGGTGAGCACAAAGCGCACGGCTTAACTGAGCCTATGGTGGTGGTGAATTTTGAACAAGATTTTAGAAGCCCTAGTTTGCAAAACAAGATGCGCAAACGCCAATATTGGATAAATGAAGATAACTCTTGGAAAATAATTTACGAAGGTGCTGGTTAATGAACACTGTTTTGAATCAATTTAAAGCCTTATTTTTAGTTTTTACACTTGCCCTGACAACCAATATCCATGCGGCTTCCAGCGCAGCTGCTGCTACATTGCCAACTGTGGTTTTTGAAACATCCCAAGGTAATTTTACGGTAGAGCTTTACCCCGAAAAAGCGCCAAAGACAGTGGCAAATTTTTTACAATATGTAAAAGATGGGTTTTATGAAAACACAATATTTCACCGCGTGATTAACCGCTTCATGATTCAAGGTGGTGGTTTTGAGCGTGACATGACAGAAAAAAGCACCCGTGCGCCGATTGTAAATGAAGCAGGTAACGGCTTACTAAACGATGTTGGCACCATTGCTATGGCGCGCACTGCAGACCCTGATTCTGCCACAGCACAATTTTTTGTTAACTTAAATGACAATCAGTTTTTAAACTTTACTGGGCCAGACCCAGAATCAATTGGTTATTGCGTGTTTGGCAAAGTCACCAGTGGCTTAGAAGTTGTACAAAAAATTGGTGTGGTACAAACCACTTTTATCGGAAGAAACGCTGATGTACCCGTTAAAGCCATCACCATCAAAAGCGTTAAATTAGTGGCCGAAGCCGCTAAGTAGCAGGCTTTTGGCTTTCAACTTTTCATTCAAAATTTAGTATTCAATTTTTAATATATAAGGATTTATTTTGGTCAAACTATCTACCAATTTTGGCGATATCACACTTGAACTAGACGCAGAAAAAGCGCCGATTACGGTGGCTAATTTTTTGCAATATGTTGAAAGCGGCCATTATGATGGCGTAATTTTTCACCGTGTGATTGATGGCTTTATGATTCAAGGTGGTGGTTTTGACGCAGATATGAAGCAGAAAAAAACCAAGGCTGAAATTAAAAATGAAGCTGATAACGGCTTAAGTAACGATAAGTACACCGTTGCCATGGCGCGTACATCTATTCCAGATTCTGCCGGCAGCCAATTTTTTATTAACGGCACCGATAACGATTTTTTAAATCACACCGGCAAAACATCTAGCGGCTGGGGTTATTGCGTGTTTGGCAAAGTGGTTGCAGGCATGGATGTGGTAGATAAAATAAGTAAAGTAAAAACTACCAGCAAAGCTGGTCACCGCGACGTACCTGCCGACGCTGTTATCATCGAAAAAGCTAGCGTAATATAATTTTAATATTGTCTAATTTTATAATATTTAGCCTTTAAAATTTGGGCATGAATCACAGCTTATTTATTTCTGATTTGCACTTATGTGACTCTCGGCCGAACATTACAACCGCGTTTATTCATTTTTTAGAACATACCGCCAGCCAAGCCCAAGCGCTGTATATATTGGGCGATTTGTTTGAATATTGGGCTGGCGATGATGCTATTTCAAATAATATTAGTGAAACCAATGTTATCGAAACAGCTGTAATTAAATCAGGTGCCCTGCAGGCCAGTATCCACGCGCTCTCCAGCCTTGCCAAAACCACTCCAGTGTTTTTTATGGCAGGAAACCGCGATTTTTTAATTGGTAACAAGTTTGAAAAAGCGACCGGCATTAAGATATTGCCAGACCCAAGCTTAATAATACTCTATGGCAAACCTGTTTTACTAAGCCATGGCGATGCACTTTGTACTGACGACACTGCCTACCAAACTTTTCGTCAAGAAGTACGTAGCCCAGCCTGGCAAGCCCAATTTTTAAGCCAACCATTACAGCAACGTATTGATTATATTGAACAGCTGCGCGCAAAAAGCGAGCAAGCCAAATCGACTAAATCGATGCAAATTATGGATGTGAATGAAGCTGCAGTTGCGAATTTACTTCAGCAGTATGATTACCCACCGTTATTTATTCATGGCCACACGCATCGGCCTCAAGCGCATGAATACTTGCTTGCAGGGCATGCCTGCAAACGCGTTGTGTTAGGTGATTGGTATGAGCAAGGTAGCTATTTGCGACTAGATGTAAACGGCTGCCATAGCCATACGTTGTAACTGAATCACCTTTTGCTAGCGCTGCTACAGCATGATAAAAAAAATACTCATATGCACCAACCACCGCGCTAACCTAAACAACCCATCTTGCGCAGGGCGTGGCAGCCAACATATACGCGAAACGCTAAGCCAAGCGTTAGATAACAATGGGTTGAAAATTACGATTGAAGAATCGCCATGCATGGGCTTTTGTGATGTGGGCCCTAACCTGCGTTTAGTGCCAAATGGGCAGTTTTTTCATGAAGTTTCGGCAAATAAAATAGCTAGCATTGTAAAAGCTGCTAAAAAATTTAATGCCAATTAAAACTATTTAAGCTAGATAACCAGGAATATTGGCAATATTCACTTCATCTATTTGCTCTGGTTCTAAAAATTTTTCTGCATAGCGCAAATAAATTTCTTCACTAATAAATAAATCAAAAATATCTGGGTCAATGTGGTTATCTAAACGCATTTTACCTAAAATTGCTAAGGTTTCAGACAGTGTTTTGGCCTTTTTATACGGCCTGTCTTTAGAAGTCAGCGCTTCAAAAATATCAGCAATACCCATCATGCGCGCAGGTATCGACATTTGCTCACGCGTTAGCCCTTTGGGGTAGCCTTTGCCATCCATGCGTTCGTGGTGGCCGCCAGCATACTCGGGCACACGGCGTAAATCTTTCGGGTAAGGCAGCGCTTCTAACATATTAATCGTTACCACAATGTGGTTATTAATGACTGCACGCTCTTCTGGCGTCAGCGTGCCGCGCTCAATTGTCAGGTTATAGGCTTCATTGTCAGTTAAAAATTTAACGCTTTGGCCAGAATCATTTTTATATTCGTAATTGGCAATTTCCTTCACGCGTTGCATGTCTTCTGGCTTCATAAATTCAGTGCCAAAATTTACCTTACGAATAAAGTTTTTGTCATCGTCCAACTGTTTTTTTATCACATTCGTGTCATGGGTAATTTGTTTAATATTGGCGGGTTTACCACTCAATAATACTTTGTGCAAATAAGTGTTTTCGCGCTGTGTTTTCAGCAACTCAAACCGATGATCGACCAAATGAATGCGGTCAAAAATAGTTTCCAATTTAGTCGCTTTATCCATGACCGATTCTGGCGTAGTCACCTTACCGCAATCGTGTAACCAAGCGGCAATATTCAGTTCGTAAATCTCGGCTTCACTCATGGTGAAATCTTTTAAAGCGCCTGTTTCAGTGGCAATCGCCGCTTTTGCCAACATCATGGTGAGTTCTGGCACGCGCTGACAATGGCCACCTGTATAGGGTGATTTTTCGTCAATGGCGTCGGCGATTAACTTAATAAACGATTCAAATAAATGCTTTAAGCCAGCAATTAAGTTTTGATTGGTAAGCGCGACTGCCGCTTGCGAGGCAAGCGACTCTACTAAACGTTGGTGAGAATCTGAAAATGCGATAATTTGTTTGGTCATTGGGTCAATGGCATTAATCAGTTGCAACACACCAATAATCTCATTTTCATGGTTTTTCATAGGCACCGTTAAAAATGATTTTGAGCGATAGCCCATTTTGTCATCAAATTTTTTGGTGCCAGAAAAATCAAAACCTTCAGTTAAATAAGCGTCGGCAATATTGACTGTGCTGGCATTCACCACGCTATAAGCCGCCACCATGTTGATGTTTGGCTTGCCATCATCAAGATAAATTGGTAGCGCTGGAAAGTTAATTTCTTGGCCAGTAGTGCCGCCCATTGCAATACCTAAGCTTTGCGTGCGCAAAATTTCAAACTTAAGTTTATTATCTTCGGTGACCAAATATAGCGTGCCGCCATCGGCATTGGTCAGCTCTTTTGCGCCCAACAATATCACCTCTAGCAAGCGGCGGCTGTCACGTTCTGCCGATAGTGCAACGCCTATCGAATTAAGACGATCTAGTTGATTTAATAAATCGACAGATTGCATGGCACGCACAACTTCTGGCTAAGCCAGAAAAAATTCCATTTTGATGCCAGACATATCAATCACATCGTGGTCATTTAGCGCTTGTGCTTGCAAGCCAATTTTTAGGCCATTCACTAAGGGCAAATTTTCGCCTTCTACATGGGTTATAAAATAACCATGTGGCCTTTTAGTCACCACTGCCACTTGCATGCCAGGCTTGCCCAAGGTGGTCAGTGCTTTGTTAAGCAGCAGCTCACGCCCCGCATTGTTGCCAGTTAGCATCTGTAATTTACCGATTATTTCTTTATTTTCTGCTACTTCTATAGCCACAACAATAGAGTTATCTTCGGTGTTGTTTTGCGCAGCGCTAGTTGTATCAGCAGGCACAGTTTCAACCACTGCCGCAGCTGTTGCTTCAGCACTTTTTTCTTCAGCACTTATTTCACCAGCACTTATTTCATCAGTGGCTTTTTCGCTAGACACTGCTTCTAATAACTTCGCAGGTCGCATCACTACCGTGTTTTCGAATCCGGCTTGGTTAGCAGGCGTTTTGGCTTGCGCAGGATTAGTATATAACAACTGGTATTTTCCAAATTCAATCACATCGTTGTGATGCAACACATGCTTTTTAACTGATTTATTATTCACCAAAGTACCGTTGGTGCTGTTTAAATCTTCTAAAAAAGAATCACTGCCGATGGTGGTAATGGCAGCGTGGTCGCCGCTAACAGCCAAATTATCAATGTGAATATCGTTTGCTGGACGGCGGCCAATGGTCGTACGCTCTTTATCCAGCGTAAACTCCCCCAATATATTACCGTCTAGTGAAAATTGTAACTTTGCCATAATTTGCCTTGTAAATTTGCGCGTTTATTTTTTTAATTTTGGTTAATGAGAATTAACCTTTAATAAATTTTTTACCCATGTTTTTTCTGCCATAAACGACTTTTTTATTGTTGTTAATACCACTGAAATATTATCTGTACCGCCATGCTCGTTCGCCATCTCAATTAGCTTATTAGCCGCGTCGCTCATATTACCATTTGCTACTAAAATAATATTAGCTATCTCGACATCACTTAGCAAATCAGATAAACCGTCCGAACATAGTAAATAAATATCGTTTACCGCAACTGCAATTTCTTGCAAATCCAATTCCACTTCAGCATCTATGCCCAATGCTCGCGTCACTAAATTTCTATTTTTTGAAACTTTAGCCTGCGCAACTGTCAACAAACCCGCATTAATTTGCTCTTGTACTAGTGAATGATCTTCGGTTAGTTGCGTCAGGGTCTCATCACGCAATCGGTACATACGCGAATCGCCAATATGACCTAATACCAATGTATTATTTGTAAAAATTCCTGCTACCAAGGTGGTGCCCATACCTGCGCATTCCGGGTGAGTTTGCGATATATCGTAAATGGCTGCATTGGTTTTTTCTACGGCACTTAACAACATTTGTGACTCTGGTAAAACGCCTGCTTTAGTGTTGCGTTTTTTATGTTGCATGGCGTCTGTCAATTCAGCCGCCACCATTAATACCGCAATTTCACTGGCAACCTCACCGGCCTTGTAGCCGCCCATACCATCTGCCAATAGCACTAAGCCTATCGATAAATCACTTGCAACTGAATCTTCGTTGTGCTCCCGCAACATGCCTACATTGCTGAGTCTAACCACCTCAATTGCATTACTAACATCCAAAATAAATACTCATTTATGTAGCTGTCTAAATTCTTGCGGCCGTGCAGCGGCGGCCACCTTATCTAACACGCCGTTAATATATTTATGTCCATCGGCCCCACCATATAGTTTAGCCAATTCAACACCTTCATTAATTGCCACGCGATACGGAATACTGGCATCAAACATGAGCTCAAAGCATGAAATACGCAAAATGGCGTGCTCTACCGGACTTAGTTCTTCGATTTTTCTATCGATAAATACAGCAATTTGGCTATCTAACGCTTCAATTTTTTGTGTTACGCCCTCAAGCAGAGCCTTGAAATAAGCTTCATCAGCCTTAATGTACTCGGGGTCTTCTTGTGCATCTGCAATAATCTGTTTTAACTCGGAAGCATTTATCATGCCACGATAAACCGCCTTCAACACTAACTCGCGCGATTTACGGCGATTTTGGCTGACTTTTGGTTTTTTTACTACTTTAATTTCTGCCGCAACAACTGGCTTGGCGTGTCCCGTATCAATCATAATGCGCGCACCAAATTTGCCATTTCTACGGCCACTTGAGCAGCTTCTACGCCCTTGATATGCATGCGCGCAAGCGCTTGGTCGTCATCTTCTGTGGTTAATACAGCATTTGCCACTGGCACGCCTGTATTCAGCTGAACCTCTGAAATGCCGCGTGCAGACTCGTTTGCAACCACTTCGAAGTGATAGGTTTCACCACGCACAATCGCACCCAAAGCGATTAAAGCATCATAGTTTTCGCTTAGCGCCATGTGTTGCAATATAAGCGGCGTTTCTAGCGCGCCTGGCACGGTGGCAATACGAATATGGTCTTTATTAACGCCTAGTTTTAGTAGCTCTTCATAGCAAGCGTTAAGCAAACCATCGCCAATATTACTGTTAAAGCGCGATAGCACAATGCCAATTTTTTTACCTGTGCCGTCTAAATTTTGTTTAATTTTGTTCAATTGAATCTCTGTATGTGCCAAAAGTCGCTATTTTACACCATATGGGCTGACACTTTTGTCAGTTTTGCCCACACATAAATTTAAGAAAATAACGCCCAAGCTTTTTGAACGGTACTCCAAATGCCATAACTAATGGGAATAAGCACCGCTAACCAAGCCAACTTGACCAATAAAGTATTTTGCATGTCGCCTGTATTGCTGGCCACGTTGGCTTGAATTGTTTTTTCATGGCCCACTTTGCGCACTTCATCTAACTCGACATCGCTCATAAAATATTTATCTGCCACCGGTTTTACTAGCATATTGGCGATAAACCCCACCACCATTAAACCTGCCAATACAACAAAAATAGGCGCATACACTTGGTCAAATGGCACGCCTTTTTCTAAGCGTGTATCGTGCATGTAATTTACCACCACTGGGCCTAAAATACCCGCAGTTGACCATGCCGTAAGCAAACGACCATGAATGGCGCCGACAAACTGCGTGCCAAACATATCGGCCAAATAAGCGGGAATAGTGGCAAAGCCGCCGCCGTACATAGAGGCAATGACTGCAAAGCAGCCCACAAACAAAGCGAGTGATTTAAAGCCAGCCACATAACTGGCCGCGCAATACATCAGTGCGCCCAAAATAAAGAAAATATAATAAGTACGCTTGCGGCCTAATTTGTCAGATGAAGTAGCCCAAGCAAAACGGCCAAAAATATTAAATAATGAAATTAAGCCAACAAAACCTGCACCCACTGCAGCCGCGGCGGCTGTCATGGTTTCATCTTTTTTAATATCTGCGAATGCGACTTCTGGCTGGCCTATTAGCGCACCACCAAAAGTTTCTTGCAACATAGGCGCAGCAGCGCCAATAATGCCAATACCTGCAGAAACATTCATGCACAATACAATCCACAGCAACCAAAATTGTGGTGTTTTATGTGCATTTTTTAAATGCACATGGCGCGTGGCTATCATGGTATTTTTTGCTGTTGCGGGCGGCGTCCAGTTGGCAGGTTTCCAGCCCACTGCAGGCACACGGTAGCCCAGCGCGCCGCACAACATAAATACGGCATAAATGGCTGCCAATACCACAAAGGTTTGCCAAACACCCACGTTGCCAGGCGATCCAAAATAGCTCATCAGTTTTGTTGCCAGTGGCGAACCTATCATGGCGCCGCCGCCAAAACCCATAATCGCCAGGCCTGTTGCCATGCCGCGCCTATCGGGAAACCATTTAATCAATGTAGAAACAGGTGAAATATAGCCCAAACCTAAGCCAATGCCGCCTAGCACTCCGCTGCCCAGCCACATCAACCACAATTGGTGCGCATACACCCCATATGCCGAAATCAGCAAACCACCACACCAACACAGCATTGATACCAAGCCCGCTTTGCGCGGACCTTCGCGCTCTAGCCAACCACCCCATAAGGCTGCGGAGCAACCCAACAGCACAAAAAATAGCGTGTACATCCAACCCAAATCAAACTGCGTCCAATTGCAATCGGTGGCGGTTAAGGCGCGCATGGTGCCAGATAACTTTTCGCCAAAAGTCGTTGCGCCAGCAGCGCATGCGGCTAAAGGTTTATTATCTGAACCCATTAAAGCATTGCCAAGCGGCTTCCAAAACACACTAAAACCATACGCCATACCAATAGATAAATGAATTGCTAATGCAGCTGGCGGCACCAACCAGCGATTAAAATTTGGCTGTGCGGTGATGTATTCTTTAGATAAAAAACTGGCCATGCTTGCTCCAAAATTAATTTGTGTTTTTTAGAATGCCTGCTATATAGCATAGTGTTATAAAACGCAAAAAATGGCAATTATCTATGCCAAAATATTATTCAACTTATTTAACTGTCAGGTGAAATTTATACATTAAATCGTCATTAATACACAATAAAATATAGAAAATTTGTCATCAATGTGTCATATTAAAGCCACAAAATTTACACACGTTAAACAAACAACTGAGTAAACCATGCCAGCTAATATTTTAGTCATTGAAGATGAACCCGCCATTCAAGAGTTATTGGCATTAAACATTACGCAGGCAGGCCATAATGCCATACGCGCGCTAAGTGTAGAACACGCGCAAGAATTATTACGTAGCACACTGCCAGACCTTATTTTGCTTGATTGGATGCTACCTGGCATGAGCGGTATTGAATACGCGAGGCGTTTAAAATCAGAGGCACTAACCAAAGCGATTCCCATTATTATGCTTACCGCACGCAGCGATGAGTTCGACAAGGTACGCGGCTTAGAAGTGGGCGCAGACGATTACGTGACCAAGCCATTTAGCCCGCGCGAGCTAAATGCGCGCATTAAAGCAGTGCTGCGCCGGCGTGCACCACAAATGACCGATGACCCAATAGAAATAGCTGGCTTATTGCTAGACCCTAGCACGCACCGTGTAACTGGTAATAACGCCACAATTGACCTTGGCCCAACTGAGTTTAGATTGCTACATTATTTTATGAGCAATGCCGAGCGTGTGCATTCACGTAGCCAGTTATTAGATAAAGTATGGGGCGACCGCGTATTTGTAGAAGACCGCACGGTGGATGTGCATATTCGCAGGCTGCGTAATAGCTTGGCGGTATCAAATCATCAAGATTTAATTCAAACCGTGCGCGGCTCTGGTTATCGCTTATCTGCCGTAAAAGAAAGTTAAGCCTATAGGCCAAGTGCCATAAAGCTGGCTATAATTAGGCACATTTTAATTCAGAGCTAAATGTGTGCTAGATATTCGGTGGAAAGCTGGCTTATTTATATTTGCACTGTGCGCTATTAGTGCATTTGTGTGGCTGCTTAGCAGCTTTCAGCATGCGCTGATAGTCTTCATTATTGGCTTACTGATTTACTTAGCGCGCCATGTTTTTTGGTTGCACCAATTACAAGTTTGGTTTAAAAATCCCACAATCAATCTGGTGCCTGAAGGTACTGGCGCCTGGCAAGATATATTCACTACTTTACTGCAATACGCCCGCAGCAACGCTAGCAACCAAGCCCAGCTTGGGTTCGCGCTAGAGCGCTTTAATCTGACTGCCAACGCCATACCTGATGGTTTGGTGATTTTGGGCAGCAGCAACCAAATAGAATGGTGCACGCCACGTGCCGAAAATCAGCTGGGTTTAGATTTTAATACCGATCAAAATTTACCCCTAGTCAATTTAGTACGCGATAGCCATTTTATTGCATACTTGTACAACACAGATTACAGCGAACCGTTTAAATTAAAATCATGGCGCAATGCTGATATTGTTTATGAAATACACATTATTTTATTTGGTAACAACCAAAAACTGCTCATTTGCCGCGACACCACACAGCTAGAAAAAGTAGAAACTATGCGTCGTGATTTTATTGCCAATGTTTCGCACGAGCTACGCACACCATTAACCGTGGTGGGCGGTTTTTTAGAAACACTTAGCGATATGCAAGGTGCAGTGCCTGATGCCATTAAAAGTTATTTTGGCATGATGCAAGATCAAACCAACCGCATGCGGCATATTATTGAAGACTTGCTGACACTGTCTAAAATTGAAAGTAATTTTGAAGCGCCCGAAGATAGTGAAATTGACATAGCAGCCCTGTTAAAACAACTACAAAACGATGCGCTGAGTTTAAGCCAAACATTATATAAAACTAAGCACAGCATTAGCATGAATATTGACGAAACGCTGCACATTAGCGGTGCGCAGAATGAGCTGCAAAGCGCGCTGGGCAATTTAGTTAGCAACGCTGTGCGCTATACGCCTAAAGGTGGAGAGATTGCCATTAGCTGGCGCATGCTGGGCGAGCAAGCGGTATTTGCAGTGCGCGACACCGGAATTGGCATTGAGCCACAACATATTGAGCGGCTTACCGAGCGTTTTTATCGGGTAGACCTTGGCCGCAGCCGCGAAACGGGTGGCACTGGCTTGGGGCTTTCTATTGTGAAACATATTTTACTTCGTCACCAAGCCAAGCTAGAAATTAGTAGCGAAATTGGCGTGGGCAGCACTTTTAGCGTGCTGTTTCCTTACGCTAGAATTGTGCAAAAAACTTAATTTAGCATGCGCATAAACAATCATATTAAAAGCACCGGCCTGCGATCCGCTCTGCTATTGGCTTGCAGCCTTACTGTTGCATGCACAACCAACACGCCTATTGCTGGCAAACCAATACCCGAGCGTGGCGATAGAAGTTCGGCCAACCAACTAGCCAAAAACGATTTTGACCGCATGGCCGATGTGGAGCTAGCTGAAAATACGCAAAGTTTAAAAAACTTAATGCTAAAACTTTATAAACGCAACCCCAACCAATTGGCTAAAAGCACCACAGATAGCGCCGAAAAAATGGTAGATTGGGTATTTGAAGGCGAGCTGCAACACCAGTGGCGCTTTAAAGAAATTGATGATAAACAAGATACTGAGGCGATTTTTTTAGCGTTTGATGCCGCTTACCAAGGTGATCGCGTGCTGCCGTTTATTGTGGGCATACACACCATGTTAGTAAAGGCGCATGGCAACAAAAAAGAGTTTTATTTAACCGATAATATCGAGCCACAACGCATTTACAACGTGGCACGCAACATAGAAATTGCGGCCTGGAAGCTAGCAACTGCGCGCGATGCAACGGGCAATTTATATTTAATAAGCAACGAGCTTAATAATAAAGAGCGCAATTTAAGTTTTGAGCGCGAGTTTGGCAAAATGATAGGCCGCACCGATTTATACGCCATTGCGCTGGCCGAAAAATCACAACGTTTTATCTCGCGCGTGGTGCAAAGCATTGCCACCGCCGTTTTCTTACCTTTTTAAATTATTTGCCGTTATTAATACGCAAGTTATTCAAAGTCATTTAGCTTTATTTACTCTTTTCTGCGGCATCTTCAATTTTTTCGCCACCTTTTTGAATGTCTTTACCCGCGCCAGAAAATGTGTTGCAGGCACTTAATGTGATTGCAAAAGCCAAGATTAAAAATGCGCTGATTAATTTCATGTTGTTATCCTTAAATTAAGATTTATATTTATTTGCACGTTTTTGTGCACTTAAAAAAGAATAACTTGCAATAGCCACAACTCACATCAGCGAATGCTGAAAAAGCTGTCAGAACAATCCTACAACTAATAACTAAACGCTAAGTTTTTTTAATATTCTATGGCTTAAAACCTACCGAGACAGAAAATATGCTCTGCAAGCCAATAGCCATGCGGCTTACAGGGCATCGAAATAAGATGGCTCAGTTTAGTGTGCTATAAATTCAATCATTTTATTCGGTTGGATACTCGTTATTGCCAGGCTGTAATGGGCTAATTTCTTGCATGTTGGTGCCATCTGCATCGATTTGCCAAATTTGAAAACGCGCATTTGGCTTGAATTCCAGCCGATGAAAATAAATGTGCTTGCCATTTTTTGACCATGCTGGCTTGCTATTAATTTGCTTATCGTTGGTTAACCAGCGTTGGTTTTTTCCATCAACATCACTCAGCCGAATATTCCATTCGCCCGCCACACCGCGAGTAGAAGTTTGCGTTAACCAAGCAATCTGCTTACCATCTGGCGAAAAATACGGGTCGTGATCGCGCAAATTATTGTTGCTAAGGCGCTGTAATTTGCTGTTTTCTAACGTCAAAATATAAATCTCGTAACTGCTTTCAAAACAAATAGCCGCTGGGCACGCCACAAATACAATGCTTTTAGCATCTGGCGACCAAGCCGGGTCTAAATTAACACCGGCACGTTGCGTTACTTGGCGCGGGTTTTGGCCGTTAGCGTCGGTAATAAAAATTTGTGGGCTAAGCCTGCCGCCACCAAACATCACCAATTGCTCGCCATTGGGCGACCATTCTGCATGGCCTTGCTGCGCCCAGCCATTGGTTTTAGCTGCGCGCAATTGCTTTAAATTGCTACCATTTACATCCATTACCCACATGCTAACTTTGCTGTAATCTCTATCGTGCACGCCTGCTGGCGCCCGATAAAATAGTATTTTTTGGCCATTGGGAGAAAGCCGTGGCCACCAACTATCAAATTGCTTATCTTGTGATAATTGTGTTAGTTTTTTAGCAGGCTGGTGTAAAAATATTTCAAAATTGCCGGTGCGGTTAGAATCAAACAATAGCGTTTTGCTGCTATTTAATGGCTGCAATGCATCTGTTATTGGAGTTTGCTCTGGCACTGTCGCTTTTGGCTGGCTAGCCGCCTGACAAGCCACTAAAAATAAAGCGCACAGCATGGCAGCTGTTGATAATAATCTGTAAATAGAAGTCATTTAAATACTCCTCAACATTAAAAATTATTTTTTACTGCCTAGCTTTTTATTGCTTGGTAAACACAATCACATGTTGCCACGGCAAGCTGGTCACCGTGTTGTGCCACCTAAATGGCAGCACCGTTAGCTCTTTAATCACCTGCGCCTGTGTCATCTTATGTATTTGTTTAATCGGCACTTTATCGTCTTCTGCTCTATATTCCACCAACACTAATTTTGCGCCAGGTTTTAGCGCTGCCCAAATACTTTGCGCCACTTCATACGGATATTCCAGCTCGTGATAGACATCCACCAAAATTGCCATGTCTAGGCTATTGGCGGCTAGTTTAATATCGCTGGCGGTAGATAAAACGGGTTTAATATTGGTATATTTTCTAGATAAGCTTTTAAGTTTGCCTATCATTTCAGGTTGCACATCTACCGCATAGATATTGCCTTGCAGGCCAACACTATCCGCCATACGGCGCGATAAATAACCTGTGCCTGCGCCAATATCTGCCACCAGCATGCCTTTTTTAAGATTCAGCGCACGCAATAAAATATCGGTGCGCTCTTCGCGTTCGCGGCTTTCACGCTCTAGCCAAGCTGCGCCTTGGTAGCCCATCACTTGTGCAATCTCGCGCCCCATATACACTTTGCCAATGCCATCTTGAGTAGCAGGATATTGCTGGTAAATGGGATTAGCAGCTGGTTTCTCTAGCAGCTTCTGCTCAGCAAAAGCGTGGCTTGACCCAAGCAAAAATATGCAAAAGTAAATCAATAAACGCGCTGTATTAAAATTCATTCAACTATGAGCTTGAATGCCATAAAAAATTCACTGGTTTAGTAAATTGGGAAAACCAAATACTGGCTTGCAGCACCTTTTGGTTGCATGTCGGGTAGCCCGACAACTTATAATTTTTGTAACTTTCTTTTTCGCCTTTAGGCGAGATACTTTATTTTGCTTATCCAAAATAAAGTACCCAAACAAAAAGATACCCTGCGCCCATGGCTTTCAGCTACCCTGCGCGACTCATCAAGCAAGGCGTCTGCGGAACTCGCCCTTACAAGCCTCACAAATCAAGGCTTGTAGCGGAACTCAAACAGTCCTCGACGACAACTCCTTGCTTGATTGCGTTGCTCGGCATGGCGAAGGGGCTTGCATGAAATTGAAACGGTGGTTCAATATACAAAAAAAACTAACATCACCCCGTCATTCCCGCGTAGGCGGGAATCCATTTTGAATTTAAGTCAAAAACAAAAAAAACTGGATTCTTCGCTGCGCTCTGAATGACGGAGTAGAAATAGAAAGACTTGCTAAAAACTAATAACGGTGGCATTCGCATGGTTAGATTAAAAAAGCACCAATTAAATATAGCCTTAGCAGAAAACTATCATCCCAACGCCACTTCTACCAAATTATCACTAAAACTCGCCGAATTCCCCATATCGCCAAACTCTGCCAAGCTAATGCAATTCACCGTGCCATTATTGAGTTGCCGCCAATAGCCCAGGGTGGCGACTAAGATGCCAGCGTTCACGTCTGGCGAAACCCTTGCTACACCTTCAAATGCGCCACGGTCATTAAACACTTTTACGGTTGCACCCTCTTTAATGCCACGCTTGTCGGCATCACGCGCGTTAATCATCACAAACTGTTCGCCTTGGCCTTTAATTTTATTTTCCATATTGGCATAGCAACTATTTAAAAAGCCATGACTTTTTGGCGAGATAATATTAAGTGGGTATTTTTTAGCTAATTCAGGATTGCTTTCAGGCGATTCTCGCGAAGCCACATAATCGGGTAGCGCATCTAAATCTTGCCCTGGCTGAAAGCCATCGTACATTTTCTCTCGCAAGCTGCAACAGCCATATAGAATGTGCAGCTTATTTAATTTAGTGGAAAAACACCCGTATCATTTACCCGAAACATTTTAAAACGAGAATCACTATAACCTCGCTCGTTATTAAAACGCTCAATCACATGAATAATCATTTCTGGGTAAATACCATCGCTAGTATTGGCTAGCACCACACCATTAAACTCGCTAGTTTCTTTTAGTAATAAAGGTGGTTTAATCACGATTCTTTTTTCAGCTTCACGCGTATCGTACAAGCGAAAAAACTGCTCAGAGCCGCCTGCTGGATGTTTAATTTTAACCAAACTTACCCGCCAAAAAGGCCCAATGGTTGTCACAGTTTTTTCAGTTTCTTTTGGGCCAAAAGCGTAAGAATTATAAGCAATAGCAAGCAGAAAAATGCCCATTGCAAGCATTACAGCGTTGCGCATAGTCAATAAATCGGCCATTGTTAACCTAACGCCACTTCCACCAAATTATCACTATAACTGGCTGAATTACCCATATCCCCAAACTCCGCCAAGCTAATGCAATTCACCGTGCCATTATTGAGTTGCCGCCAATAACCCAAGGTGGCCACCACAATGCCAGCATTCACATCGGTGCTTACCCTCGCCACGCCTTCAAATGCGCCGCGGTCATTAAACACTTTTACGGTTGCACCCTCTTTAATGCCACGCTTGTCGGCATCGGCGGGGTGAATCATCACAAATTGCTCGCCTTGATTTTTAATTTTGCCATCCATATTGGCATAGCAAGAGTTTAAAAAGTTGTGGCTTTTAGGCGAAATAATATTGAGTGGGTATTTTTTGGCTAACTCAGGATTGCTTTCAGGTGATTCGCGCGAAGCCACATAATCGGGTAGCGCATCTAAATCTTGCCCTGGCTGAAAGCCATCGTACATTTGTCTAAACGGCCCAGCAACAAAGTTTTTTGCACCTTCCACCATAAACATCACCTTGCCTGTGGGTGTAGGAAAATTGCCTTTTGCATGTGGTGCGCGGTCATCTTTGGTGCCGACTTTTAGCCGCGCATAACCATGCTCGCGCATATACGCCATGTCGATGCCATCACAGGCAGGTGCGCTCCAGTTGATGTAATGATCTAGGCACTCAGAATCTGACCAAGAAAATTGTTCTTCTTTAAAACCAAGCCGCTTGGCCAAAGCGCGGAAAATATCATTATTCGGAATCGCTTCGCCTGGTGGCTCGATACATTTGGCGTTGTATGTCAGGTAAAAATGTCCCCACGATACAATAATATCTTCAAGCTCCGCGCCCATGGCGGCTGGCAGAATAATATCGGCATAAGCGGCGGTGTCAGAAATAAAGTGTTCTGCCACCACTGTAAATAAATCTTCGCGTGCTAAACCTTTTAAAATTTTGTCGGTTTCGGGCGATTGCGTCACAGGGTTGGTGTTCCACACCATTAGCGACTTAATCGGCGTTTTTAAATTAAGCTCGCCTGTCAGCGCGCGGCCTAATTGCAGAATATTCACAACAGGTGTGCCTTCTGGGATTAAATCTGGGCGACATATCGCCATAAAATCATAAGGGTGTTCCCAAATGGGCATTTGCAACACGCCGCCACCAACATGGCGCCAAGCGCCTATTAGCGCAGGCAAACATGACACCGCGCGTATGGCTTGGCTGCCGCCATAATTGCGCTCTAAGGCAATGCCCATGCGGATTGCGGCAGGTGGCGTGGTGGCGTATTCACGCGCTAATTGGCGAATATCTGCGGCGGGGATTCCCGTGATTTTCTCTGCCCATTCTGGTGTGCGAGTTTTGGCGCGTGCGGCTAATTCAGTATAACCGTGCGTGTAATTATCGACATAATCTTGGTCAACTAAATTTTCCTCAATAATCACGTTCATCATCGCCATCGCTAGCGCGCCATCGGTGCCAGGCTTCGGTGCTATATGCCAATCAGCTGCTTTTGCGGTTTTAGAGGCGTATGAATCAATCACCACCACTTTTGCACCACTTTTTTG
>JANOYU010000062.1:0-8234 GCA_031429035.1 Methylophilaceae bacterium
CCGAGCTGGCCTAAGCATTCTTTTGCTCTACCCGATATTTATAGCCGCATGCGCGGCATTTAAACAATCGACCCGCTATCGCTTTTGACAAAGGCTGCGCGCCGCAACGTGGGCAGCATATGTCATCACCTGCCTGCGCTATCTCTACGTATTCTTGCAAATTGGCAATATCAGTTGCTGCTGGCGCAACATATTTTTTATTGATATAGGTGCCTAAAATAATCAGGGAAATCGCCCCAATCTCTAGTAATACATTGATTTTTAAGCCTAAAATATCGTGATTAATCAAAATATCAAAATGGTGAAACGAGGCTGCGCGCATTACAATAAACGTGCATAGCAACACAATGCCTAGCCAGCAAATTTTGTTGCGCCGCCAAGAGTTTGCTAAAAATAAACGCACGCTAAATAAGATAACGAGCATACCAACGCCTAGCAAACCAATAAAAGCAAACTGCACTGGTCTTCGGTGATCGTACCAACCATGCGCGATAGACAAATCACGCATCACTTCTGTTAACCAGCTTTGTAAATCTAACTGCTTATTAAGCCCTAAAAATAGTAAAAAAGCTGCTAAATAGAGCCAAAATTGGTGGTTTCCGCCATGTTTTTTAGATTCCATTGCTTTTACTACACAACGCCATACAACAGCCAAATACGCCAATACAGTCAACCAGCCAAAAACTGTCGGGTCGCCAATACCTGCATGCCACTGCCCATCTTGCATGGCAGCAAATGCAATATTAGCTTGCAATAATAATAGTAAAAATAAAATGCGTAAAATCATGCACTCATTCTAGCGCGAATACGTAGAAAAAAACATGCCCTGCAGGCCGCATAGATATTGGCTTACAGGGCATCGATTTAATACTTTCAACTTAATACTACAACAACACTTTTTCTATGCCGCCATTATTCACGCGCGCGACATATTCTTGCATCCAATTCTCACCCAGAATATGCTTCGCCATTTCCACCACAATGTAATCCGCTTCAATGCCCGTATCGTCGCCATAGCGCGCTAAACCTTGCAGGCAGCTTGGGCAGCTTGTGAGAATCTTCACTTTCTCTTCAGGCGCGCCAACCGTTAAGCCCATTTTGGCCATACCTTTTTCTAGCTCTTCTTGCTTGCGAAATTTCACTTGCGTGGCAATATCAGGACGTGCGGCAGCAAAGGTACCGCTTTCGCCGCAACATCTATCATTAAGCGCCACATCTGTACCCATCAGCTTGTTGGTCACTTCTAGCGGTTTATACGTCTTCATGGGCGAATGACATGGGTCGTGATACATATAGCGCGTACCTGTAACGGTTTGCAAACGCATGTCTTTTTCCATTAAATACTCGTGAATATCTAACAACCTGCAACCTGGGAAGATTTTCTCAAACTCGTATTTTTGTAGCTGATCCATACATGTGCCGCACGATACGATGACCGTTTTAATATCTAGATAATTGAGCGTATTGGCTACGCGATGAAACAACACGCGGTTATCCGTGGTAATTTCTAAGCCTTTATCGTGATTACCACTAGACGTTTGCGGGTAGCCACAACACAAGTAGCCAGGCGGCAGCACCGTAATGGCGCCCACTTCATACAACATGGCTTGTGTGGCTAAACCGACGTTTGAAAACAAACGCTCTGAGCCACAACCGGGAAAGTAAAATACTGCTTCACTATCCTCAGTCACTTTTTGCGGGTTACGAATCACCGGAATCATGCTGTCGTCTTCAATGCCCAGCAAAGCGCGTGAGGTTTTAGTCGGCATCTTTTTCGGCATTGGGCGATTAATAAAGTGAATCACCTGCGCTTTAATCTCTGGCTTACCCACCGTGGCGGGCGGGCGAATTTTATCTTTTAGCAGACCAAACTTTTTCGCCAATGTATGCGCAATATTTTGTGCTTTATAGCCCCAGCCTATCATGGTGGTGCGTAACAATTTAATTGTCGCGGGGTCTTTGGCATTTAAAAATAACATGCCTGCGGCAGTGCCAGGGTTAAATTGTTTTTTACCTTGCTCACGTAAAAAGTTACGCATTTTAATCGACACATCACCAAAATCAATATCCACCGGACAAGGGTTTAGGCATTTGTGGCACACCGTGCAATGGTCGGCTACATCGTTAAACTCATCAAAATGCTTCAGTGAAATGCCACGCCGCGTTTGCTCTTCGTAAAGGAAAGCCTCAATCAATAATGACGTTGCCAAAATTTTGTTACGCGGGCTATACAGCAAATTTGCGCGCGGCACGTGCGTAGTACACACAGGCTTGCACTTACCACAACGTAAACAATCCGAAATATCATCGGCAATTTCACCAATGGCTGATTGCTCCATAATGATTGATTCTTGCTCTAACAAGCCAAAACTTGGCGTGTAGGCGTTTTGCAGGCCAGAACCATTCAACAATTTGCCTTTGTTAAAGTGGCCATTGGGGTCTACTTTATTTTTATAGGCGGTAAAAGTATCAATAGTGGCTTGGTCTAAGTATTCCATTTTGGTAATACCAATGCCATGCTCGCCAGAAATCACGCCATCTAAGCTTATTGCCAATGCCATCACGCGGTCCACAGCCGTGTGTGCATCTTGCATCATAGTGTAATCGTCTGAATTGACAGGAATATTGGTATGCACATAGCCATCACCCGCAAGCATGAGCAGGGCAATAAATACGCGGCTTTTCAGCACAGTTTTGTGAATCTCATCGCAACGCGCCAGTATTTTTTGGTATTCGCGCCCAGCAAAAATCTCGGCAATTGGGCGTTTTAGCTCGCGCTTCCAAGAGATGCGCAAATCGTAACTTTGCACTGCGCGAAACACGTTTTCATATTGTTGATGTGGTTTGCCAAGCTCGCCTAGCGCGCCAACTGGCGCATCTAAGTTATTTAAAATCAAGCTCCAACGCGCACGCAAATCGGCTAATAAATCTAGCGCAATGCCTTGTTTTAATAGCACTGCTTCTGGGTCTGCGTTGCCTTCTTCATCTGCTTGCAGTGGTAAATCGCCCGCTATAAAAGTCTGTAATGCGTTTAACAATTTAAGCTTATTTTGAATAGATAGCTCAATATTAATACGCTCGATACCGTCAGAATACTCGCCCAATTTTGGTAGAGGAATCACCACATCTTCATTAATTTTAAAGGCATTGGTGTGACGTGCAATAGCGGCAGTGCGTGCGCGATCTAGCCAAAACTTTTTACGCGCCTCGGCAGAAACTGCAATAAAGCCCTCGCCATCGCGCGCATTACACATGCGCACCATGGCAGAAGCCACTTGGCCTACCGCGTTTTCATCATCCGAAGCAATATCGGCAATTAACACCATTTTTGGGCGTTGCTGGCGCGCGGCTTTAGTCGCATAACCTACCGCTTTAATATAGCGCTCGTCCATGTGCTCTAAGCCCGCCATAATCACCGCTGGCTCTTGCTTGGCAGTTAAATCGAGGTAATCTTTAATTTCTACAATCGCTGGTACGGCGTGTGACACATTACCAAAAAACTCTAGCGCAATGGTGCGCACATGCTTGGGCATGCGATGCAAAATAAATGTGGCGCTAGTAATTAAGCCATCACAGCCTTCTTTTTGTATGCCTGGTAGACCGCTTAAAAACTTATCGGTTACATCTTTACCCAAACCCACTTTACGAAAACTTGGGCCAGGTATTGCAATAATTTCTGGCTCGCCCATCTGCGTTTTCATATCAATATCAAAGCGCGTTAATTTAAAGCGCGCAATGGCAATATCGTGAATCTTGCCTAAATTATGCTCTAGTCGCTCCACTTCTAGCCACTGCGCATCAGGTGTAACCATGCGGTAACTGGCCAAATTATCTAGCGCCGTACCCCATAAAACTGCTTTTTTACCACCCGCATTTACTGCCACATTGCCGCCAATACAACTAGCGTCTGCACTAGTAGGGTCGCAGGCAAACTCTAGCCCTGCCTCAGTAGCGGCTTCCATGGCGCGGCGCGTCACAACGCCTGCGCCACATTCTATCGTGGCTACTTGGCGCGCTACGCCTGGCAATGTACGCATTTGTACGCCTGTATGTTGGTCTAATTTTTCTGTGTTTATCACCACAGATAATGGTGTTAACGGAATGGCGCCGCCCGTATAGCCCGTGCCGCCGCCGCGTGGAATCACGGTTAGCCCAAGCTCGATACTAGCGCGTACCAAGGCGGCAATTTCAATTTCAGTATCGGGGTTAAGCACCACAAACGGGTATTCAACACGCCAATCAGTGGCATCGGTCACGTGTGACACGCGTGCTAAGCCATCAAATTGAATGTTATCTTTGCGGGTGATTTTGCTGTATTTGCTCAGGGCTTTTTTGCGCAAATCATAAGTTTGCCTAAAATCATCCGCAAATTTTTCTACTGCTAATTTAGCGGCACCCACCAATTTTTGCACACTGTTATTGGCACTATTTTCACCACTTATGTTGCGTTCATCAATCGCATCGATACGGTGATGTAGCGCATCAATTAAGGCTTTGCGACGTTTTGGATTGTCTAACAAATCATCTTGCAAATACGGGTTGCGTGAAACCACCCAAATATCGCCCAGCACCTCAAACAGCATGCGCGCACTGCGGCCTGTTTTGCGCTGCTTGCGCAAGCCATTTAAAATATCCCAACTTTGTTCGCCCAAAAACCGTATCACAATTTCGCGGTCAGAAAATGACGTATAGTTGTACGGTATTTCGCGCAAGCGTGTGGCGGGTGCTGGCTCGGTTTGCAGTATTTCCAGTGGCACAGGTGCGTTCATTAAGTGTATTTTTGCTTTGCTATATTTAAAGATGAATTATATCACGCTGTCAGCGGGGCAATAACTGCAAACATGATGTGGTTATTTGCTACTTTTGTTAACTTTGCTATGACAAAAGACGTTAAAATGTGTTCATGCAAACTGTTAAAAAATTTATATTGCCTTTGTTTATTTTAGCGTTGTTGCTATTGCTCGCTTTTTATTACAACAAACGCATGCAAGCGCCTGATGTTATTTTTACCACCTTAGCTGGCAAAACACTTCACATGGCAGATTTAAAAGGTAAGGTGGTGTTAGTCAATTTTTGGTCTACTGATTGTTTGGCTTGTGTGCGCGAAATGCCAGATTTAGTAAAAACTTACAATCGCTATAAAGACAAAGGATTAGAAGTGATTGCGGTAGCCATGTATTATGACCCACCTGCGCAAGTGCTTAATTATGCAACACAAAAAGCGTTGCCATTTGCGGTAATGCACGATGGTTTTGGTGAAATGGAAAAGAAATTTCATGGCGTAGCTGTTACGCCAACTACTTTTATTTTTGATAAAACAGGACAGCGCTTATTTTACAAAGTTGGCGAGCTGGACTTTATCAACTTGAACCAACTTTTAGATAAGTCACTCGATTAATGCTGTGGGGTAAAGACTAGTGTTATGGGTTAAAGCCTTGCATATTATTTTTGTGACCAGCTGGTTTGCAGGGCTGTTTTATTTGCCACGATTATTTGTGAATCATGCCATGGAAACAAATGAAGCTGCTGTTGCAAGGCTCGCATTAATGGAGCACAAGCTTTACCGATTTATGATGCCACTTGCTGTGTTGGCTTTAGTATTTGGTTTATGGTTATGGCTAGGTTACGGCATTTCTGGTGGCTGGCTGCAAGTCAAGCTGCTATTGGTTGCTGGCTTAGTTGCATATCACCTATATTGTGGCAAGTTAATGCGCGATTTTAAAGCTGGCAACAATATACGCAGCCATGTGTGGTATCGCTGGTTTAACGAGGTGCCTGTGATAGTATTGGTTTTTGTCGTTATTTTAGTAGAAGTTAAACCGTTTTAAGCCGATATTGATTTACATTATATGGACATTTTAAACTCGCCTTTTTTGAATTCAGCATGGTTGATTAAAATGCTAGAAAAATCTAGCAAAACACCGCGTGGGCGCTTGCTTAGCTTGTTTGATATTTTAGAAGACTGGCTAGACGCTCCTACAGTTGCGCCTGCCATTGCGCCTAGTATTAACCTGCAATTGTCTAACGAGTTGCAAACACAATATCATGACAAACTTTTGCAAGATTTTTTAACGCTAGAAGCCGCTAAAGCAGGTGCTGCTATGCCAGAAATGCTAGCAAGCCAACTGTATTTTATGGCAATTGCCGCTGCGCAAGAAAAGTTGCAAGCCAATAATGCAAAAAGCTTGAGCCACGCCAAAAATGCTGCAAGCGCACTAATAGCTGCGCAAATAAATAAAGAATTTCATATCTCTAAGAATGTTGCTTATGCCATGGCAGCCAGCTTTTTAGCAGTCACTGTTATTGCTGGTAGCATGTTTATGCTTAACTTAAATCAACAGGCCAAAGTGAACATTGCTAGTAGCCCGCAAGTACCTATTCAATCGGTTATTCCGCAATTGGTCGCTTCTGATATGGCTGATCCACAACAAACCGCAGCGTTAATGGCGCAAATTGAGCAGATGCGACATGGCAATTGCCAACTTATTGAGGCTATTCAACTGCCCGACAGCCAAAAAGGTATTTATTTAAACATGGTGGTAAACGGGCAGGTTTCTACAGATAGAAAAGAGCAGGCAATTGCCTTAGAGTTATTACGCAAAACACGCTGCAATTACACGCCTATGCTGATGGCTAATTCTAAATAGCTGGTATTGCCATATAACAAAAAACCAGCAAATGCCGGCTTTTTAGTTTTTATATTGATTACTCAGTTATTTTTTTCAAATTATCCAAACCGCCTTTAAATACTGCATGAATAGTATCAGTACCCGCCGCATCATCTTGACCTTTTGCTGGCGTTGCAGATGGATCTTTACGCGCAAAATTTGCATTCCAAACCACTTCTGTCACGTTTGCGCTAACAGGGTTAACGTCAATGGTTGCACTGTAATGGCTTACTGGCAAAACGCTTTCAGTAATAATGTAACTGTATGACATGCCAGCTGCATCATAATTGGTTAATGTTTCATTGACAGTGCCGCCATCGCCAAGCGTTAATAAGCGCACTGCGCCTTTAGTGTTGTTAGTGCCGCTTTTAATTTCTGTTTTAGCAACGGCTGGGTGAAAAGCACCCAAATCGCCATAATTACCTACTTTTGCCCAAACTTTTGCAGCTGGTGCGTTTATGGTTATTTTTTCTACAACCGCTAAATTAGCTGCAGAGTCTTTAGCTGCCATGTTACCGCCACTGCTTGCGCAAGCGCTTAAAAGTGCAACTGCAGTTGCAACTGTTAAATTTAATAGCTTATTCATTATTAGCTCCTTAATTAGTTGCGGTAATAACTATACCGTTCTGTATATATTATTATTTGTAAAATTAAAAGTAAAGAATTATTTTTATTTATTATTAAGTAGTTATAAAAATAATTACTTAATTAATATCATATAAAATTACCTGTAAGTATATTTATACATTCAATATTAATCTCATGCTATACTCATTTGCATGAGTGCTTTAAAAGACAAAATTTTAGTAACTGCAACCGATTTATTTCACACCAGAGGCATTAATTCGACTGGGGTCGATACAATTGTGGCGGTGGCTGGCACCACTAAAATGACACTGTATAAATACTTTGGCAGTAAAGAAGATTTAATTTTAGAAGTCCTACAAAAAAGTCAGCAAGATTTTCAAACTTGGTTAAATGACAAGCTCAATTCCACCAGCAAAAAACCTAATGATAAAATTCAGCAACTATTTGATTATGTTGAAGAATGGGTAAATTCTCCGGCTTTTATTGGCATTGGTTTTATTAAAGCCTCGGCTGAGTTTCCTAACGAAGAAAACCCCATTCACCAACTATCATCACAACAATCGCGCGAGTTTAGGCAGTTTATTAGCAAGCTTGCTAGTGAGGCCAGCATTAAGGATGCGGATGGTTTAGCATTGCAACTCTCACTGTTATTCGAGGGCGCAGTGCAAGCAGAGCAAATGAAACGCGGCTCTGGCGCAATTAAATACGCCAAAAAAGCTGCGAAAATACTGATTGATGGTGCAATTAAATCCTAAAGCTAACTTGCTTTAACCTAGCTGACTACAAGATAATATCGTTTTAAATTAAAACGATACATTCATGCATACACTCATCTGCGGCTCACTCGCTTTTGACACCATTATGGTGTTTCAAGACAAATTCAAAAATCATATTCTACCTGACAAAATTCACGCTTTAAGCGTGGCGTTTTACGTGCCAGAAATGCGCCGTGAGTTTGGTGGTACTGCGGGTAATATT
>JANOYU010000063.1:0-24322 GCA_031429035.1 Methylophilaceae bacterium
TGCTAAAGTTAAGGGTAAAACTGAGGCAGATTACACCATAGACCATAGCTCTGGCATGTATGTGTTTGATAAGCAAGGGAAAATACGGCTTTATACTAGTTATGGCCAAAAGCCAGCCGATATTGCTAGCGATATTGAAAAGCTGCTGTAACTTAAGTTATGTTGCAAGCTACATGCGATGTAATTGCGGCGATAGCAGCTTGAGTTCTTTCTCGGCAGTTTTGTAATTTGGGAATAACTGCGCCACCACCGCATAAAATTTTGCCGAGTGATTCATTTGTTTTAAGTGCGCCAGCTCGTGGCAAATCACATAGTTAATAATATGCGGCGGCGCTTGCAACAGGCGCCAACTTAGCCGCACTTGGCCTATAGAATTACAACTGCCCCAACGCGATTGCGCGTTAGATATGGCAACTGGCGGCGTTGCCACACCCAGTTTTGCGGCAAACACTTCTACCCGTCGCGTAAAATCTAAAACAGCTGTTTTTTTGTACCACATTAAAACATCTGCTCTGCAACCCGCATGCATATTGGCTGCTGGGGCATGTATTGCAAGCTCGTTGCGCTCAAAGTGTGTTGATTTTTTAACATCTGGCACTAGTTTAAGCTGAATATCTTGGCCTAAATATAGCAAATGTTCGCCATCTTGCCACTGTATTTTTTCGATTTGGTTGGCTTCGCGCGCTTGTAATTTTTTTAAAATCCAACCCGCTTTTTCTTGCAAAATTTGATTTAGCTGAAACTCAAAAATACGTTTTGGCGCATGCACAACTAAGCCATCTGCCGTGATTTTTAGCCCAACAGTGCGACGCTGCCGACGCTCTAATAAATAAGAAATCGTCTCGCCATTTTGCAATGTAAGTACTTGGTTTGCCATTATTCTTGATTCGACATCATCAATGTTTAGCCATTTAAAAAACTCGTCATTCCCGCGTAGGCGCGAATCCAGTTCACGTGGATACCAGCACTTTTTATATAAACTAACATTCGTGAGTGCCAGCTTGCCTGGATACCAGCCTTCGCTGGTATGACGTAATTTGAGATTTTAGTCAAAGTTTCAGCATTTCCGCTTCAATCCAATCTTCCACTTGTTGGTTTAGTGCGTCGGTTTTTAAGGCGGCTGTTTCAATTGGTTTGCCTATGCTCATAATAATAGTGCCGGGCAATTTGCTAAACGCATTTTTGCGCCAAAACAAGCCCGCATTATGCGCAACGGGTACCACAGTCGTTTGCGTATGTGTGGCCAGCCAAGCGCCGCCAATGTGATATTTACTTCTCGTGCCAGGCGCTATGCGCGTGCCTTCGGGGAAAATCACCACCCATAAACCGCGCGCCAGCCTATCTTTGCCATGTGATACCAACTTTTTAAGCGCCTCGCGCCCAGCGCTACGGTCAATGGGGATAGAACAAAGCGCCATCCACGCCCAGCCTAAAATGGGAATATACAACAGCTCGCGCTTCATCACATAAATTTGCGGCGGAAAGACTACCTGTAAGGCAATCGTCTCCCACGCTGATTGGTGCTTGCTTAAGACGATGGCTGGATGATTAGGAATGTTTTCGCGACCACGCACCTCGAAACCCAAGTTACAAGTGAGTTTGAGCCAAAATAAGGCGCAATGCGCCCAATAACTGGCCATGCGGCAGCGTGCCATATTGCTAAAAGGCACTAATAAAATCACTAAAACTGCAAAAATTGGCGAGATAATTAGCATGCCAAGCAAAAATAATAGTGAGCGCAACCAAATAATCACAACTAAATATCTTCGGCAATAATATGTTGCACTGCTTCGGCTAAATCGGCAAAGATAATAGTGGTTGCTGGTAAGTTGCCATCCGCGAGCGTTTCTTCCCCCTTGCCAGACCGCACCAATATTGGCTTACAGCCTGCATCATGGAAAGCTTGCAAATCGCGTAATGAATCACCCACTGCAAAAACCTCAGCTAAATTCACCGAAAATCGGCGCGCAATATCTTCTATCATGCCCGTTTTGGGCTTGCGGCAACTGCAATTATCATCGGCGGTGTGCGGGCAATAAAACAGCGCATCAATGCGGCCACCCACTTGCGCCAGCGCACGATGCATTTTGTCGTGAATGGCGTTAAGCGTTGCCATATCGTACAGCCCGCGCCCGACGCCAGATTGATTGGTAGCCAGCGCCACGCGAAAGCCAGATTGATTCAGCAGCGCAATAGCTTCTAAACTGCCTGGCAGCGCAATCCACTCGTTGGTATTTTTGATGAAATTGGCAGAATCTTGGTTGATGACACCGTCTCTGTCTAAAATGACGAGTTTCATAGCAAGACCAGTTTCATTTTTCTACTCCGTCATTCCCGCGTAGGCGGGAATCCAGGTTAAGTGCATGATTAGCTTGGGTGCAATAAAGCAAGCGCTTGGAAATTTGAGAGTTGACTGGATTCCCGCCTACGCGGGAATGACGATTAAGGAACATGGTGACTAGCTCGCCAATTTAGATAAATCCGCCACGCGGTTCATGGTTTGGTGCAAAGTAGCCAGCAAGCCAAGACGGTTCGCTTTGAGCGCAGGGTCATCTGCATTCACCATCACGTTGTCAAAAAAGTCATCTACAGGTGCTTTTAATGCTGCCAGCGCTTTCAGTGAAGCCGTGTAATCACCGTTTTCAAACAGTTTATCTGCTAGCGGATTCACTTTTTGCAAGGCATCAAATAAGGCTTTTTCTGCCGGTTCTTTTAATAAGCTGGTATTCACAATGCCTGTTAATTCGCCCTCTGCTTTTTTGAGGATATTAGTCACACGTTTATTGGCAGCGGCAAGTGCGGGCGCTTCGGCAAGGCTGGCAAAACTGCGTACTGCAAATAATCTTGCAGGGATTTCACTCAACATTTCAGGCGCAAGCGACAGCACCGCATCCACATCTTGTGAGCTTGCGCCTTGGTCGCGTAAGTTATTTGCTAGCCTCTCGAGCATAAACTCTCTTACATTTTCAAGAGTGTTAGGATCAATAACTCTTTTTGCATATCCTGAAGCATGCATTATTAGTTCAGCACCCTTAGATTGGGCAATTTTTTTTGCAAGTTCAATTTCTCCCATTTTTACACTATATGACCTTTGTAGTTCATCACTGTCGAGTATTTGAATGGCTAGGTTAATTACACTTTCTAATCCAATTGATATTTTGCTTTCAATAAGCATGCGAACAATACCCAATGCTTGACGGCGCAAGCCAAACGGGTCTTTGTCACCCGTGGGTTTTTCGCCAATGCTAAACAAGCCGACTAAAGTTTCTAATTTATCCGCTAGCGCCACACAAACACCAACCAAGCTGCGTGGTAATGAATCGCCCGCAAAACGTGGCTTGTAATGGTCTTCTATGGCGTAAGCCACCTCATTATCTAAGCCTTCATGCTGGGCGTAATAGCGCCCCATAATGCCTTGTAACTCAGGGAATTCGCCTACCATATCGGTGACTAAATCAGTTTTGGATAATCGCGCGGCCAGTTCAGCTTTTGCGACTAAACTCGCATCGCCAATTTGTGCTGCAATGGCTTTAGCAATGGCAACCACGCGTTTGTTGCGCTCGCCTTGGCTGCCCAATTTGTTGTGATACACCACTTTGTCTAAGCCAGCCACACGGCTTTCTAGCGTTTTTTTGCGGTCTTGATCGAAGAAGAATTTAGCATCTGCCAAGCGTGGACGCACCACGCGCTCGTTGCCGCCAATGACAAAACTTGGGTCGCCTGGCGTAATGTTAGAAACGATTAAAAACTTGCTGGTTAGCTTGTCGTTTTTATCTAAAAGCGGGAAGTATTTTTGATTCGCCTTCATGGTTAAAATCAAGCATTCTTGCGGTACATCTAAGTAAATATCCTCAAACTGACCCAGCAACACATTTGGGCGCTCTACTAGCGCAGTGACTTCATCCAAGAGCGCATCGTCGTCGATTGGCTTTAAATTTTGCTTAGCCGCCGCCGCTGATAATTGACGAGCAATTTCCGCTTTGCGCACGGCAAAGCTGGCAATTACGCTACCTTCATCCAATAATTGTTTTTCATAACTATCGGCATGGCTAATGGTAATGACGGCATTTTTGGCCTCAAACCTGTGACCATGTGTGATGTTGCTAGATTGTAGCCCTAGCGCGCTAATGTTGATTATGCTGCTGCCATGCATTGCCACTAAACCATGCGCTGGGCGCACAAAATTGACGCTGCTCCAACCATCAGCCAATTGGTAAGTCATCACTTTGGGAATCGGCAATTTATTCATTGCTTCATCTAAGGCTTTTTGTAGGCCATCTGGTAGCGCGATACCTGCTTGCATGGCATCTAAAAATAGCGTGTTATTGTCGTTTTTAAGTTCGCTGACAACGCTCTCATCAGCACCTAAAGATTGCAATTTTTTAATCAAAGCTGGCGTCGCTTTGCCAGCTGCATCTAAGCCCACGCTAGCTGGCATTAATTTTTGCGAAACTTGTTTGTCATCGGCTTTGTCTTTTACATACATCACATGCGCAGCCAAGCGGCGCGGTGTGGCAAATGCGGTCACGCTGGCATTTTCTAGCGTTAAACCTTGTGCTTTTAGCGATTCAAACAGTACATTTGCGAAGCTTTCACCCAATTTGTTTAAGGCTTTTGGCGGCAATTCTTCTACAAAAAGTTCTACTAGCAAGTTTTTATTATGTGGATTCTTTTCCATGCTCATTCATTCTCGTCATTCCCGCGCAGGCGGGAATCCAGTCAAGTAAGTTGTTCGTATAAATCTTGCCAATCAGGATTGAATTGTTCAATCAATCTTAATTTCCAGATTCGGTTCCATTTTTTAAGCGTTTTTTCTCTATTAATTGCAGATTCCATATTTTCATGTGGTTCGCACCAAACCAGCACGTGAACATCATGTTTCTTTGTGAATCCATCTGCAACATTATTCTTATGTTGCCAAATTCTACTTATTAAATCAGAAGTTACTCCAATATAAAGCGTACCGTTTCTGCTACTTGCCATCATATAAACACAGGGCTGCATATTAATCTTACCTAGATTCCCGCCTTCGCGGGAATGACGACTAGGCTGCCTTCTTGGCTAATTCTGTTAGTACTTCATCTGCATGTTCTTTTGAGGCAAGCGGGAAGCCAAGCGCAGCGCGGCTTTCAAGGTAGCAAGCAGCAACAGCACGCGCAATATTACGAATTTTTCCGATGTAAGCAGCGCGCTCAGTGACAGAAATTGCGCCACGCGCATCCAGCAAGTTAAAGGTATGCGCCGCTTTTAAAGTTTGCTCGTAAGCGGGCAGGGCAAGTTTTTCTTTAACCAAATGCTGCGCTTGTTTTTCGTGCGCGTTAAACGCAGTCAGTAAAAACTCCACATCAGAATGTTCAAAATTGTAGGTCGATTGCTCGACCTCATTTTGGTGAAACACATCGCCGTATTTTACGTTCTCAGAGTACTGCAAATCATAAACGCTATCTACGCCTTGCAAATACATGGCAAGGCGCTCTAAGCCATAAGTGATTTCGCCGGTAATTGGCTTGCAATTAATGCCGCCAACTTGTTGAAAGTAAGTAAATTGCGTCACCTCCATACCGTTAAGCCAAACCTCCCAGCCCAAGCCCCATGCACCCAGCGTCGGGTTTTCCCAGTCGTCTTCTACAAAGCGGATGTCATTTTTTTTCAAGTCAAAACCAAGCGCCTCAAGGCTACCTAAATACAGTTCTAAAATGTTGGCTGGTGCGGGTTTAAGCACCACTTGATATTGGTAATAATGTTGCAAACGATTTGGGTTTTCGCCATAACGACCATCTTTTGGGCGGCGGCTGGGCTGCACATAGGCTGCTTTCCACGGCTCTGGGCCTAGTGCGCGCAAGAATGTACCCGTGTGGCTAGTGCCTGCGCCAACTTCCATGTCGTAAGGTTGTAGTAACGCGCAACCTTGTTTATCCCAATAATCTTGTAAGGTTAAAATAATTTGTTGAAATGTTTGCATTTATATAGGTTTGAAAATAGGGGTTTTAAATACTAAAAGCTAGATTTTACACGGCTTTGCGTCGCCATAATAGGGCAATAATAGCGCCAAATCAAAACACAATAAACGGCCAATTGCCCCAAACGACATAAGGCGTGCTGCCAGTGTAGCCTTGTGCGGTCACATCTAGCGTGGCTTGTATATCATGCGGTGCATGCGCTAAAACATAACCATGCTGGTCGATAGCTGCGGTGGCGCCCGTATTGGTGGCGCGCAGCATATAGCGGCCAGTTTCTAGCGCACGCGCTTGTGAAAACTGCATGTGCTGGTGTGCAGCGTAAGATTGGCCGTACCAGGCGTCATTGCTGATATTAATCATCAGTGTGGAGTTTTTGTTGTTCCTTGCAATTTCCTCGCCAAATACGTCTTCGTAGCAGATATTCATGGCAATTTTCTGCCCAGCAACTTTCATGTTGCCTTGCGTGTTGCCGCCGCGTGATAAATCGCTTAGCGGCATGTTGAGCCAATCGCGATAAATCCAGCCGAATACTTGTTTTAGTGGGATAAACTCGCCGAATGGTACTAGATGGTTTTTGCGGTAACTGGCAACTAGTGAGCAACCAAAACAAAGGGCGCTGTTAAAATATTCATTGGTTTTATCGTCGTATTCCACCATGCCGATAATCAGTGGATGTTGTTTGCCATATTCGACCAGTGCGGTTTTTATGCTAAGGTCAAGCTGGCTATATATCACTGGCAGCGCGGTTTCTGGCAAGATGATGAGGTCTGCCTTGCTGGCTTGCAGTATGCTTAAATATTGGTCGATGGTGCTTTGCGCTTTTTCAGGCGACCATTTGGTATCTTGCGCGATATTGCCTTGAATAAGCGCGACAGAAATGGGTTTACCAATGGGCGATGTCCATTCCACCGCTTTTAGAATAAATCCAGCCACTAAAATAAGCGTTACCGAAGCGATGGCATTGCGCTTAAATAGCGGTGTTTGCTGAGCGATTTGATTTTTTTGGGCTAGCCAAAAGCCGATTAAGGCGCTGATAAAAACTGTCATTACCGAAACGCCATACACGCCCACCAGCGGCATGTAGCCTGCCAATGGACTGTGTGGCACCTGAGAATAACCCATGGTTAACCAGGGAAAGCCTGTAAAAATCCAACTGCGTACCCAATCAGATAATCCCCATAAAACGGGTACGCTTAACCATATAAAACCTAAACGTTTAGCAAAATAACCCACCAAGCCCACAAATAACGCCATAAACGCACACAAGCAAAACGTGCAAAAGCCCGCAAACCACCAAGGCATGCCGCCAAAATCGTGCAAGCTAATGTATATCCAATAAATCCCCACACCATATAATCCTAGACCATAGCCAAAGCCCAGTATCCATGCGGCTGCTGGCGTGCCTGTTTTTGCCCATAAATAGCATAAACCTGCGATTGCGATGATTGGAATAGGGAAGATGTAGAATGGCGCAAAACCCAGTACAGATACAGCACCAAATGCAAATGCCAGCAAGGCAGGCAAATATTTTTTATTAGCAATCATTGCGATATTAATTTAATGAATAAAGCCGATTGTAGCGTGTAATTCACTATTTTTTACAGTTGCGCTAACTAGAATTAAAGTCAATGGTTGACAAAGCCTAAACAGGACGACTATATTGCATTTTGTTTCATCGGTTTTTAATAATTAAATAAATAACAATTTTTAGGAGAAATAATAATGAGCATGGGATCAGAGTTTAAAGAGTTTATTACCAAAGGTAACGTGATGGACCTAGCAGTAGGCGTTATCATTGGTGCAGCATTTGGTAAAATTGTCGATTCATTGGTAAACGATATTATTATGCCAGTTGTGGGTAAAATCACGGGTGGTGTAGATTTTAGCAATATGTTTATTGCCTTAAAAGATATTCCAGAGGGCAATGCTGGCACTTATGCAGCGCTAAAAACAGCGGGTATTCCAATGCTAGCTTATGGTAATTTTATAACTATTTTAATTAACTTTATCATTTTGGCCTTTATCATTTTTCAAATGGTAAAAATGGTTAACCGCATGAAAAAAGCAGAACCAGCCGCAGCGCCAGCACCTACGCCAGATGACGTATTGTTGTTGCGTGAAATTCGTGACTCATTACGTAAATAGTTGTAAATTTAGTTAATAAAAAAGGCGCCCGTTAAAAGGCGCCTTTTTGTTGTGCTGCGTATTACAAACTAGGTGGAATATCTATTAATTTTTCCATCTCAGGTACTGGCTGACCTTCATATTTTTTGCCAGCGCCATCATTGGCATCGCTACCGTCGTTATTTAAAAACACCACTTGCACTACTTTGTCATCAACAAAATCTAGCTCTGTAGTAAGGTAATATTCGCCATTTTCATCGGTATTAATATTGTGATAATGCCAAATGCTGGCCACTATTTTGCCCGAACCTTTTAATTTTACATCATCTGCTTTTGCAGGCTCACCCAGCAATTCTACAATTTTTGCTTTATCAAATTGGTTAATAGCAGCGACAAAGGCTTTTTCTTCAGTCGGTATTTCGGTTACCAACGGTTTGGTTTGCGCTTCATCGGCAAAACCAAGCTGCGCAAATAAACCAGTTGCAAGCAGTGATACAGCTAAAATCCAAGTTTTCATCAAAACTCTCCAAAGTAATGTACAGATTATGAGATTTGAAAATTTGTTTAGTTCACTCAATTTAACAAACTTAAATAGATTCTATGGGGTAGGGCTCGTCAGGAATAATCTCTACCAATATAGAATGTAAGCGCCTACTATCAGCACGCAGCACAGAAACGCTTAAGTTATCAATCACAATACTATCGCCACGCTTAGGCATGTGGCCAAATTTATTCACCACCAAGCCACCTATGGTGCTGTATTCTTCATCGCTAAAATTGGTACCCACTGCGGCATTAAAATCGCCAATTTCAGTCAATGCCTTCACGCGATAATGGCCTTCTGCGCTTTGAATAATATTGTCTTCATCCTCGTCGTAGTCATATTCATCTTCAATATCGCCCACAATTTGCTCAAGCACATCTTCAATCGTCACCATGCCCGCCACACCGCCGTATTCATCCACCACAATAGCAATATGGTTACGGTTACTACGGAATTCTTTGAGTAATACATTTAGCCGCTTGGCCTCGGGGATAAACACGGCAGGGCGCAACATGTCGCGCACTTCAAAATCCTCGCCCGCATAATAACGCAGCAAATCTTTGGCCAGTAAAATGCCAATCACATCGTTTTTATCGTCTTCGATGACGGGGAATCTGCTGTGCGCGGTTTCAATCACGTGCGGGATAAATTTTTCGGGCGGGTCGGTAATATCGATGACATCCATTTGCGAGCGCGGAATCATAATATCGCGCACTTGCATCTCGCTCACTTGCAGCACACCTTCTATCATGGCCAGCGAGTCTGCATCCATTAAATGGTTTTCGTAAGCGCCGTGTAGCAGCTCGACTAATTGCTCGCGGTCTTCGGGCTCGCGTAGCAAAAAATTGCTTAAGCGCTCTAATAAACTGGTTTTGTTGTTTGGTTTTTCTGGGTCGGAAGCCATTAATAGGCCTCAGTTATGAACATAAGGATTAGCATACCCTAATTTAGTCATTATTTGTATTTCTATCGCTTCCATTAGCTCGGCTTGCGCTTCAATTTCGTGATCGTAACCGTGAAGATGTAGGATGCCATGCACGGTTAAGTGCGCAAAATGCGCTGCAATGGTTTTGCCCTGTTCGGTAGCCTCTTTAATAACTACGGGCGCGCAAATCACAATATCGCCCATTAAATGCGGCGTTTCGGTGATTGTAAAAGTCAGCACATTGGTCGCGTAATCTTTGTTGCGATAAGCCAAATTTAAAGCGCGGCCTTCGGCTTCATCCACAAGGCGAATCGTCACTTCGGTATCCACGCGCAGGGCAGCTTTTGCCCACTTTTTGAACAAATTTTTGGCAGGAATTTCGGCCATTTTGCTGGCGATTTGTAAGGAAAATTTTAACTGAGACATATAACAATTATATAATTATTAAACAAACTTGGCGTGACAAAAACCATGCTCGATTTAATTTTTACTTTTAGCAACCCATGTTGGCTGTGGCAAAGCAGCGCAACTGCTTGGCATTTTATTAGCTTGCCGCAAGACAAATCGGAAGAAATTAAATTTTTTAACGAAAATATGCACGAAAAAACGCGCGGCTGGGGCGCGGTACGGGTGGTGGCGACGATTGGAAATACGTCTTGGCAAACTTCAATTTTCCCGTCGTCAGAATTAAAAGCCTATGTTTTGCCGATTAAAGCTGAAGTGCGAAAAAAAGAAAAAATTGCTGTGGGCGATAATGTCACGGTGAAATTAGTGATTGATTTGTAAACATAAGTTTGTAACTACATGCTAAAAAACATGCCCTGTAAGCCAATACCCATGCGGGTTGCAGAGCATGCATTTAAAGACTATATTCAAACTATATCTTTATTAATTGTTTTTTTATTTAATTTTTAAAAAAAGGAACGTAATATGAAGCTTGATACCATTGCTGTGCATGGCGGCTACTCGCCAGACCCCACCACCAAGGCCGTCGCGGTGCCGATTTATCAAACCACATCCTACGCGTTCGATGACACGCAACATGGCGCCGATTTGTTCGATTTAAAAGTGGCGGGTAATATTTACACACGCATTATGAACCCGACTACAGACGTTTTAGAAAAGCGCGTGGCAGCGTTAGAAGGCGGGCTTGCCGCGCTGGCACTGGCTTCTGGCATGTCTGCAATTACCTACGCTATTATGACAATTGCCGAGGCGGGCGATAATATTGTGTCTGCCAGCACCTTGTATGGCGGAACCTATAATCTTTTTGCACATACGCTTCCGCAATATGGCATTAACGTGCGCTTTGCCGATTACAAAAAACCAGAAGATTTTGCCAAGTTAATCGACGATAAAACCAAGGCGATTTTTTGCGAAACCATTGGTAACCCACTTGGTAACGTCACAGATTTTGAAAAATTAGCCGAAATCGCCCATGCGCATGGCATTCCGCTTATTGTAGATAACACCGTGCCATCGCCTTATTTATGCCGCCCAATTGAATTTGGCGCCGATATTGTGGTGCACGCGCTGACCAAATATTTGGGCGGACATGGCAATAGCATTGGTGGCGCTATTGTCGATTCTGGCAAGTTTCCTTGGACAGAACATAAGCAAAGATTCAAACGCCTAAACGAGCCAGATGTTTCTTACCACGGCGTGGTTTATACCGAGGCGCTTGGCGCAGCCGCCTATATTGGCCGTGCACGCGTTGTTCCGTTGCGCAATACGGGCGCTGCCATTTCGCCGTTTAACTCTTTTCTCATCTTGCAAGGCATAGAAACGCTAGGCCTACGCATGGATAGAATTTGCGACAACACGCTAAAAGTGGCGCAATATTTAAAAGGCCACAAAAAAGCCAGCTGGGTTAATTATGCGGGCTTGCCCGATCATGCTGATCACGCCTTGGTGAATAAATTTATGGGCGGGCGCGCCTCGGGCATTCTCACTTTTGGTGTAAAAGATGGTGCGGCGGGCGGCGCGCGTTTTCAAGATGCGTTGCAATTAATTACGCGTTTGGTGAATATTGGCGATGCAAAATCGCTGGCATGTCACCCAGCAAGCACCACGCACAGGCAACTTAATCCTGATGAAATGAAAAAAGCAGGCGTGTCTGAAGACATGGTGCGTTTGTCGATTGGCATTGAACACATCGACGATATTATTGAAGATTTAGAACAAGCGTTGGCAAAAGTTTAAAGCTTTAATTCTATTATTATTCAAAGCGATGCTCTACAAGCCAATATCTATGCGGCCTGCAGAGCATCATTTTTCTCTCGGTGCATTTTCAGCCTGTTTTGCATCATATTCTTCATACGCGTTGATAATTTTTTGCACCAGCGGGTGACGCACTACATCGGCACTTAAAAATTGCGTAAATGCTAAACCCTTTACGTTTTTAAGGATTTTTTGCGCTTCTACCAAGCCACTTTTTTGATGCTTTTGTAAGTCAATTTGTGTCACATCGCCGGTAATAACGGCCTTGGTGCCAAAACCAATACGCGTTAAAAACATTTTCATCTGTTCTGGCGTGGTATTTTGCGCTTCATCTAAAATAATAAAACTTTGATTCAAAGTTCTGCCGCGCATATAAGCCAGTGGCGCAACTTCAATCGCGCCGCGCTCAAACATTTTATTCACCGTGTCGTAGCCCGCCAAGTCATACAGCGCGTCGTACAGCGGGCGCAAATAAGGGTCCACTTTTTGGTTTAAATCACCAGGCAAAAAGCCTAGCTTTTCGCCAGCTTCTACCGCAGGGCGCACCAACACAATTTTTTTTACGCGGTCGCGGCTCATCGCATCTACCGCCGAAGCCACTGCCAAATAGGTCTTTCCCGTGCCAGCTGGGCCAATGCCAAACGTCACATCGTGATCTTGAATTTGCTGCAAATACTCTACTTGCCTAGGTGTACGGCCATGCAAATCGCCACGTTTCGTCATCAGCACTGGCATGCTGCTATTCACATCGTCAGGTTTTAGTTTATCAACTTCTACTAAGCTCAGTTGAATATCTTCTAATGCCAGTGGCTTTTTGGCGCGCACATAAAAATTTTCTAGCATCTGCGCGGCTAGGCGCATGCTGTCTTGCTTGCCTGATATATTAAACGTGCCACCACGCCGATTAATATTCACCTCTAGCGCGGTTTCAATTTGTTTAATATTTTCATCCAGCGCACCGCACAAGTTGGCGAGGCGGGCGTTATCTTCTGGATTTAGGGTGATTTCCATTGTTTACTTTCGCTTTAGTGCTCTCAGTATTAATTAACTCGTCATTCCCGCGCAGGCGGGAATCTAGGCAACTTACATATTAACAAATCTTGCTAAAAAGCGAACCACGAACACATTATTTTTTTTGAATAGAAGCCATGGTCATAAAATTGCTACTCTACTGGATTCCCGCCTACGCGGGAATGACGAAATTTAAGGTTTGTAAACCACACCAAATTTTGCAAAAGTTGCAATCACTTCTTCATCAGTTGCAAACTCACCACGATCGGCCGCTGCTATGCGCTCCTTAATTAATCTGGTGTAATCATTTTCGAAAATTTCACCTTGCAAGCGCCGTGGGTTAGTCACATCGGTAATTTTTACGTTCACAAAAGTGTTAATTAAATTTTTATCGCCTACGATATCCACTACGCGATTATTGTCAGTTTTACCTGCTAGTAAATTCGCATCTTTGCGCGATGCGCCATCGATTAACACGCGCTGCGTTGTGCCTAGCATGGCGCGGCTAATGGCGTCGCCTTGCGCTTCGATAATGGTTTGCAGCTTGCTTAGATGCGATAATTTAATTTCTTGCGGCGTATCGTCTTTAATAAACGCAGCGGGCGTGCCAGGGCGCGGGCTATACAAAAAGCTAAAACTGTAATCAAAACCCACGTCTTGCACCAACTTGCAAGTCGCTGCAAAATCGGCCTCAGTTTCACCAGGAAAGCCGATAATAATGTCAGATGTAAAGGTGAGGTTTGGGCTAGCAGCTTTCAGTTTACGAATAATACTTTTGTATTGCAGCGCAGTGTAATTGCGTTTCATCGCCATCAATATACGGTCAGAACCCGCTTGTACAGGCAAGTGTAACTGCACCGCGAGTTTTGGCACAGTGGCAAAGCAGTTAATCAGCCGCTCACTCATTTCATTCGGGTGGCTGGTGGTAAAGCGTATGCGTTCAATTTGCGCAATGTCGGCGATGCTTTCAATCAGCATCGCCAAATCGGCCTCAACGCCTTCAAGCTCCATTGTGTCTTGGGAACGGTAAGCGTTTACATTTTGGCCAAGCAGTGTGATTTCTTTTACGCCAGCAGCGGCCAATTGTGTGGCTTCCCGCAAAATATCGGTAAATGGGCGTGACACTTCCTCGCCGCGCGTATACGGCACCACGCAAAAGCTGCAATATTTGCTGCAACCTTCCATAATGCTCAAAAATGCCGTTGCGCCATCTACGCGTGGGGGCGGCAAATGGTCAAATTTTTCAATCTCGGGGAATGTTATATCGACTTGCGATTTGCCGCTTTTTTGTTTGGCAGAGATCATCTCAGGTAAGCGGTGCAAGGTTTGCGGGCCAAACACCACATCCACATAAGGCGCGCGCTTGATGATGTTATCGCCTTCTTGACTGGCCACGCAACCACCTACACCGATGATTAAATTGGGGTTTTTTGCTTTTAGCGGAATAAATCGCCCAAGATGACTAAACACTTTTTCTTCCGCTTTTTCGCGCACGCTGCAAGTGTTTAGCAAAATCACATCCGCTTCATCCACATTCTCAGTTTGCGTCATGCCGTTGTCCGCATGCAACAAATCCGCCATGCGCGAGGAGTCATACTCGTTCATTTGGCAACCGAAGGTTTTAATGAATACTTTTTTGCTCACGCTGATTTTAATCTAAAATTAAAGCGTTATTTTACGCTGTTTGCGTACTAAAAGCGCGTAGCTTTTGGCAGATTAAAAACACATTAAATCAAGGTAAAAACGCCCGAGAGAATTTAGCTGCCCTGCAAGCCAATATCCATGCGGCTTGCAGGGCATTAAAATGATTTAAACCGCTTTTAAGCGTTTGAGTTATCATTTATTTATTAATTTGGTTAAAACAATGAAGTAAAAAAAATGAAATATAAAAACATAAGAGAAGAAGAGTTAAAAAACAAGGTAGGGGCAGATTGGTTTAAGCAATTTGATACCACTGAAATTATTGGCAATATTGATTTTACGTTGTTGCCAAAGCAAGAGAGCTTGTTTGGTAGAGCGCCGCTTTTGTGGGCAGAAGCCAAAACAGGCGATTTCGACATCATTACCATGTTTGTGCAATTAATACTAACCATTGGTAAAGCGCGCACATTTGATAAAACTTTACCGCCTGCTTTTTTGGGCGCGTTTGATTTTAAAAAAATTGCCTTTGTGCCTTATATTAACGTGCAAGATATTTTTTATTTAAACGATTTTAACTGGAACGTCACGCCCAGCAACCATGAAACAAAAGAGTTTCAGCTGATTAAACAACGTATTGAAGCCACGCTTAAAAAACACACCTATATTTACGACTTTGATAAAGATGAAAAAGACCTCATCACCTTTATTAAAGACAATGTAGCAAAAGCCACCACCACCAGCAAACTAAAAATTGATAAAAATAACTTTATTCCCATTTATTTGCGCTGGCTAGAATTGGTTAAACCTAATATTAACGTGAATTGGGATGACCTTAAAAAAGCAAATATTTTAGACAGCGATTTTTACCTAGCTGACCTGTTTGTGGATGACAAAGATACGCAAAGTGTTGATGATGATTTATCCATTCGCGATAACCTATTTGTGGTTTTTCAAAACACAGGTTATAAAATAGCCAAAGAAAACATCAAACAAATGTTCGATGCCACCATTGGTATTAAAAACAAAGAAGCCTACCAACAATTTTGGAAGCGCTATAAACGCCCACCACTAAAAGAATTTCAAGACTACATTATCGAACGTAGAGATTTGCTGGTGCCGCAAGATATTCGCGAGCGCAAAGGCGCATTTTTTACGCCACGCCAATGGGTAGAGCTTTCACAAAAATACTTAACCGATTATTTAGGTGAAAACTGGCAAGATGATTATGTTATTTGGGATTGCGCCGCAGGCACAGGTAATTTACTGGCGGGTTTAACCAATAAATACAACATTTACGCCAGCACCTTAGACCAAGCCGATGTGAACGTGATGCACGAGCGCATAGACCATGGGGCAAACTTACTTAAAAACCACGTGTTTCAGTTTGATTTTTTAAATGACGATTTCACCAAGCTGCCGCACAGCTTGCAAGACATTATTAACGATGATGAAAAGCGTAAAAAGTTGGTGATTTATATTAATCCGCCGTATGCGGAAGCTACGGCAAGCGATACGATTAGTGGTAATTTAAGACATAAAGCAGGTGTTTCAGCTAACAAAACTTACAATAAATATTTTTCATTGTTAGGCAGAGGAATAAACGAACTTTTTATACAGTTTTTAGTGAGAATATTTTTTGAGATTCCCGACAGCAAGATTGCAAATTTTTCAACGTTAAAACAATTGCAATCTCAAAACTTTTCGAGTTTTAGAAATGTTTTTTTAGCAAAACTTAAATCTTGTTTCATTGTGCCAGCGAGTACCTTTGACAATGTGAAAGGCAGTTTCCCAATAGGTTTTTTTATTTGGGACACATTTGAAAAAGTCAGCTTTGATAGCGTTCAAGTTGATATTTTTGATAAAGATGAATTGTTTATTGGTAATAAAACAATCAGAGTTGTTGAAAAGAATAGAGTTATTCTAAATTGGATGCAGAATTTTTATGATCATAAAGGAGAAAGACTTGCTTATATGGTTAGAGGGGCATCTGACTTTCAAAACAATAAAATAGTATTTATTGATAATAGCCCTTCAAAAGCTGTTATTGAACATTCACAAACTCACAATATTACAAAAATAAATCTCATTCCAAATTGTATTTTTTATGCAGTTCGAAAAGTGATAGATGCCACTTGGCTTAACGATAGAGACCAGTTTTTATATCCTAATGATGATTGGCAATTAGATACCGAATTTCAAAGCGATTGTTTAGCCTTTACCTTGTTCAATAATAATATAAAAAGTAAATATGGAATCAATTATTGGATTCCATTCACTGAACATGAAGTCAACGCTAACGAAAAGTTTGCTAGTCATTTTATGACGGACTTTATCAATGGCAAATTAAAAGCCGAGCAAAAAGCGCAAAACACTTTGTTTGAAAACGAGGCGAATAATGGCGCGCAAGGCAATCAGCCAAGGCAGTTTTCACCAGAAGCCACCGCCGTATTTGACGCAGGCCGCGCGCTTTGGCGGTATTACCACGCGCAAAAAAATGTAAACGTAAACGCCAGTTTTTACGATATTAGAGAATATTTTCAGGGTAGAAACGCGGCTGGCAGAATGAATGCCAAAAGTAACGACGCAAGTTACACCGCGCTGATTGGTGAACTAAGAAATAAACTAAATATACTGGCAGACAAAATAAAACCTAAAATATTTGAGTATGGATTTTTAAAAGAGTAGTTGCCTAAACGTATTTAGTCGTTTTTGTTTAGTCGTTTTTGCTGCTAACGGTTAAAATAACGCCATGCAAGCCTTACCCATTTTTTTTAATATTAATAATCGCCACTGTGTTGTAATCGGCGGTGGCGATGTGGCCATGCGCAAAGTGAGCATGCTACTAAAAGCCAGCGCGGCGATTACCTTGTATTCGCCTGAAATTTGTCACGAGTTGCAAGATTTGGTGGATGCGCAAAAAATTAACTATGTCGCAGAAAAATTCGAGCAGAATCAATTGCTTGGTGCGTGCATGGTGATTGCTGCAACCGATGATGAAGTGGTAAATACCGCCGTTTCACTCGCGGCTAAGGCGCAAAACATCCCCGTGAATGTGGTAGATGCGCCCGATTTATGCACGTTTACTATGGGTAGCATTATTGACCGCAGCCCAGTGGTGATTGCGATTTCTAGTGAAGGCAATGCGCCCGTGTTGGCGCGCTATATTCGCGCCAAAATCGAGACCATGCTGCCCGCCACTTATGGCCGCATTGCCGATATTGCGGGTGAATTTCGTGACCAAGTGAAGGCCAAATTTGGCACCACGCAAGCAAGACGTATTTTTTGGGAAGGCGTGTTGCAAGGCAGCTTTGTAGAACGCGTGTTATCCGGCCAAGAGCAAGCCGCGCGCGAGCAATTAGCAGGTCTGATTCATGATGCAGACGCCAACAAAAATCAAGGCGAAGTATTTTTAGTGGGTGGTGGCCCAGGCGACCCAGATTTGTTGACTTTTCGCGCTTTACGCCTGATGCAGCAATGCGATGTGTGTGTGTACGATAAGTTAGTTAGCCCAGAAGTCATGGAATTAGTTAGAAGAGACGCTGAGCTGATTTTTGTCGGTAAATCGCGCGACCAACACACTATGTCGCAAGAAGACATAAACGAACTTTTAGCCAAATTGGCGCTAGAAGGCAAGCGCGTTTTGCGATTAAAAGGCGGCGACCCATTTATTTTTGGCCGTGGCGGCGAAGAAATTGAAACGTTAATGGCTCACGGTGTGCCTTTTCAAGTGGTGCCAGGCATTACGGCCGCCAATGGCGTTTCTAGCTATGCAGGCATTCCACTAACACACAGAGATTATGCGCAAGCTTGCTTATTTATTACGGGTCATTTAAAAGCAAACGATAATTTATTAACAGGCGCAAAAGAGTTAACGCTAGATTTAGATTGGGTGGCGATGAGCCGCCCGCGTCAAACGGTGGTGATTTACATGGGTTTGGTTGGCTTAAAAGAAATCTGCGAAAAATTGATAGAACATGGTGTTTCACCAACAATGCCAGTTGCCGTGGTGCAGCAAGGCACCACACAACGGCAAAAAGTAGTGACCGCTACATTGGCAGATTTACACGAAAAAGTAGCAGCGGCTGGCTTGAAACCACCCTGTTTAACCATTATTGGCGAGGTAGTAAAGCTGCGCGAAACGCTAAATTGGTTTAAACCGAATAACCATTAATTATCGTGCCTAATAGTGCCCTGCAACCCAATATCCATGCGGCTTACAGACTATGTGTTTCTAAACTTCTTATTAAATTTAACGCTGTATTGGCAGCGATAATCTAGCTTCTAGCCCACCTTCTGGGCGATTAATCAGCTCTAAACTACCGCGATGCAACTTAGCAATACGGTTACAAATCGCCAAGCCCAAACCGCTGCCGCCCTCGTTTTTGTTGCGCGCACCGTCCATGCGCTCAAACGGCCTAAGCAGGCGTTGTGCATGCTCGGGGGGTATGCCAGGGCCGTTATCTAGCACACTAATTACAATATTATCGGCAGTAATTTTGCTGGTTACCTCCACTTTTCCTTTTGAGTAAGCGTAGGCGTTACCGACTAAATTATCCAGCAAGCGCTGCATAGCCAGTGGCCGCAATGGGATAAAATAAGTGCTGCTAAGCTTCACTTTAAGTTCACGCCCAGCCCGCGCTTGGCGCTCTTGCAGCGATTGCAACAAACCATTTATGTCCATCATTTTGGTCGGTTCGCCTTCTACGCCGCGCACAAAATCTAAAAACTGGTGAATAATATTATCCATATCGGCAATGTCTTCTACCATGCCTGCTTTAAGGCTTTCGCAGCCTTCATCTGGCAACAACTCTACCGCAATACGCAACCTAGCCAACGGTGTGCGAATATCGTGTGAAACACCTGCTAATAATAGCGTACGCTCACTATCTAATCGCACTAGCGATTCTGCCATATCGTTAAAAGTACGGCTTACTTCACGTAGCTCTTGCACGCCCGCTTCTGGCAAACGTGGCGCGGGCTCGCCATTGCGTAATCTATCGGCCGCATACACCAATAAATTCAGCGGTTGATTAATGCGCGATGCAATTAAATAAGCACCAAACAGTGAAAGCAAGCCAACCACAGCACCCCAGCCTAGCCAATGCCAAGGAAACGGCCTGTCGACCTGAATTTTTGGAATCACCACCCAAAAATCGTCTTGTTCTACGTTAAAGCTAATCCACAGGCCGGGTATGCCATAGTGGTTGATGGTGATGATGGTTTCAACACCCAAGCGCTCGCGAATTTTTTGGGCGATAAGGTTAATAAAAGGGTCGTTTGGCAGTGGCTCAATTTCTTCTAAAAAATCAGCCGCATACACACGCACACCTTCGCGACCAGATAGCTCTGAAAGCAAGGCTAGGCGCCTATCTTCATGCGAGGCAATCAGCGAAGCGCGGGTGTAATTAACAATAGTAACGGCTTGCAGCGCAGCGGTGGTGGCGCGTGGTTCGCGGTCAAAATAATCAAAAATTTTAAGCGAAGCATATATACTAATCGCCAATAGCAAAGCGATTAGCAGCATCAGGCGAGACAGCAGGGTACGTGGTAAAAACTTCAATGGATTCAATTAATTAATGCGTGGCTTCGCCATCGGGAATAAACACATAACCAAATCCCCACATGGTTTGCAGATAGCGCGGGTGCGCTGGGTCTGGTTCGACGATTCTTCTAAGCCGAGATACTTGCACATCAATGCTACGGTCAAACACATCTAGCTCGCGCCCACGTGCCAGTTGCATTAATCTGTCGCGCGATAATGGCTGACGCGGGTGCTCGGTAAATACTTTTAGCAGCGCAAATTCGCCGCTAGTGATGGTAATTTGCATGCCGTTACGGCTTAAACTGCGGGTAGATGGATCGAACACAAATTCACCAAAACTAAACGCTTCGGTTTTGCCACCATTTTCGGCTTCTGGGCTGTATTCGTGGCGACGCATCACCGCATTAATACGTGCTAGTAGCTCGCGCGGGTTAAATGGCTTGGGCAAATAATCATCGGCGCCCATTTCTAGCCCAATAATTCTATCAACTTCATCGCCACGCGCGGTTAGCATAATAATAGGTATTTTGACATTATTGCCGCGCAAGCGGCGACATATTGCTAGGCCATCTTCGCCTGGCAACATTAAATCGAGCACCAATAAATCAAAGCCGTCAGCATTTAGGGCGGTATCCATTTCTTTGGCGTCGCCCGCTGTTTTAATGTTAAAACCTTGCTCGGTTAAATAACGTTGCAGCAACTCACGTATGCGCACATCGTCATCCACCATGAGTATTTTTTTGCCAGTAATATTTTTACCATTGTCGGCCATGTTGTTTGCTTTCAAACGTCTGAATTTTTAAGATAAACTTAGTAATAAGCTTAGTATAAGTTTTAAGGTTTAATAAAGCTAGAATTGTAGAAACTTTTATGCTGTAATAGTTATCCAAAACATTAAATTAAGCTACTGTTACAAATAGTTACAATTATTTTAAAGCATGAAACATTGCATTTACAACATTCATTCATAGTAAAGGGCTTAGTAAAGTGTATTCAACAATAATATATAAAACAGTAAGCTGTAAAATAAAAATCAATAAAATAATAACTAAGTGTCATGAGGGGTAATACAAAATAATGCGCTTAAAAGCACAGTTGTATTTAATTAGTTCGCCGATCATTTTTTTATTGGGCACCTTTACTGCCTTGCCATTGTATGCGGATGGCAAAAACATCATTGTTGCAGACACTACTGCCGATGAAAATGACGCCCTAGATCAAACTTTAGAATACAACTTTAGCCCAGATGACCGCGCCCGTTTGCGTAAAGCGCTTGGCGATTATGCCAAATCAACCGACCCAGAACATAACCAAATTGCCCAAAAACGTAAAGCCATGCAAGAAAGTGTAGAAGCGCGCTTTGATGAATGCAATAAAGATAACGACGATTCGCTTGACCGTGATGAAGCGACGCATTGTCTGCCGCAAGTAGCGCGACATTTTAGTTATGTTGATGTTGATGAAGACGAAGTAATTACCTTAGAAGAGCTGCAACTAGCACAAGCTAAACAGTTAGAACGCCAAAGAGCTGCCGAAGCTAAAATGGAAGCACAGAAAATTTTAGAAGCTGAAGCCGCTATTAAAGATAAAAGTAAAGCCAAAGTCAATAAACAAGCCTTAAATCTTCGCAAACGTCCTAGTTAATTTTAAAACTTGCCTACCTCAGGTATTCTGCAAACCTTGATTTTTTTTGCGCATAAGCTCACAGTGCTTATATGCCGCAACAGCCAGACCCCACAAAAAACCTAACAATTGCTTTAATTGCCAGCCTCGATGAAGTCGACGCCCAACAATGGGACGCATTGACCGATGGCACGCCGTTGCTTAGCCATGCCTTTTTACGTGCGCTGGAGCATTCTGCTAGCGTTGGGCAGGGCACAGGTTGGCAACCACACCCGTTAATTGTTAAACAAAATCAGCAATTAATTGGTGCCATTCCACTGTATTTAAAGACTCATTCTTATGGCGAATATGTATTCGATTGGGCCTGGGCAGATGCTTACCAGCGCAGTGGTATGGACTATTATCCAAAGTTATTGTCGGCCATTCCGTTTTCGCCCATTACCAGCGCGCGCCTGCTAGCGCGCGATGACGATATAAAAAACTTGTTGATAGATGCGCTAGAAGGCGCTATGCAGCAACACAAGTTATCTAGCGCGCATGTGCTGTTTCCTGACGAGGCTTGTGCTGCCAAGTTTGAAGCGGCAGGCTGGCTAAAACGCACAGGCGTGCAGTTTAGGTGGCAAAACAAAAGCTATGTAGATTTTGAAGCATTTTTGGCCACTTTAAGCCATGACAAGCGCAAAAAAATTCACCAAGAGCGCAAAAAAATACTTAATGCGGGCGTGGTTTGTAGGCATGTAAAAGGTGCCGATGCGACGACAAGTGATTGGGATTTTTTCTATCAATGCTACAGCAATACTTATTACGAACATCGATCAACACCGTATTTAACGCGCGCTTTTTTTGATGAAATTGGCAAAACCATGTCGCAACATATATTGTTGATAATGGCAGAAGTTGATGGCAAACCAATTGCCAGTACGCTGAATATTTATAATCAAAACACGTTGTATGGCCGCTATTGGGGCGCCGTGCATTTCATTTCTGGGCTACATTTTGAGCTTTGCTATTACCAAGCACAGATGTTTTGTATTGCAGAAAAAATCACTTATTTTGAAGGTGGCGCGCAAGGTGAGCACAAACTAGCTCGCGGCTTTGAGCCACGCCCAACTTGCTCGTATCACAAAATAGCGCACCCCGATTTTGAAAGTGCGATTAAACAATTTTTGCTGCGCGAGCAGGCTGGCATTGCCGCTTACACTACAGAGCTTGAGGAACGTGTGCCGTTTAAAACTAATGCTACCTGATAAAATTTACCAATTAATTGCCTTACCGTCATAAGCCACAAATCTACCTGTGTTACCTAAATTTAACGCGTCAATTTGTTGGCGCAAGCCCGTTACGCTGGTTTGCGCGTTAATTAAGCCATTTGGCCCGCCCATATCGGTTTGTACCCAGCCTGGGTGCAGCGTTATCACGCTAATGCCATATGGTTTTAAATCGATTGATAAGCTTTTCATCACCATATTTACCGCGGTTTTACTGCTGCGATAGCTATAGCTCTCGCCGCTGGTGTTGTCATCTATGCTGCCCATTTTGCTGGTAATTGTGGCAATTTTTTTAAGCTGGCTGCGTGTCACATGCTGCACAAACGCCTCGGCCATTTTTAAGGGCGCCATGCTGTTTATTTTAAAACCATCTGCCCAAGCGTTATAATCCGTGTTGCCAAAGCTACTGCTTGGATAAACGCCCGCGTTGTTAATCAGCACATCAATATTTTCATCTTTTAGCTTTAATGCCAGCGCGTCAATCTGCGCAAAATCAGCTACATCTAATGCATGCACTTTAATATTGTTGTTTGTCGTCGCTAGCGCTTGCAACGTCATAGCCGATTGCGGATGGCGACAGCATGCCAGCACGTTCCAGCCATCGGCTGCATATTGTTTGGTAAATTCTAACCCTAAGCCGCGGTTAGCGCCTGTAACCAGTACTTGTTGGCTTTGCATTTTGTTAGCCTTAACTTATTATTTAACGGTAATTATGCGCTAAAATTTGGAAAATTGTTTACCAAAATTGGGTTTACGCGTTAACTTAACGGAACATTTTGCTGTTATTAGCATCTTATTACTTAACTTTTTTGAGATAACATATTGATGAAAAAACTCATTACACTCTTTGCCGCACTATTTTTAATCACTGCAAACCATGCCACTTTTGCAACCGGTATTTTTGATAAAAATTTTACAGGCAAACAAGTAGAGCATTATGCTGACGGCAAACCAAAGTACGAAGTCAGCGTAATTAAAGGCAAAAAACAAGGCCTAGAAACTTTTTGGTATCCCAACGGTAAAAAAAATATTGAAACTAATTACCTAGATGACAAAGAAGATGGCGTATGGAAGCAGTGGTACGAAAGCGGCCAAATTAAGCTAGAAGCCAATTATAAAGGCGGGCGTGAGCATGGTTTATTTACGCAATGGTACGATAACGGCCAAAAACGTGTGCAGGGTAACTTTGTAAATGGTAAAAAAGAAGGCCTGGAGACCGCATGGAATAAGGATGGTAGCGTTAAATACAAAAGTACTTATGCCGATGGGCAAGAGATTAAACAGCCTGAAGAAAATTAGTCATTTACGTAAAATCACTAGGCGTATTTACGCAGGGTGCATAGGGTTGGTTTTAAAAGTGCGCGCATAATGTGAAGCATACAAACACATCAATGTTGGTGTGAGTATACAAATAAAGGAATTATCATGTGGACAACACCAGCAGCTACAGAAATGCGTTTTGGT
>JANOYU010000064.1:0-3215 GCA_031429035.1 Methylophilaceae bacterium
TACTTCCGAGGTGATTAAAGGCCTTGATAATCCGCGTCTAGATGAGTTGTTAGGTAAGGTTGCCAGCGATTTGCGCGTGGACATTGAGCTGGTACGCGGTGCGTCGCATACGTTTGATGCCGCGCGCTTTTTACATGGTAAGCAAACGCCTGTATTTTTTGGCTCTGCCATTAACAATTTTGGCGTACAAAGCTTATTAGACGCGGTAGTCGACTTATCCCCCGCTCCGTTAGCACGTAATGCGGCCACCAGAATAGTCGCGCCAGATGAACCTAAATTTTCAGGTTTTATCTTTAAAATTCAAGCCAATATGGATCCAAAACATCGTGACCGCATTGCGTTTTTACGTGTGTGTTCTGGCCGATTTGAGCGTGGCATGAAAATTAAGCAAGTCTCGACAGGCAAGCTAATGGCCGTGAACAACGCCATTACCTTTATGGCGCAAGATCGCACAACGATGGATGAAGCATACTCTGGCGACATTATCGGCATACCCAATCACGGCACGATTAAGGTGGGTGATACATTTACTGAGAATGAAGCACTAAAATTCACTGGTATTCCAAGCTTTGCACCAGAGTTTTTCCGCCGTGCGCGCATTAAAAACCCGATGAAAATGAAGCAATTGCAAATTGGCTTAAAGCAACTTTCAGAAGAAGGTGCAGCGCAATTATTCCGCCCATTATTAAGCAACGATTTAATATTAGGCGCAGTGGGCATGTTGCAGTTTGAAGTGGTTGCGCACCGCTTAGAACATGAATACAGTGTCGATATGGTGTTTGAGCCTTATGATTGCTACACCGCGCGCTGGCTGCGTGGTAGTGATGCCGATTTAAAAGCAATCGCCGATAAATATGGCTTTAACGTGGGTTTAGATGGCGCAGACAATTACGTATACCTAGCGCCCAACCGCGTAAATTTGCAAATGGCGCAAGAGCGCTACCCTGATATTGAATTTTTAGCTACGCGCGAAATCGCTTAAAAAACAGCCTGCCCTGCAAGCCAATATACATGCTGCCTACAGGCATGCATAAAAATTAGTTTTCAAACGCCTCACACAATTGACTAAGCAGCTGCCCAAACATTGGCAGCACTTCTTCTTTGCTATGCGGGCTATCATCATCGGTGCCAGCTACTAAAAAACTTACCGTTAGTTTATCTAAATTCTCGCGAAACTCCGCCCAGTGTTCGGCTTCGGCATCGGCAATTAACTTAAATTTGTTAAAACCGCTATCAATAATTTCCATCAGCTCGGCTTCAGGCAGGCCCGCAAATAGTGTTTTGGCAATCACAATTTGTGCTTGCGTCATATTGGGGGTGATGTTTTCTTGCGTTAATGGCGAAGTAAAAAATGCAAAAGTGAGTAGCCCAAAACATTGATAAACACTTAGCATATCAAAATTATTTTTATATTCATCTGCCGCTTGGCGCCCCGCCTCATTGATTGCTTTAAACGTGACGAAACTGGCTAAATAGTGCGCAGAATCCAGCGCATTATAGTCATCTAAATTAATGTCATGCTTAGCGCTATCATCAAAGCTATCGGCCAAACACAGGGCGTGCAGCAAAGTTAGTCTTTTTGAGTAATCCATATTTAATTCCTTAGTTAGTTCTTGGCTTAATTAATTTCCGATAGTGCTTCTAACTCTTCGTGCAGTTGCAGCCAACGCATTTCAGCAGTTTCAATTAAATCGCTCAATTCAGCTTGGCGTTTAAGCAGATTTTGTAATTCTGCTTTATTTTCATGATCATATAAACTGCCATCAGCTAAGCGTGCGTCTAATTTTGCTTTTTCAATACTATATTTTTCTAGCTGCTTTTCAAGCGTTTCAGTTTCTTTTAGCAATGGCCTACGCTGCACAATGCGCGCTTGTCTATTTGCTTTGTTTTGCGCATACGAGCCTGTTTGAGCAGGCCTGAAAGCCGCACTGGTATTGGCTTGCAGAGCAACGGTTTCGGTATGCTTAGTTTTTTGTGCATTAAGCCAGTCTTTATAGTCATCCAAATCGCCATCAAACGCTTCCGCTTTGCCATGCGCAACCAACACAAAATTATCGCAGCTGGCGCGCAACAAGGCTCTGTCGTGCGATACCAAAATCACACCGCCCTCGTAATCTTGCAGCGCCAATGTTAGGGCATGGCGCATTTCTAGGTCTAAGTGATTGGTTGGTTCGTCCAATAATAGTAGATTTGGCCGTGTCCAAATAAGCAGCGCCAACGCTAGTCGAGATTTTTCACCGCCAGAGAAGTTGGTAATCGGGCTGCGTGCCATGTCGCCTTTAAAATCAAAACCGCCTAGGTAATTCATGTGTTCTTGTTCGCGCGTATTTGGATCAAGTCGCAGCATGTGTTGCAGCGGCGATTCGCTTGGCCGCAGCTGTTCTAACTGATGTTGCGCAAAATAACCAATGCGCAAATCTTTACCTTCCACACGCTTGCCATTTAGGGGTTTTAGCTCAGCCGCCAGCAATTTAATCAGCGTGGATTTACCTGCACCATTTTTACCTAAAAGCCCCAGCCGCTCGCCTGGACGAATGGTCAATAACACTTTGTTTAATATAGTCTTATTCGAATATCCCGCATTCACATCATCCAGCACCAGCAACGGGTCTGGCGCACTTAACGGCGCGCGAAACGCAAAGCTAAATTGTGAATCGACATGCGCGGCAGAAATCATTTCCATGCGTTCCAATGCTTTGATTCTACTTTGTGCTTGCCGCGCTTTGGTGGCCTGCACCCGGAAGCGATCAATATAACTGTGCAAATGGGCGACCTTGCGTTGTTGCTTTTCAAACATGGCTTGTTGCAGCGCTAGTTTTTCACCACGCTGGCGCTCAAAATCACTATAACCGCCGCGATACAGCGTAATACGTTGTTGCTCGATATGCAGCACGTTATTCACAACTGCGTCTAAAAAATCGCGGTCATGCGAAATTAGTAAAAGCGTACCGCGATATTCACGCAACCAGCTTTCTAGCCAATAAACTGCGTCTAGGTCTAAATGGTTAGTCGGTTCATCCAGCAATAATAAATCGCTGCGGCACATAAGTGCACGCGCTAAATTAAGCCTAACACGCCAGCCGCCACTAAATTCGCTAACAGGGCGCGCTAAATCCGTTTGTGCAAACCCCAAGCCATCTAACAACGCCGCTGCGCGCGCTTTTGCGCTGTAACCTTCAATATCGGATAGTTTATGATGCAACTCTGCAATTTTT
>JANOYU010000065.1:0-20799 GCA_031429035.1 Methylophilaceae bacterium
CGGCACATTTAACTCACCACGCGCATCGTTAGATAATAACAAGGCTTTTAAAGCGGGTGGTGCAGCTTGGTTTAAGCGTTTCCATTCGGCGATTGGTACTAAAACGGCTGTTTCTACACCACGTCGCGTAACCAGTTGCGATCCATCGGTAATGCATGCATCTAAAAATTCGCTAAAGCGTGCTTTAGCGTCTTGTACAGGCCATGTATTCATCATGTGCAGCTCCTTAATGACTAGTTGTATGACTAGTTTAATCCTGTGGATTTAGGGTGTCAAGTTACGTCGTCAAGTTAAGTCGTAATACATTGTATAATTGAGTAAATACGCAGAAAATGTTAACCAAATGAATAACATCACTAACTCAGCACAACCGCCAAAACTGCTAGACCAAGTGGTAGCTAAAATGCGTGTTAAGCATTACAGCTTACGCACCGGAAAAAACTATATAGATTGGATTAAACGATATATTTTGCATTTTGACAAGCGCCACCCAAAAGACATGGGTGCGGCAGAGGTGGAGGCTTTTTTAACGTATTTGGCGGTGCAGCGTAACGTTTCTGCCAGCACGCAAAACCAAGCCAAAAGTGCACTGTTGTATTTGTATAAAGAGGTGCTGGGGGTAGAGCTGCCGTGGCTAGATAACGTAACCCAAGCCAAAGTGCCGCAGCGCATGCCTGTGGTGTTAACCCAAGCTGAGGTAGCGGCAGTGCTAAGCCGCATGGATGGTACGATGTGGCTGATTGCCAGCCTGCTTTATGGCAGCGGCTTGCGCATTATGGAGGCGTTGCGCTTGCGGGTGAAAGATGTAGATTTTGCACAGCGCGAAATTTTAGTGCGCGAGGGTAAAGGTTTTAAAGACCGCGTGACTATGTTGCCGATGAGTTTGGTGGAGCCGCTAAAAGCGCATTTGCTAAAAGTGCAGGCGCTGCACCAAGATGACCTAAACGCAGGGCATGGCGAGGTGTTTATGCCAATGGCGTTAGATAGAAAATACCCAAGTGGTGGTAAAAGCTGGAGTTGGCAATATTGTTTTCCGTCAGTCAAGTTATCGGTTGACCCGCGTAGTAAGTTGCTTTCCCCCTCTGCCTTGATTGCCCCCTCTCCCCAGCCCTCTCCCACGGGGGGAGAGGTGGCTAAACAAAGTTCGCATTATGTCATTCGCCGCCACCATGCCGATGAAAAAACCGTGCAACGCGCGGTTAAAAAAGCCGTTAAATTGGCAGGCATTGTAAAACTGGCCACGCCGCACACACTGCGCCATAGCTTTGCCACCCATCTGTTGGCAGGTGGTTACGATATTCGCACCTTACAAGAGTTATTAGGCCATGCCGATGTGAGCACCACCATGATTTATACGCATGTTTTAAATAAAGGTGGGCGCGGCGTTAGCAGCCCGCTAGATATATTGTGAGGTTGTTTTATAATATTAATCGAGTAATTATTAAGGATAAATAATGGCAAACCTAGACCAATATCAAGTGAACCCTAAAAAATTCTCACTAAAAGCTTTTAAAACCGATGATAAAAGTGAGCGCACTGGCGACAAAGCCAAAGATGCACTGGCTTTAGAGAAATTAGCAGTTGAAATTAATGCGCTACAAGATATTTTATACGCACAAAGTAAGCACAAAATTTTGCTAGTGTTGCAAGGCATGGATGCTAGCGGCAAAGATGGCACGGTGCGCCATGTGTTTAGCGAGTGCGATCCGCTGGGTATTAGGTTGGCTAATTTTAGAGGCCCAACCGATGTTGAGTTAGCGCACGATTATCTGTGGCGCGCGCACAAAGAAGTGCCACAAAAAGGTGAAATTGCTGTGTTTAACCGCAGCCATTACGAAGATGTGTTGATTGTAAAAGTGCATGATTGGATAGATGAAGCCGAATGCCAGCGCCGCTATGCGCAAATTAATGCGTTCGAAAAATTGCTTACAGAAACGGGCACAGTGATTGTTAAATGCTATTTGCACATTAGCAAAGCCGAGCAAAAGCTACGCATGCAAGAGCGGCTAGATGACCCAACCAAAACTTGGAAATTTAACCCGAACGACTTAAAAGAACGCGATGTTTGGAGCAAATATATGGTTGCCTACGAAAACGCCATGATTGCCACTAGTACCGAGCATGCACCTTGGTATGTAGTGCCAGCCGATTCTAAAACTAACCGTAATTTGTTGATTTCCAGGTTGCTATTAAACGCGCTTAAAAGCTTAAATTTGGCTTATCCAGCCGTGCCAGCAGAATATAAAAGCATTAAAATTAACGATTGATATGTATTAAGCACATGCCCTGCAAGGCAGTATCTATGTGGGTTGCAGGCTAGTTATTTTTTATCGTTGCAAGCTATTACGCGCTTGCAGCAGCAAGCTAGGTTGAGTGCGCATTAGTTTCATGGTTTTAACTAGAACAATATTGCGTTAATTCGCTATAATCAATTGCATGAGTTTGCGCCTGCGTTTAAATCTGCTAATCACCGCACTGTTGCTGTTGTTTATGACAGCCGTTGGTTTTGTTATTTTTAAAGGTACTAAAGCATCGATTCAAGAAGGTGTGGAAGCGGCCACGCGGGTCACCGTGCAGTTGTTAGATACGGTCATTGTAAGCTCGGTGCAAAACCCAGAGTGGGGTTATACGCACGATGTAATGCGGCGTTTTTTAAAACATTTAGGCCATGTGCGTGGCAACGAAATTACGCTTTATAACCTTAACGGCGCACAAATTTTTAAATCGCCACCATCTAAATATCGTGCCAATGTAAACCCGCCCGATTGGTTTTACAATGCGCTAAATCCGCACGAAAAATCAGTCACACGCAGCATTTTTTATGGCAAATTAGTAGTACAGCCTAATCCATCGGGTGCTATTCGTGAATCTTGGGCAAAAATGCGCTATTTATTTTTTGTCGGGCTAGCGTTTTTTGTATTGTTAAATGTGATTGTGTATTGGATGCTAGGCCGCTGGCTGCAGCCACTGCAGCCCATGATTAAAGCCATTAACAAAATGGAACAAGGCGATTTAACACCGCGCTTACCCAGCTTTGATTTGCCCGAGTTTGATTTAATTGGCCACAGTTTAAACCGCATGGCGGAATCGCTGGCGGCAGAGCGGCAATTAGAAGAAAATCGCCAATTAACCGCGCTAATTCAAAGCCATATTGAGGATGAACGCCGTAGTCTAGCGCGCGAGCTGCATGACGAGTTGGGCCAATATGTAACCGCCATTAAAACTTTTGCGGTGACCATTGCCAATAAAACTGAAACTAAAGCACCCGATATTTCGGGCTATGCGCAAACTATTGTGGCGGCAGCGAATCATATTTATGATGGCATGCACAACATTATTGTGCAGCTGCGGCCTGGCTCGCTAGATAATTTAGGGTTGGCCGAAACGCTAAAAGATGCGGTAAATAACTTGCAAAAGCAGCAGCCAGATATTCGCATTAATTTGCAATTAGCAGGCAAGCTAGACGCGCTTGGCGAAAGCTTAAATATTAATATTTACCGCATTGTGCAAGAATCGCTGAATAATGCCATTAAGCATGCCGAGGCTAAAAATATAGATATTAAATTAGAAACCACCAAAACCGGTGCGCTACAGTTAATGATTAAAGATGATGGCAAAGGCATGAATATTCACGATGTGGATCAAAGTAATCATTTTGGCTTGCTAGGCATGCGCGAGCGGGTGCAAAGTTTTAAAGGCAGCTTCAATGTGGATTCTGAGCCTCACAATAACACTGGCGCTAAAAAAGGCACCGCCATTTATATCAATATTCCGCAGGCAATTGCCGTGGAAAACAGCAAAAATGAGGACTAAGAAAATGAGGATTGAGTAAAATGAGCCCAATTAATGTGATGCTAGTAGACGACCACGCGGTGGTGCGCATGGGCTTTAAAATGTTACTAGAATCGGCATCTGAAATTAAAGTGATTGCCGAGGCAGAAAACGGCGAAACTGCCATTAAAGCCTATGTCGAGCATAAGCCCCATGTTGTTGTGATGGACATTACCATGCCGGGCATGGGCGGGCTAGAGGCGATTGAGCGTATTTTGGCTAAAGATAGCAATGCGCGCATATTGGTGCTTAGCGCGCATGAAGATTCGGTGCACCCAAAGCGGGTGTTGAATGCAGGCGCGATGGGTTACTTAACTAAACGCAGCGCGGCAGAGGAGCTAATTAAGGCCATTCGCCAAGTGGCCAGTGGTAAAAAATATATCGAGGCTAGCGTAGCGCAACAAATGGCCATACAGCAATTAAGTGGCGACCAAAGCCCAGTCGATGTATTGAGCGAGCGCGAATTTGAAGTATTTATGTCATTAGCAAAAGGTAAAACCACCAATGAGATTGCCGAAAATTTATTTTTAAGCCCGCGCACCGTAGGTACGCATTTATACAATATTAAGCAAAAATTAAACGCGAACAATTCAGCCGAAATTGCGCTCATTGCCATGCGAAGTGGTTTGCTAGAGCCATAAATCGTTCAAGCGAAAACCTAAAAATTGTCGTGAGATTAACGCAACAAATCTTGTTAGCTTTTGAAGGTGTTAAAAAAGACCCAGCTCAAAGCTTACATCAAGCTCAATACACGGGCGTTTTCGGTATGAGCAGTGATTTTTCGCATGCCAATTACAACGCCGCTCAAAAAAAAGACAAATACCAAACCTGGCAACAAATTCCTTTTGATGACTTGTTAGCATGTGATGCTGTATTATTTTTTGCTACAGATCAAAACTTTGTGTTTTTTATGGCCGCACATTTGAGGGTTGCATCAATTGCGTTGGAAGCTGAGAATTTGCAAGATGATGTGCTTGATCGAGTAGTTTTTCAGTTAACTTACGAGCCTGAAAAAGAAACGGGATTAAACGAAAGATACGCTTTATTTAACCAAGTTCAACAACAAGCAATTTTACAATTTTTGCAAGATTGCCAACAATTAGCCATTAAAAATATGAATAACGGCGGCATGTTTGAGTCATTATTTGATGTTGCTGAAATACCTATTTTAAATAATTATCGTCAACAAAAAATTACATGAAAAAAATTAGATGCTCTGCAAACCAATATCTACATGCCTCTCAGGGCAGCATGTTTAACTACTAACAATTTATACCTTATTGTGTTTTATAGCGTGCCACATTCAACTCACCTGGGCTAGCCAGCTCTACCATCGTTACTGCGCCACTAGGCAGCTTGCCAAATTCTGGCGGAATTAAAAAGGTAATCGGTTTTTTGTTGTCTTGTATAGCGCCAGTCGCCACGCGCCATAATGCCCACTCGCGTTGTTTAGGTAACGAAGTTGCGCCCATTAAGCGCGCCTGCTCGTAAACTGCATTTTTTTCATCACCAATCAGCAAATTAAATAGCTCTACGCGCACTAATTGGCTGCTTTGTATCACTTCAACTATGTTTTCTGATTCGGCTTCTGTAGGTAGTGGTTCGGCGATTGGTTTTAAATCTTGCGGTTTTAATTCTTCAAAAGCGGTGTTGGCAATGGCGATTCTGTAAGGATCAGCCTGGGCTTGCTGCATGTTTTGCTGGTTAAGTTGATGCTGGGCTGACTGTTGTTTTGCAACATCTTGCTTGGCGTTTGCTGGCGAATTTGCTGGCTTGTAAGGCTGTGGCAAGCTGCTGCTTTGCGTGGTTGGCGCATATGCCGTTTGTGTATTGGTGTTGCTTGGTTTGCGGTTGCTATACGGCTGGTCTTCATCCACATCCATCGCCCGCGCCATGGCTTTATCGGCCACGCTGGTGGCGATAGAACGGGCAATTTGCTGCGCAATAGTGCCGCCCAAGCAGCCAGCCAGCAGCATAGAGCAAGCAAATAGTGCAATATATTTACTTATATATTTAAAAAGCATATTAAGTATATTCATTAAAACTTAAATTTACATATTTAACGCGGAAAATACAGATTACTGCTAACTAATTGAAATGTCTAGTAGTTTTGCGGTGTTTTAAGTTGGGTTGAAGTGTAAAAAAATGTGGCTTGTGGTTTTAAATAATGGCAAACACAGTATTTTGTGGTTTTGCGGTGTGATTGACAATTTATTTAGCGGTGGTGCTTGTTGCGTTTATGCTAATCATGCCGCTTAAAATAATTAAACCAATCGCTAACCATTCGCCATTTGATAATTGCTCTTGCCAAAACAAAACGCCAAAAAAGCTGGCAATTATCACCGTTACATAAGCCAGGCTTGCCACGGTGAGCGTGTTGCCAGTGCGGTAGGCGCGCGTCATGGCTAGCTGCGCAATGGTGGCAGATACGCCCAAACCAATTAACAAAGGCAAATCTTGCCAAGTGAGTGCGGTAAATTGCTGCAACAATAACCACGCGCCAGAAGCAACAGTTGAAACCAGCGTAAAGTAATAGACGGTGCGCCAATCAGGCTCATTTAAATTAGCTAGTTGCTTCACATTGATATAAGCAATGGCAGCACCTGCCCCAGAAGCCAACCCCAGCGCGCCTGCCAGGGCATCATTATTTGTAATGGTGGGTTTTAATAATAAAATAACGCCAACAAAACCAATCGCAACCGCAAGATATAAAATTTTTCGTGGTTTTTCGTGCAATAAAAACGGCATAAACAGCGCCAAAAATAAGGGCGAAGTGTAATTTAAGGTGATGGCGGTGGCTAACTGTAAATGCGCAATGGCATAAAAAAATAATACCAGCGAGATAAAGCCAACAACAGCGCGCGACATTTGCTTGGCAAAAACCGGTGTTTTTAGCGGCAATTTTTTGGCAAAAATATAAGCATAAATTGCCAGCAATCCAAAAGCAGAGCGGTAAAATACCAGCTCGGCTGGGCTAAATTTAGCCGCACCAATTTTTACCAGCGCACCCATCACAGCAAAGCCCATAGCGGCTACTAGCATCCAAAGGCTGCCTAAATGCGGTAATTTATAGCCAAACATACTGGCTGGTTTTTACAATATTTTTAAAAGGTAGCATGTGCTGAATATACCAAAACAATCAAATCGGGTACACTCATCATTATAAAAATATAAAAGCTATAAATCTTAAATAAGGGGTAGCACATGGCTGTTGAGGCAGGGAACCAAAAACAAACACCGTTTATTTTTACGGGCACATTTAAAGAATACTTTGGTATTTGGATTGTCAATTTATTACTCAGTTTAGTCACATTGGGTATTTATTCGGCCTGGGCTAAAGTACGCCGCAAAAAATATTTTTATAACAACACCTTGGTTGATAACGTGGGCTTTGATTACCACGCCAAGCCAATGTCGATATTAAAAGGCCGTTTGATTGCAGTGGCTTTATTAGCAGTGGCCGCGGTTAACCCCATTTTGCAAAGTCTGGTATTTTTGCTAATTTTCTTGTTTTTGCCTTGGTTGGTGGTGCGCGGCTCTATTTTTAATGCGCGTAACAGCAGCCACCGCGGTTTGCGCTTTGATTTTATTGGTACCGTTAGCCAGGCGGTGCGCGTGTTTATTGGGTTGCCGCTGTTAACTATGATTACGCTTGGCTTGGCCGCACCTTATGTAGCGCACGAAAGAAATCAGTTTTTGGTGAACAATCACCGTTTTGGTTTAAGCCAATTTGACATGAGCCGTGTGGTAAAGCAGTTTTATAAAGTTTATATGATTGTTTTTATTGTGCCTTTTATTGGTATTTTGGCGGCAGTTGCGATTCCGGCTTACAAAGGCTATGTCGATAGAGCCAAAGCCAAAGCAGCTAACCAAAGCCAGCTCGTCATGCCAGCCAATATTGCCGCTTTTGCGCCTACTAATACAAAAATGCTGCTGGCAGCTAACCAGGTTGAATCAGTAGTGACAGAGCCCACAACGGTAGAACGTGTGTATTCTGACAGCAACCCGCCGCCTGAAGAGCAAGCAGCAGAGCCAGCGACAGAGTTGCATGCGGAAGCGCAAGTAGCCGAAGATCTGGCAGAAAATATGCCAGCGGTCGAAACTGAAGAGAAATTATCAGAGCAAGAATTAGCTGCACGTGCAGCAGAAATGGCAGAAGAAGCTACGGAAGAAAATGTAGAAAATCAGCCAATGACCAGTGAGCAAAAAATGCTGCAATGGCTGCAAACGCCCAGTATGTGGCTAGGTTTATTAGCAGCAGCGGCTGCCTATTTATTGTTTATTTTTGGCTTTTTGGGTTATTTGCAAGCGCGCATTGGCAACTTGATTTGGAACAACAGCACGCTGGATAAGTTAAGCTTTAAAAGCAGTTTACGCGCACGCGATTTTGCTTGGCTGTACTTTACTAATATTGTGGCGATTATGCTGACATTTGGCCTAGCAACGCCTTGGGCGCAAATTCGCATGGCAAAATACCGCGCCAGTAAGTTGCAAGTTGTAGGCGATGTTGATTTTGACCAATTTGTGGGCGATAAAAAAGCCGAGGTAAAAGCCACTGGTGAAGAAATTGCCGAAATGTTTGATGTTGACCTTTCGTTTGGATAATGCGCTTTGTCATTTCAAGCCAATTATTTTGATGGAATAAGCGCAAAGCACACCCTAGTATTGGTGCGGGTTGCAGAGCATGTCAAAAACATTGTTTTTGAAGTTAATAATGAGACTTTAAGCTTTAATTTGACTGATTTGGACGTGCAAGCCAAGCTGGGCAACGCTAAACGGCTGATTGATTTGCCCAATGGCGGCAGGTTAGAGGCGGCTGATATAAGCGAACTTGAAACTGCCATGCCATCTAAAACCAGCGCGTTTTGGCGCGGCTTGCACTATTTAGAAAATCACTTGGGTTGGGTCATGGTGGCGCTAGTTGCCACCGTATTTGCTGGCTGGTTATTTTTGCAATATGGCGTGCCAAAATTGGCTGAATATGTAGCCGCTGCCACGCCGCCAAGCCTAGAAACAAAAATGGGCGAGCAAGCATTGGCTGGGCTAGATAGTCAAATTGGTTATTTTTCGCCTAGCGAAACGGATGTAAAACGCCAAGCCAGTGTAGCCGCCGCGCTGGGTAAGTTATGTAGCGCTTTAAGCAAAACAACCATCAATTCTTGCCCGCAATATCGATTAGAATTTAGAGATGGCGGCATGATAGGCGCCAATGCCTTTGCGCTGCCAGGTGGCATAATGGTGGTGACAGATCAGCTGATTACGCTTGCCAAAAACGATACTGAAATTGTTGCGGTGCTAGCGCACGAGCTGGGTCATGTGAAGCAACGCCATGCGTTTAGGCAAAGTTTGCAAGGTGTGCTTTCTGGCCTAATTTTGGCGGCAATTACCGGCGACGTTAGCTCGGTGGCGTCTGGCCTACCAGCCGCATTAATGCAAATGAAATACTCGCGCCAGCACGAAACTGAGGCAGACAGCTTTGCGCTAAATGCCTTGCAAACGGCCTGCTTGCCACCACGTGCGTTTGCCGATATTTTGCAGCGCTTGCAAGATCAGGCCTTAAGCGAGGACGATGCTGATTCGTCAGTAAAAACAGCGCAAAAACCTAAAAAACAATCGCCACAAAAACAGCAGCCCAACCAAACAGATGCAGTATCGGAAATGCTAGCCTCGCATCCCGACACACAAGCGCGCATAAAACCGTTTTTAGCAGCTAAACAAAATTGCCAATAAGCGGCTGTGCTAACGCTAAAACCTTGCTAAATTGGCGCTTTTGCGCTAATCTCGCACTTGATTGATTGAATACATAAATTTAGGAGCGGTAACAATGAAAAATCCATTAGAATCAATTGCAGGCACGATTATTTCTGGGCTTATACTCACCGTGGTGTTGGTGTTTTTTTTGAAAAATTTTTTAGCTTAGGGAGCGCAATATGGAAGCATTAATGCCGGGCATTGCACGTTGGTTGCACGTGATATTTGGTATCACTTGGATTGGTTTGCTTTATTATTTTAATTTGGTGCAAATGGCAGGCCTTAAAGATGCAGGTGCCGATGGCACAGCAGCTGGTATTACCAAGCACATTGCACCGCGTGCCTTATTTTACTTTCGCTGGGCGGCAGTAGCTACTTGGCTGGCAGGCGCATGGTTATTGGGCGCTGGCTTTGTCGATGCGTTCTTGCTGCGAAACGGCATGGCGGCAATTGGTATTGGGTCTTGGTTGGGTACCATCATGTTATTTAATGTGTGGCATTTTATTTGGCCAAACCAAAAGAAAATTTTAGGCATGGTGCCAGCAACGGATGAAGTAAAAGCAAAAGCACGCCGTGTGGCCATGTTGGCATCGCGTACTAATATGATGTTGTCAATCCCCATGTTATTTTTTATGGCAAATGGTTTAAGTCACCGCGCAGCACTAGGCTTGTAGTAATTTGTAAGGCTTTAACGGCGGCCTTAGCCGCCGTTTTGCTTTTTAAGGTTTTGTAATTTTAAGTTTTTTAATTTGCTTCAATGGTTAATTTTTTGTTAATCGTTGAAGATAACCAGGCGGCGAGCTAAATACAGTACATTTTAGTATGGCGAAGCGAGACAACAAAGTTAGATTTAATGAGTAACAAAAAATAATGATGTCACATTTAATGAATACTTATGGTCGTCAACCCATCACCTTTACACATGGTGAAGGCGTTTGGCTGTGGGCGACCAATGGTGAAAAGTATCTCGATGCGCTTGCTGGCGTGGCGGTGAATGGCCTTGGCCATGCACACCCAAAATTGGTTGCAGCAATTCAGGCACAAGTGGCCAAAATGATACACGTATCGAATATTTATGGCATTGCCGAGCAAGAAGCCTTAGCGGACAAGCTAGCCGAAATCTCCGGCATGGATAAAGTATTTTTTTGCAACAGTGGTTGCGAGGCAAATGAGGCCAGTATTAAGTTGGCGCGCTTGTATGCGCATAATAAAGGCATTACAAACCCTGAAATTATTGTCATGGAACGCAGTTTTCATGGCCGCACTATGGCGACACTTTCGGCGACAGGTAACAGAAAAGCGCAAGCGGGTTTTGAGCCTCTGGTATCAGGTTTTGTGCGGGTGCCTTACGACGATTTAGAAGCGATTAAAGCCATCGCATCGCGCAAAAATAATGTTGTGGCCATATTGGTAGAGCCGGTACAAGGCGAGGGCGGTATTCATATTCCAGCTGATATGCGCAGCTATTTTCAAGGCCTGCGCAAAATTTGTGATGACAACGGCTGGTTATTAATGCTAGATGAAGTGCAAAGTGGCATTGGCCGTACTGGCACTTGGTTTGCGTTTCAGCACACAGGCATTTTGCCCGACGTGATGAGCTTGGCTAAAGGCTTGGGCTCTGGCGTGCCGATTGGTGCATGTGTGGCACGCGGCTTGGCAGCAGAAACATTTGTACCTGGCAAACATGGCTCAACCTTTGGTGGTAATCCATTGGCAACCACGGCTGGCTTAACCACATTAAACGTGATTGCAGATGAAAAATTGCGCGAAAATGCGCAAAAAATGGGTAATTTAATTAACCAGCAATTTTCGGCAGCACTGAAAGATGTGGTTGGCGTAAAGGTGATTCGCAATGCCGGCTTAATGGTGGGCATAGAGCTAGATAGGCCTTGCAGCGAGTTGGTGAAAATGGCGCTAGAAGCCAAACTGTTAATCAACGTCACTGCTGAAAAGGTGGTACGTTTATTGCCGCCTTTGGTGATTAAGGAGGCTGAGGTGCATGAGTTGGTAACGAGGTTGTCAGCGCTAATTAAGCAGTTTTTAACTGCGCCAATAGTGATAGCAGATGCTAAATATCATGCCAAAAACCTTGAAAAAGTGACTTAGTAACTCATTTATATGGCAGCAATTAAACATTTTTTGCAATTTAACGATTTAAGCACAGATGAGCTTAATCATATCTTTGCGCGCGCGGCATGGATAAAAAGCCAATTTAAGGCTTATCAACAATATTGGCCGCTGCAAGATAGAACATTGGTAATGATTTTTGAAAAAGCCAGCACCCGCACTAGATTATCATTTGAGGCTGGTGTTCAGCAATTAGGTGGCTCGGCTATTTACTTAAATACGCGTGACTCACAGCTAGGCCGCGGTGAGCCGGTGGAAGACGCCGCGCAAGTGATATCGCGCATGAGCGACTTGGTGATGATTCGTACCTTTGAGCAAGATATTATTGAGCGTTTTGCTGCCAATTCGCGCGTGCCAGTAATTAACGGCCTCACCAATGAATATCATCCATGCCAAATTTTGGCTGATATTTTTACCTTTATTGAGCATAGAGGTTCGATTAAAGGCAAAACCGTAGCGTGGATAGGCGACAGCAATAATGTTTGCAACACTTGGCTGCAAGCGGCCGAAGTGCTGGATTTTAACGTACATGTTTCTACACCGCCGGGCTACGAAGTAGAGCCAGAACGCGCAAATTTATATGGTCACGACCATTATGAAGAGTTTTTAGATCCGATGGACGCTGTCAAAGGTGCACATTTAGTAACAACAGATGTGTGGACCAGCATGGGATTTGAGGCGGAAAATGAAGAACGCATGCGCGATTTTGCCGATTGGCAAGTGGATGGCGATATGATGCAAGCCGCCAATAAAGACGCGCTATTTATGCACTGCCTGCCTGCGCATCGCGGCGAAGAAGTAGCTGCAGACGTGATAGATGGAGCACAATCTGTAGTGTGGGATGAAGCAGAGAATAGATTGCATGTGCAAAAAGCGCTGATGGAATATTTATTGTTGGGAAAAGTTTAAAACATGGCTTCACAAGGAATTAGCAATCATATTTTGCCTGTTTCAGCTACGTTAGTTGGTGTGTGTGTAACCGTAATTTCCTTAGTGCAATTAGTGCCAAAAAATGCTATTTCACCATGGGCAGATAAAGCTATGGCTTTAGCCACGCTTATTTTTTTAATAAGCACTTGGCTGTCATATTGGGCAATTAGAAATGATAAAAATGCAGATAGATTTGAGCATGTTGCAGATTGGTTATTTTTAGGTGGTTTAAGTCTGTTAGGGCTAGTAAGTATGTTAGTTGCATTTGATTTGTTTTTAAGTTAGTTGAATTAGGGATTTTTGGTCTTATGAGCAATATAAAAAAAGTAGTTCTCGCTTATTCGGGTGGCCTTGATACTTCTGTGATTTTGAAGTGGCTACAAGACGAATATAAATGCGAAGTGGTGACTTTTACCGCTGATTTAGGTCAGGGTGAAGAGCTAGAGCCTGCGCGTGCTAAGGCTAAGAGCGCAGGCGTTAAGGAAATTTACATTGACGATTTGCGCGAAGAATTTGTGCGCGATTTCGTGTTTCCGATGTTTCGCGCTAACACGGTTTACGAAGGCGAATATTTGCTCGGCACATCGATTGCGCGGCCACTTATTGCGAAAAGATTGATTGAAATCGCGGCAGAAACTAATGCCGACGCCATTTCACACGGCGCGACTGGCAAAGGCAATGACCAAGTGCGTTTCGAGTTGGGCGCGTATGCGCTTAACCCAAATATTCACATCATCGCGCCTTGGCGCGAGTGGGATTTGCTTAGCCGCGAAAAGCTCATGAGCTACGCTGAAAAGCACGGCATTCCTGTTGATATGAAGCACAAGCAAGGCGGCAGCCCATACAGCATGGACGCCAATTTACTACATATTAGTTTTGAAGGCCGTCATTTAGAAGACCCAGCCGCCGAGGCGGAAGACAGCATGTGGCGTTGGACAGTTTCGCCTGAAGCCGCGCCAGATGCGGCGGAATACTTGGACATTGAATACGTAAATGGCGACCCTGTTTCACTCAATGGCGAAGCGATGAAGCCGCATGAGTTATTGGCGCAGCTAAATAAATTGGGCGGCAAGCACGGTATTGGCCGATTAGATTTAGTGGAAAATCGCTACGTGGGCATGAAATCGCGCGGCTGTTACGAAACGCCAGGCGGCACGATTATGCTCAAAGCGCATCGCGCCATTGAAAGCTTAACTTTGGATAGAGAAGTCGCGCATTTAAAAGATGATTTAATGCCGCGCTACGCCAGCATGATTTACAACGGCTATTGGTGGAGTCCTGAAAGAATTGCTCTACAAACCTTAATTGACCACACGCAAGCAACCGTGAACGGCTGGGTGCGCCTAAAGCTCTACAAAGGCAACGTGATTGTGGCTGGGCGCGACAGCAAAACTGATTCGTTATTTGATTCAAGCATTGCCACATTTGAAGATGACAAAGGCGCTTACGACCAAAAAGACGCAGGCGGTTTTATTAAGCTGAACGCGCTTAGAATGCGCATTGCAGCCAATTTACGTCATAAAAACAAAGCTATAAAATAAAGCGAAGTAAAAAGAAATCATGCAACAAAATATCACAGCTTACGATTCCACCTTGCGAGACGGCGCACAAGCGCAGGGCGTCTCGTTTACGGTCGAGGATAAGCTAAAAATTGTCGAGCGCCTGGACGCGCTTGGTATTGGTTATATTGAAGCGGGCAATCCAGGCTCTAACCCCAAAGATTTGGTATTTTTTGAGCGCGCGCGCGTATTAAAATTAAAACATGCCAAAATTATTGCTTTCGGAGCAACCCGCAAGCCCAATATCCATGCGGCTGCAGACAATAACTTGCAATCATTGTTATTGGCTAAAACGCCTGCGGTGGCGATTTTTGGCAAAAGTTGGGATTATCAAGTCACCGATATTTTACGCACGACTTTGGACGAAAACTTGGCCATGATTAATGATTCTGTAGCGTTTTTAAAGAGCAATGGCAAAGAAGTAGTTTTCGATGCAGAGCACTTTTTCGACGGCTACAAAGCTAATACAGAATATGCACTAAAAACCTTGCAAGCTGCTACTGATGCGGGTGCTGACGTGTTGTGCTTGTGCGATACCAACGGCGGAACATTCCCTGATGAAGTGTTTACCATTACGCAAAAAGTTGTTGCGCGGTTTCCAAATATAAAAATAGGCATTCACTGCCATAACGATTGCGAAATGGCAGTGGCGAATTCCGTCGCGGCGGTAAAAGCGGGCGCCACGCAAGTGCAAGGCACCATTAACGGCATTGGCGAGCGTTGTGGCAATGCCAATTTGTGTTCGATTATTCCGAACGTGCAATTAAAATTGGGTTTAAGCTGCATTCCGCAAGAAAATATGGCGAGCCTTGCTTCTGCCGCGCGCTATGTGTCTGAGATTGCCAATATGGCATTTAACGACAAGGCCGCTTACGTTGGGCATGATGCGTTCTCGCACAAGGGCGGCATGCACATTGATGCGGTAAGCAAAAACCCGATTTCTTACGAACATATTAACCCAGCATTAGTGGGTAATACGCGACATATTTTGGTGAGTGAAGTGGCGGGGCGCAGTGCGCTGCTGGCAAAGATTAATGCGGTCGATGCCTCGCTGACTAAGGATTCGCTTGAAACGAAGCGCATACTTGAGCATCTAAAATCATTAGAGAATGATGGTTATCAATTTGAAAGCGCGGAATCTTCGTTTGATTTGTTGATTCACAAGCTTTTAGGGCGTTTTGAGCCGTTTTTTGTGCTGAATGATTACAAAGTGAGTGTGCAAGAAAACTCTGCTGAACGCAGCAATAATGCGCTTGCCAAGGTGAACATTACGGTTGATGGGCAAATGGAAAGCGTCTCTGCCGAAGGCGATGGCCCAGTGAACGCGCTGGATAAGGCGATTCGCAAGGCGCTGGAGCGTTTTTACCCGCAAATTGCCGAGGTAAAATTGGTGGATTACAAAGTGCGCGTGTTGGATTCAGACCAAGCCACCGCGGCCAAAGTGCGTGTGCTAATTGAATCGGCAGACCAGAAAACAAGTTGGACGACAATTGGAGTATCAACCGATATTATTGATGCGTCATGGCGCGCGTTGTGCGATGCGATTGAATACAAGTTGCTGCAGGATTCGCAGGTTGCGAAAAGATTGGCAGCAGCATAAATAGATTTAAACAAAGGAATAATCATGTTAGGAAATGCAGTGTCAGCAAAAACGCTTTACGATAAATTATGGGATTCGCATGTGGTGCATGAAGATGCAGACGGCACATGCTTGATTTACATCGACCGACATTTGGTGCATGAAGTCACCAGCCCGCAGGCGTTTGAGGGCTTGCGTATTGCTGGTCGCAAACCTTGGCGCAGCGACACGATTGTGGCCAACCCAGACCACAACACGCCGACCAAAAATTGGGATAAAGGTATTGAAGACCCAATTTCGCGCTTGCAAGTAGAAACGTTAGACAGCAATATTAAAGAGACTGGCGCGCTGGTGTATTTTCCGTTTAAGCATGCTAATCAAGGTATTATCCACGTCATCGGCCCAGAGCAAGGCACCACATTGCCAGGTATGACAGTTGTCTGCGGCGACTCACACACCAGCACGCACGGTGCTTTTGGCGCGTTGGCGCATGGCATTGGTACATCAGAAGTCGAACACGTTCTTGCAACCCAAACCTTAATCGCCAAAAAATCGAAAAATATGTTGGTGCGTGTGGATGGAAAATTAGGCGCTGGCATTACTGCAAAAGACGTGGCCTTAGCCATCATCGGCAAAATCGGCACTGCGGGTGGCAATGGTTTTGCTATCGAATTTGGCGGCGAAGTCATCCGTAATCTTTCGATGGAAGGCCGCATGACTGTTTGCAATATGGCGATTGAAGCAGGCGCGCGTGCGGGTATTATCGCGCCAGATGCAAAAACTGCCGAATACTTAAGCGGCAGGTTGTATGCACCAAAAGCCGCCAATTGGGATAATGCAACTGCCTATTGGAACACGCTTAACAGTGATGCAGATGCCAAATTTGATAGCGTGGTTGAGCTAAACGGCGCAGATATTGCACCACAAGTCACTTGGGGCACATCGCCAGAGCAAGTGATGCCGATTAGCGGCAGCGTACCAGACCCAGCCAAAGAGATGGACGCAACCAAACGTACAAGCATTGAAAATGCATTGAAATACATGGGTTTAACCGCTAATACGCCGATTGAAGATATTAAATTAGATAAGATATTTATTGGCTCTTGCACCAATTCTAGAATCGAAGATTTACGTGCCGCTGCCGTGGTGGCAAAAGGCAAAAAAGTGGCTGGAAGTATTAGTTTGGCCATGGTTGTACCAGGTTCTGGCATGGTAAAGCGCCAAGCTGAAGAAGAAGGTTTAGACAAAATTTTCTTAGATGCAGGTTTTGAGTGGCGCGAGCCAGGTTGCAGCATGTGTTTGGCCATGAACGCCGACAGACTTAGCCCAGGCGAGCGTTGCGCGTCTACAAGTAACCGGAATTTTGAAGGTCGCCAAGGCCAAGGCGGGCGTACGCATTTAGTCAGTCCAGCGATGGCAGTTGCGGCGGCGATTGCTGGCCATTTTGTTGACGTGCGAAACGTATAAGGATTTAGGAAAAATGAAAGCATTTACCCAATTAACAGGCTTGGCAGCGCCGATAGACCGCGCTAATATTGACACCGACGCGATTATTCCAAAACAGTTTTTAAAGAGCATTAAACGTAGCGGCTTTGGCCCGTATTTGTTTGATGAGTGGCGCTACCTTGACCATGGCGAGCCAGGCATGGACTGTACTAACCGGCCATTAAATATAGACTTTGTGCTAAACCAAGCACGCTACAAAGGCGCACAAGTCATGTTGGCGCGTGAAAATTTTGGTTGCGGCTCTAGTCGTGAACACGCACCGTGGGCGATTGAAGATTTCGGCTTTCGCGTAATTATAGCGCCAAGTTACGCCGATATTTTCTTTAACAATTGCTACAAAAATGGCATGTTGCCGATTGTGGCCAGCCACGCCATGGTGGATAAACTGTTTAAAGAATGCGAAACGAATGTGGGTTATAGCCTGAGTGTGGATTTACCATCGCAAACCGTCACGTTGCCATCGGGCGAAAAGTTTAGCTTTGAAATCCACCCAACATCCAAACATAATTTGTTGAATGGCTTGGATGAAATTGGTTTAACGCTGATGCATACCGATGCGATTAAATCATTTGAGTCAAAACACAAGCAGGGTCAGCCATGGCTATTTTGAAAGACAAAATTATTAACTTTCTGTGCAAGACTTTTGGGATGATTTGTTGGTTTTTACTATTGACTGTAGGAGTCTACTATATTGGTCAATTTAAAAATGACAACTTCGCTTTGAAGTATTTAAATATTGAATTTTTAAACTATTTAATATTTGCAACACAGTTATTACTGGCAGGTATTGTTTATGATGGCCTAAAAGTTATAAATAAGGGAAATCTTAATTGGAATCAAGTTGCATTGCATTTCAAAGATGCTTTCATTTGGTTTGTAATATCAACAGCTGCATTATTTGCAGGACTTTCTGTTAAAAATCTGATTTGGATTTTCTTAATCTTATTCCTATATGCAATTTATAAAACATCCTATGCTCTAGTAGAAGCTAGCAAATTAACACAAGTTGGTATAAAGGAAACGAAATGAAAATTGCAGTACTCGCTGGCGACGGCATTGGTAAAGAGATTATGGTGCAAGCCTTGCGCGTACTAGACGTATTAAAGGCAGAAGGCATGCCGTTTGAGTTTACACACGCGCCGCTTGGCGGCCAAGCGTATGACGAATACGGGCATCCTTACCCAGAATTTACGCAAAATATTTGTCGCGCAGCCGATGCGGTTTTGCTTGGCGCCGTTGGCGGTCCGCAGTACGATAATCTAGAGCGTTCTTTGCGCCCAGAGCGCGGTTTATTGGCGATTCGTAAAGATTTAGGTTTGTTTGCCAATTTGCGCCCAGCCGTGCTATACCCAGAGCTTGCCAACGCCTCAACCCTTAAGCCAGAAGTGGTGGCAGGGCTAGATATTATGATTGTGCGCGAGTTGACTGGCGACATTTATTTTGGCCAGCCGCGCGGTATGCGCGTGAACGAGAATGGCGAACGCGAAGGATTTAACACCATGGTGTATAAAGAATCTGAAGTGCGCCGCATTGCCCACGTTGCATTTGACATTGCCATGAAACGACGCAAAAATGGCCAAAAAGGTAAATTGTGCTCTGTAGACAAAGCCAATGTGCTAGAAACTACCGAATTTTGGAAAGAAATCGTCATCGACGTTGCCAAAGAATATCCAGAGGTAGAGCTGACGCACATGTACGTGGATAACGCCGCTATGCAATTGATTCGTAACCCAAAACAGTTTGATGTGATGGTAACGGGCAATATTTTTGGCGATATTTTAAGCGATGAGGCAAGTATGCTCACGGGATCAATCGGCATGTTGGCTTCTGCTAGTTTAAACGAAACCAAAAAAGGCTTGTACGAGCCATCGCACGGCTCTGCGCCTGATATTGCAGGCAAAAACTTGGCTAATCCGATTGCGACCATACTTTCTACCGCCATGATGTTGCGCTATACGTTTGAAAACGAAGCCGCCGCGCAACGTATTGAAAACGCAGTAAAAAAAGTATTAGCAGCTGGTTATCGCACAGGTGATATTTTTGAAGCGGGTACTAAAAAAGTAAGTTGCAGTGAAATGGGCGACCAGATAGTCGCAGCAATGTAATTTCGCTTAAAATTCATCGGCAATACTGCGTTGGCTGCCTTGCGCGCTCCTAGTCGTATGCAAACATACTGCCTGCGTCGCGCGCTGTGCTGCCGCCTTGTCTTACCTTCGAATTGAAACCGAAATCTGTATAATGCAATAAAATTAATTGGGAGTTTTAAAATGGCACAGTTTGATAATGTAAGTGTAAAGAAAAAAGCGAATGTCTATTTTGACGGCAAATGCGTTAGCCACACTGTGCTGCTGCCAAACGGCACGCGCTCTACGATTGGCGTGATTTTTCCAAGTAGTTTGACTTTTAACACCGCCGCGCCAGAGCTGATGGAAATAAATTTAGGCAGCTGCAAAGTGCGCTTAAAAGGCGATGAAGCTTGGAAGACGTACAACGCAGGCGAAAAATTTACGGTGCCAGGCAACTCCAGCTTCGATATTGAAGTGACAGAAATGTTAGACTACGTTTGCCATTTTGAATAACTCTTTCGTTATAAATTGCGCGATAATTGCGTTGTCATCACTCGCCGTACTTGTTGTACTTGCTTCGTTCTGACGCCTTGTTCTCGCCCAATTTCTTAACGAAATAGTGCAAACATACTTGAATTGATATGTCCTGCAACCCGCATGGCTATTGGCTTGCAGGGCAGTACGTTTTAGGAGTTTTAATATGCCAAGTTTCGATATTTCATCAGAGGTTGATAAAGTTGCACTTAAAAATGCAATTGATACTACCGATAAACAAATCACCAACCGCTACGATTTTAAGGGCACGGCGGCTAAAGTTGAATTTAACGAGAAAGACAATATTATTACCATTCATGGCGATAATGACTTTCAGCTAGACCAAATTAAAGACATTTTGCTGCCTGCGATGGAGAAAAAAGAGCCAGATTCGACCAAGCGCTTAGAACATAAAGACGTGCAAAAAATGGGTGGAAATAAAGTCAAGCAAGAGCTCAAAATTAAGGCGGGTATTGATGCTGAGCTGGCAAAACGTATTACCAAACTGATTAAAGATTCAGGCCTAAAAGTGCAAGCCAGCATTCAGGGTGAAGAAGTGCGCGTGAATGGCGCAAAGCGCGATTTTCTACAAGATGCGATTGCGTTTTGCAAAAAAAGTGTGACGGATTTTCCGCTGCAATTTGGTAATTTTCGCGATTAGACTTTTATATTAAAACAAAGTAATTAAGGTAAATTTATGAATAAAATCATTGCATTAGCAATATGTGCTTTTATATTAGCAGGCTGCAACACGGTGCACGGTGTTGGCCAAGATGTAGAAAAAGCAGGCGAAGCGATTAAAAAATCGACTCAGTAAATTAAATATAGATAACGGAATAACAATGCTTAAAGTTGGTTTTATTGGTTGGCGCGGTATGGTTGGCAGTGTGCTGATTGCGCGCATGATGGAAGAAAA